>JAJQBJ010000081.1 GCA_021203345.1 Oscillospiraceae bacterium
CGCTACTCTTTTTTCCTTTCCCTCATTTGTAAAGTATCATTGTAACACCTACAAGGGTATTTTTCACAAAATTTTCTCCCGTTGTTGGGGGATTCCCGTAACATAATAAAATTTGGGGGAGTATCAGTAAGCTGCATAATATTGAGGATGGATTGAATCCTGTTGAAAAAAGACCCAAACAATCTCCACCTCACAGAAAACCCTCCGCCGTCCATTCCGGACAGCGGAGGCTTATTACAAATTACAAATTTTTCACCCATTCGACAGCGTCCTGGAACGTTCCCTGTTCCGTCTCTACTGTCCCCGGGTCACCCAAAAGGCAATCCGTAATCAGGAACGTGCGAATCCCCACCTGTTGGGCGGCGGCGATATCCTCGTTGACATCATTGCCGATCATGACGCACTGGTCGGGAAAAAGGCCCTGGCGGGCCATCAGCTCCTGATAATAGCGGGGATTGGGCTTGCAGAAGCAGCTGGTTTCATAGGAGGTAATCAGGTCAAAATCCTCCTCCTTCAGCCCCGCCCAGCTCATGCGGGAAATTACCCCGTTGTAGGGGAAAATGGGGTTGGTGGCCAACAGCACCGTGTCCGCCTTTTGATGGGCCAGATCTACGATTGTCCGGGCCAGCGGCGTGGGCGGTGTTGCAACCTTCGCCGTGTGAAATTCGTTGCTGTAGAACGAATCGACCACTGGCTTGTCAGTATAGACCCTCTCCCCGAACACACCGGCAAACTCCCGCCAGAATCGCTCCTCTCCGGTCATGGAGCCGTCACTTTTGACGATTTCCTTCACCCCGGCCCAAATCGCATCAATCAGCTCCTTGGCCGGGTAACCCAGCGGGGCCAGCTTTTTGCAAAGGGCGCGGAAATACGCCCCGGTAAATTCCTCGTAGTCCATGGGCAGCAGCGTACCGTCCAGGTCAAATAAAATTGCAAGTTGCTTCATAGTCGCTCCATTTCGCTGAAAATGAATCCATTTTAATCCGCAGAGCCCGGTTCCGGCGCTTCATCCGGTTCCTCCTGCCCGTCCTCCGTCTCCGCCGGAGGATTGGCCTTATAATACCGCTCCAGCGCCTTGAAATAGCTCCACCCAAGGACGCAGAGAAATACACCGATCAGACAGCAAAAGCCCGCCAGAACGCCAATCAGCCAGTTTCCGCCCACCATACCGAACAGAAGCAGCACAATCACGCCCACCAGCACCGCCAGAATCGCGGCGCGAATCGCAAATCTGGTCAGGGGGACCGGGCTTTTTTTGAGGTCTTTTTCCTGATTTTGTTCCATACTGCGCCTCACAGATCAGACCAGTCGATGACTGTTCGATTCTTGATGAAGTATTCCACGCCGGAGTACACCGTCGTCACCAAAATCACCAGCCAACAGACCGTGTTCAGCCACCCCGGAATGGGCAGGAACATCAGAATGACGCAAACCATGGTGGCGGCGGTTTTGACCTTCCCCGACCAGGCAGCGGCAATGACTTTGCCGCCGGAGGCCGCCATCATCCGCAGTCCGGAGACGGCAAACTCCCTGGCAATCACCACGGCCAGCACCCAGGCGGGCATTTGGCCCCACTCCACAAATACCAGCATGGCCGCCGTCACCAGACATTTGTCCGCCAGCGGGTCCATAAATTTACCGAAATCGGTGACAAGGTTCCGGGAACGGGCAATTTTTCCGTCAAGAAAGTCGCTGAGGCTGGCCACAACAAAGCAGGCCAGGGCGATATAACGACTTCCGGGGAAGGACAGATAACAGAATACCAGAAAGGCCGGAATCATAATCACCCGGAACATGGTAATTTTATTGGGCAGATTCATTTTGTACCTCGTCCTCCTCAGGGTCTTCGATTTCGCCGGTCAGGTCGCCGTCGTCCGTAACGCCGGTAATCAAAACCGGCACAAAGGCGCCCGGCGGAACCTCCCCCGCCGCCGTGAAATACACCCGTCCGTCGATATCCGGGGAGTCGGCATAAGTGCGGCCGCAGTAGCAGCCCGCGTCCGGGTCAAAGCCCTCGCACAGCACCTCCAGCACCTCGCCCAGACGGGCCTCGTTAAATTCATCCATAATGCGGGACTGTAGATCCACCATCAGCTCCACCCGGCGGGCGGCCACGTCCTCCGGTACCTGGTTGTCCATGGCGGCGGCGGGCGTTCCCTCCTCAGCGGAGTATTGGAACACCCCGGCCCGTTCAATTTTGACCTCGTTCAGGAACTGACACAGCTCCTCGAACTCCGCCTCCCCCTCGCCGGGCAGACCGCAAATCAGGCTGGTTCTCAGTACTACGCCGGGAATCCGCTCCCGCAGCTTGGCGAACAGCTCCAAAATCTCTTGCTTGGTTCCCCGGCGATTCATGACGGACAGCAGCCGGTCATTGCAGTGCTGAATGGGAATGTCCAGATAGGGCAGAATCTTCGGCTCCTGGGCGATGGTGTCGATCAGCTCGTCGTCAAAGTCGTCAGGATAGAGGTAATGCAGCCGAATCCACCGGAAACCCGGAATCTGACACAGCTCCCGCAGCAGCTGGGCCAGATGGTGCTTGCCGTCAAAGTCCGTGCCGTACCGGGTGATGTCCTGGGCGATGACGATCAGCTCCTTGACTCCGGCCTCTGTCAGCCCTCTGGCCTCCGCCAGCAGGGACTCCATGGGGCGGCTGCGATACTTCCCCCGCAGGGAGGGAATGACACAGAAAGCGCACCAGTTGGAGCAGCCCTCCGCAATCTTCAAATAGGCCATGTAGGAGGGGGTAGTCACCAGCCGAGGGCCGTTTTCCTCCGTGCGGCTGATGTTGCCGAAATACAGGGCCTGTTCGTCCTGCATCACCTGCTCGATGGCGGGCACGATGTCCGTATAGCTGCCGGTGCCCAGCATCCCGTCCACCTCCGGCAGCTCCTCCAGAATCTCCTTCTGATACCGCTGGGACAGGCAGCCCGTCACCAGCAGCTTTTGCAGAAAGCCGGTGGTTTTGAGCTGCGCCAGCTGCAAAATGTGGTCGATGGCCTCCTCCTTGGCGGAGTCGATAAAGCCGCAGGTGTTCAGCACCGCCACATCCGCCTCGGCGGGGTCCTCCACGATGATATGTCCGGCCTCCTGTACCAGCGCCATCATCTGCTCGGTATTGACCAGATTTTTGGCGCATCCCAGCGAGATAAACGCCACTCGATAACGATTCAAACCGCAAAACTCCATTTCTTTGCTATCGTATTGTATATTCAGCAGGAGGAATCCTCCTCCACCTGACTGCCATAGGCCCGCAGGCCCTCCTTGATTTGGCTCCAGCTGTAGCCCCGGCGCAGCAGCGCGTCGGAGACACGCTTGATTTCCCTGGGGTCGTTGGGGTCCTTGCCCCGGAGCCGGGCCTGAAGGAAGGCAGAGATGCCGTTCTCCGGCGGCTCTGCCTCTGACAGCGCCGCCGCCCAGTGTTCCTTACCCACGCCCCGGCGGTACAGCTCGGCCTCCAGCTTCTTTTGTCCGTAGCCTCGCTGGGAGTAGTGCCGCACCACTGTACAGGCGTAAGCGCCATCGTCCAGCACGCCCAGCTCCTCCAGCCAGTCGGCGGCGGCCTCTGCGTCGCGCTGGGCGATACCCTTTTCCTTCATGCGCTGGAGCAGCTCCTTCCGGGACTGGGGCCGATGTCCAATCAATTTGGCCGCCAGCGCCCTGGCGTTGCTGCGGCCAGCGGCCTCCCGCAGGTCGGCCAACGTCCCCTCGTCCAGCTCCCGGCCGGGATAGAGGTGAAAGGTCACTACCTCAACGTCCGTCACCTTCAACAGGCTTTGATCTGACAGGTGAACCAGATACCGCCCCTTGATATGCTTGGATTCCTCCAGCGCGTCAATTCTCATTCTTCCTCATCCGGGCCGAAGGGATCTGCTGCGGCTGCGTCCTCAGCCTCCGCGTCCTGGCTGTCTCCGCCGTTGGAGGCCCGGTAAGCGGCCTGAGACTGCTTGCTCATCAGCTTCCAGGCGTTCTTACGGATGTCCGCCTCCAGCTTGTCCGCCACGTCGGGATGCTCCTTCATGTACTGCTTGGCGGCCTCTCTGCCCTGACCGATGCGGTTCTCCCCCATGGAGTACCAGGAGCCGCTTTTCTGCACCAGATCCAGCCGCACGCCGATGTCCACCAGCTCGCTGGTCTTGGAAATGCCCTCGCCGTACATAATATCAAACTCCGCCTCCCGGAAGGGGGGCGCTACCTTATTCTTCACGACCTTGGCCCGGGTGTGGTTGCCGATGACCTCGCCGGACACCTTCAGCGCCTCGATGCGGCGCATATCGATTCGCACGGAGGCGTAGAACTTCAGGGCCCGTCCGCCGGTGGTGGTTTCCGGGTTGCCGTACATTACGCCGATTTTCTCCCGGAGCTGGTTGATGAAAATGACCACGCAGTTGGTCTTGGAAATCACGCCCGCCAGCTTACGGAGGGCCTGACTCATCAGCCGGGCGTGAACGCCCATAAAGCTGTCGCCCATTTCGCCCTCAATCTCCGCTCTGGGAACCAGCGCGGCGACGGAGTCCACCACTACCACGTCCACAGCGCCGGAGCGAACCAGCTGCTCGCAGATCTCAAGGCCCTGTTCGCCGGTGTCCGGCTGGGAAATCAGCATGGAGTCGATATCCACGCCCAGCGCCCGGGCGTAATAGGGATCCATGGCGTGTTCCGCGTCGATATAGGCCGCCGTGCCGCCTCGCTTCTGGCTCTCCGCCACGATATGCAGCGCCAGGGTGGTTTTGCCGCAGGATTCCGGGCCATAAATCTCCACGATGCGCCCCTTGGGAACGCCGCCGATGCCCAACGCAATGTCCAGGGACAGGGAGCCGGTGGGAATCGCGTCCACCTCCAGATGGGCGTTCTCCCCCAGACGCATGATAGAGCCTTTTCCGAATTGACGCTCGATTTGCGCCATGGCCGTATCCAACGCCTTTTTGCGGTCCGCTGCGGGGCCGGCTGTTTCCACGGTATATTTTTTGGTCGCCATAAATCTATTTCTCCTTATTTCTCAATATCGCAATCACAGAACCGGGCCGCTTACAGGTGGCCCTCCACCACGCGGCGGATGCCCTGACCGTCCCGGTAGGTCTGAATCTCCCGAAAGCCCCGCTTTTCCATCAGGGCAATCACGGCATCGGCCTGGTCATAGCCCACCTCAAAGAGCAGGGTGCCGCCCTGCCGCAAAGCCGTGCGCCAGTCGGAGGTCACGGCCCGGTAAAAGTCCAGCCCGTCCTCGCCGCCGTCCAGCGCCAGCAAAGGCTCAAACTCCCGCACGGAGATATCCAGCGTCTCCAACTCCGCCCGGCGGATATAGGGCGGGTTACAGGCAATCACGTCAAAGGTGCCAACGCCCCTGGGGGGCAGCTCCAGGGCGTTCACCCGTTCGCATCCCACCTGACCCCGCAGGCCGGTTTTCCGGACGTTCCGCCGGGCCACCCGCAGCGCGTCGTCGGACACGTCCGCCAGCAGCACCCGGCAGCCGGCGACGTGCTTCGCCACCGCCAGACCCACGCAGCCGGAGCCGGCGCACAAATCCAGTACCCGGCAGCTTTCCTTCACCTGCTGGGCGCAGGCAATGGCCCGCTGGGCCAGCACCTCCGTATCCGGTCGGGGAATCAGTACGCCGTTGTCCACGTCCAGGCTCATGCCGTAAAAATCCCACTCGCCGATCAGATAAGGTACCGGCTCCCCCGCCTCCCGGCGGCGGAGCAGCCATTCCATGCGTTCTTCAATTTCACCGGAAGCGTAAAAGCCCCGGTCGCGCAGAAATTCCTCCCGGGTCTTTCCGGAGGCATAGCAGATCAGCTCCCGGGCCTCCAGCTGATCCTCCTCCACGCCCACGGCGCGGAGCCGCTTCCGGGCGTTCAAATAAAGGTCGTTATAGGTTCCTGCCACGCTGCACGCCTCCCGTCTCAGGCACTTTTTACCATTCGTCGCTGCCCTTTTCCTCCGGAATCACCAGCTCCAGGGCCTTGATCGCCACCTCCATCATGGAGTCGTCCGGCTCGTTGGTGGTAAAGTTCTGCATCCACAGGCCGGGGGCGGCGATGGCGCGGGTCAGCTTGTTATCCACCCGACCGCACCAGGTATTGATTTCATAGGTCACGCCCACAATGATGGGCAGCAAAATCAAATGGGCCAGCATCCGCAGGAACATATTCCGCACCTGAAAGACGGAGAACACGATGGAGGACACGATGATGGACACGATAATTACCACCACCATAAAGCTGGTGCCGCACCTGGGATGGAACCGGGGCATTTCCCGCACGTTGTCCACCGTCAGCGGCAGACCCCGCTCATAGCAGAAAATGCTCTTATGCTCCGCCCCGTGATAGGCGAACACCCGCTTCATATCCTTGGTTTTGCTGCACAGAATCATATAGGCCATAAAAATCACGGCCCGCAGCAGGGCCTCCGCCAGATTCCGCACCAGCAGATTGTCAGTAAAAAACGTCACCGCCGTCCCCAGCAGGGTGGGCAGCAGGAAAAACAGCACAATGGACAGCCCCACGCCGAAAATCACCGACAGGGTCACAATCAGGCTCATGAGCTTTTCATCGGAGAAATGCTTCTCCAACCACTGGTCGAATTTGCTTGGCTCCTGCTGGGCGGCGTCCGGGTCGTCGGGGTAGTATTCGGCGGAGAACATCAGCGCCTTCACGCCGTTGACCATGGAGGCGATAAAGGTCACAGCCCCCCGAATCAGGGGCAGACCCAGCACA
Organism: Oscillospiraceae bacterium; assembly: GCA_021203345.1. Taxonomy (GTDB): domain Bacteria; phylum Bacillota; class Clostridia; order Oscillospirales; family Oscillospiraceae; genus JAJQBJ01. Next base: position 6,717 of record JAJQBJ010000081.1, read on the forward strand.
GGATACTTCTCCTTAATCAGGGACAGCTCCTCCTCCTTGACGACCAGACTTCCGTCCGGCGCCCGGACGACAATGGCCTGTTTGGTCACGCCCCGCATCAGGATGCCCTCGATCAGGGCCTGGCCGCCGATGCGGGTGCGGAAGGTACATTCAGTTGCCGATTGGGATTTGGACATAATAGACAGGTTCCTTTCAAGTCTCTTGGAAAGATTATATCAAATCGAACATCCGTTTACAATGGGCTATTTGTAAATTTTATGAGTTAGCCCTCGCCGCGCAGAGGCAGTCTCAGCGTGACCAGACACCCGCCTCCGGCGGCGTTTTCGATATCCAGGGAGCCGTTGTGCCGTTGGGCGATCTCGTCGCACACGGCAAGGCCGATGCCGCTGCCTCTGGCCTTGGAGCTGCCCTTATAGAACTTGGTTTTCACATGGGGCAGTTCCTCCGGCGGGATGCCGTGCCCATAATCCCGGATACAGATCGCCACATAGTCCCCGTCCGGGTGAATAGAGACGGTAATGCGCCTGCCGCTGCCGCCGTGCTTGGCCGCATTGTCCAGCAGATTGGAAAAGACCTGCCGCAGCCGCTCCGGGTCGCCGGGAATGGGCGGGAATTCCTCCTGACAGTCCTGATACTCCAGGGAAATGCCCTTCTTCCGGAAGAACTCCCGGTAGGTGTACACCGCGTCCTCCAGCTCGGCCTTGATGTCGATTTGCTCTATGCGGAGGGTGAACCGGCCGTCCTCAATGCGGGAGAACTCCAGCAGCTCCTCCACCATTTTTGTCAAACGCCGGGCCTCGCTGACGATGATCGCCAGGCCCTTTTGCAGATCCCGGCGGTCTGTGACCTCCCCGCGCACCAGTGTCTCGCCCCAGCCGTTGATGGCGGTCAGAGGCGTGCGAAGCTCATGGGACACGGAGGAGATAAACTCGTTTTTCACCTTTTCCGCCTGGCTGACCTTCACCGACATATCGTTGATGGTGTCTACCAGCTCCCCGATTTCATCGTCATATTCTTTTTCAATTTGCAGTCCATAGCTCCCGGCGGCGATGCGCTTCGTCGTCTCGGTAATGGCGGCGATGGGTTCGGCAATGGACTTGACAAAATACAGGTTCGTGCTGTAAATCAACAGCAGAATAGCCGCCAGCACCGCCAACAGCAGCAGGGACAGCATAACCAGCTGCCGGTCTACCAGCTTCATGGACGTAACCATACGAATCACGCCCTTGACGCTGCCATTCTGCACCACCGGGGCGGAGACGGCCATAATGCGCTCCCCGGTGGCGGGGTCCTTCCCCGTCCAGCTGGTCAGGGTGCCCGCCTCCAGCGCCTGCACGATGTCCTTGGTTCCCGGCGTCACGCCGGAGGTCTGCTGATAGGCGTAGGAGGAGAGAATAATCTCCCCGGTTGCGTCGATGAACTCCAGCTCGATGGAGTCCGCATCCCCGAAGTTCGCCACATAGTCCGCTGCCCGCTCCAGGTATTCGCCCTCGTTCTGATAGTTGGCGAAAAAGCCCGCCGCAGTCTGGGCCTTGTTCTCCAAGCCGGAGGCCATGGTGGTATAGAAGTAATGGGTCAGCAGCACCACCGCCAGCGCACCGATTACCAGCATTACCAGGCTCACCGCCCCCATACTGTTGAGCAGCCAGCGGGCCTGGAGGCTGGTCATATGCTTCTTTTTTTGCTTTTTCCCGGCGGGGCTGTCCTCCCGGACAGGCGGTTCCGGCGTGATTTGGGGCGCAGGGCGCTTTTTTGCCGGTTTTTCCACCGGGGGCTGCTTTTCTGCCGGTTTTTGCCGATGAAAGCGCCCGGCCTTCCGGGGCGGTTCCTGCGGGGGTGTTTCCGGTTCCGGTTCCCGGCTGGACAGATTGAGGGTCACGGTGCGAATCTCCCCCGGCTTCAGGGGGGCGCTGCCGTCGGACTGACGCAGGGCGTAGACCTCAACCGCAGGCTCATTCGGTGTCTCCGGTTCCACTGGGGTTTCTTCGGCGGGCGGTTCCTTCGGCTCAGTCGGTTCCGGGGGCGGAGCCTCCGTTGGTTCCTCCTGCTCCAGGGGTGTTTCCGGTTCCTCCGGGGGCAATGGCTCTGGTTCAGCCGCCGGTTCCGGTTCCTCCGGGAGCGGAATCTCCACGTTCAACGCCGCCATCCGCACCGCAATGGAGCGTTCCAGCAGATCATCCCACTGATCCACACTGTTCACCCCCTGTCCTTCTTCGCCGTTTGGGGAACGTTCTGTCCGGTTCAGGTATCCCACTTATAACCAAAGCCCCAAACCGTTGTGATGTAGATGGGATTCTGGGGGTCGTCCTCCACCTTCACCCGCAGGCGGCGAATGTTTACGTCTACGATTTTTACCTCGCCAAAGTAATCCCGGCCCCATACGGTGTCCAGAATTTCCTCCCGGGACAGGGCCTTCCCCGGATTCTCCATAAACAGCTTCATAATGGAGTATTCCACCTGGGTCAGCTTGATGCGCTGGCCGTTCTTTTCCAGCGTGCGGTTCCGGGTGTTCAGCACAAAGGGGGGCTGCTGGAAGGACACCGTCTCCGGTGTGCTGTCGTCCCCGATGCGGCGGCAAAGGGCGTCCACCCGGGCGGTCAGCTCCGCCGGGGAGAAGGGCTTTGTCACATAGTCGTCTGCGCCGGTCATCAGGCCCGTCACCTTGTCCATCTCCTGGGTGCGGGCGGTCAGCATAATCACGCCGATTTTGGAGTTGCTGGCCCGGATGCGGCGGCAGACCTCAAACCCGTCCATATCGGGCAGCATAATGTCCAGCAGCGCCACCTTAATATCCGGGTTGTTTTTCAGCTGGAGCAGGGCCTCCTCGCCGGTGCCCGCTTCGATGGTGTCATATCCTGCCCGCTTCAGGTTGATAACCACAAAGCTGCGGATATTGGTTTCGTCTTCCAATACAAGAATCTTCTTCATGGATGTTATCTTTCCTTATCTAAAATGCAATATACATACGGTTATCATGAACAGTTATTCCGACCAGCCGGTGGGCATAAGGCCGAACCCGTCCTCCACCTGGGCCTGAGTCAGGCCGCTGGCCGTTTCAAGGGAAAAGGCGTAAATGGTGTCGCTGCCCTCATACAAAGTGTACCGCCCGGTCAGCTGAGCGCGAACAGAACGGTTCGCCCCGGAAATGGTGTAGACCGACAGCAGCGGCGTGTAGGCATCCTCGACCCCCAGCGCCTCGCTCTCCATGTCCTGGGTGTCGGAGCAATCGTACAGAGTCACAATGATTTCCTCGTTGGTGGAGGACTCTGTCCGCAGCGCCCCCAGGATACCGGAAAAGCGCTCCCAAAATTCATCCGGAAGCTCCAGATACCATCCGTCTCCGTCCTCCGGCGCACACAGGGTCGTGCAAATTCGCTCCGCCGTTCCGTCCAGATGGTACTGCATCCAGTCCACCTGCCAAATGTCGCTGCTGCCCAGGGCCGTCAGCTCCGTCGCCAGAGGAATTTCGTAAATCCCATCGTTGTTGATGTCCGTGGCGAAGATATCATCGCCGGGATTCTCCCGCAGAGTGGAGGTACTGATACCCTCTTCCTCGTCCAGGGTCAGGTTTGTCAGTTCCCCGTCCCGCAGAGCGATGATATCGGTAATCAAATCGTCGCCGTCATCTCCGTAGGTGCCGGTGACAAACACCGCCGTCTCCCCCTCCGCCAGCTTGCTGCTGCGGGTGCGGGTGATGCTCCCGATCCCGTCGGACAGAGAAGCGGTGCCCTCCAGGGTCAGCGCCCCGTCGGAGCCGAGATACCACTCCGCCCGATCTCCGGTTTCCCCGGTGCTGTTCAGCCGAAGCAGAACCAGCTCGTTGACGCCGTCCCCATTCAGGTCGGCCACCGCGTAGTCGGAGCAGCCGGACTGCATCAGCAGGCTCACCGTGTCCTCCTGAATGGCGTACACGCTGAGGGAGTACACTTGGTCGGAAATCTGGTAGTTCACCACCAGCGAAACGGCGTCGGAGTCGTCCAGCGCCACATATTCGATGAAGTGGAAGGCGCTGCCCTCCCCCTCAATCTCGGCGGCCTGCTCATAAAGCCCCGCCTCCGTCTTACGATAGATGTAAATACGCAGGGGCTTTCCGTTGTCGGCGTTGGTGTCCCGGAAAAAGGCCAGCACCTCGGATTGCCCGTCCCCGTCCAGATCCCGGAACTGGATGGCCTGGGCGTTGTCCCCGGCCTTGGGCGCGGCGTATTCCAGGCCGCTGTTCACCAGCGCCTCCACCTCGTCCTGTAAATTGGTGTAATCCTCGGACAGCTCCGGCAGCGTGTACAGCTCTTCCGCGCCTTTAAACAGGCAGCCGGACAAAAGCACGGTCAGCAGCAGCGCCAGCGCTGAAATGGAAAGTACGCGCCTCATCCGGTCACCTCCCCGTTCCAAAGCGCGGCATGTGCGGCGGAAAATTTGAAATGCCCGGCACATGGCCCTTTTGTTGGTCTTTTGTGCAGAAAAATACAGGTTAATTATAGCACACCTCCTTGGAAAAGAAAAGGAGAGATTTCTGACTTTCATGGAAATCAATTTGGGGGTGTACAGACTTTGAATTTTCCCCGTCCAAAATTGAGCGTATGTCACCAAAGCAAAAAGGCGGGCCAAAAGGCCCGTCCTTGCTAATTGTCTTCGCTATTGCTTGAATTATCCCCTGATTTCTCTCCTCCGGGGCCGGGGTGATATTCCAGTGGCCCAATACACTGCGCCACATATCCCTGTAATAGACTTTGTACGCTTTTCCCCTGTTGGGCTGCGTACTGCCGGAACTTTTCTGCGTCATTTTTGTATAATTTGCAAGCTATCGTTGCCAAATTTCGCTTTTTCCAGGCCGCATCTGTTTTTCTCTTTTTATCTGTCATCGGCATAATTACCCCTCCTTTATGGTGCTATTTTACCACATCGTACCACAGGGATATCTCTGTTATATTATACAAAGTTTACCATTCAAAACTGTGCAATTCTCCAAAATAGGCAAAATTCAATTTCGGTTCGACAATGTGGACATTCTGGAAGTTAAACCTTTTACTAAAAACTCCACAACACAATTTCAGCAAAGAGGTGGAATTTTCCCCCGGAACGTGCTATGATAGCGTTGCAAACGCACAACGGCACAAAGGGGAATCCTTATGAAGCTCAGCTTTTTCGGCGCGGCCCATGCGGTGACAGGCTCCTGTCACTGCATCTCCGCCTGTGGGAAACAAATTTTGATTGACTGCGGCCTGCAGCAGGGCCGGGACGAGGTGGATAACCGGACGCTCCCCTTTGTCCCCGGCCTGATCGACTATGTGATCGTCACCCACGCCCACATCGATCACTCCGGGCGGCTGCCCCTGCTGGCAAAGCAGGGTTTCCGGGGCCAGATTTTCGCCAGCGGGATGACCTGCCGCCTGATGGACATCATGCTCCGGGACTCCGCCCACATTCAGGAGAGCGACGCCGCCTGGGAAAACCAGAAGGGCCGCCGGGCCGGGAAGGAGCCGGTGGAGCCGCTGTACACCCTGGCGGACGCAGAGGGCGCATTGGCCCGGATGGTTCCCGTGGAGTACGGGCGGCGGGTGGAGCTGGCGGAGGGGCTTTCCTTCCGTCTGACCGATGCGGGCCACCTTCTGGGCAGCGCCTATGTGGAGCTGTGGATTCGGGAGGACGGGGTGGAAAAGAAGCTGGTGTTCTCCGGGGACATCGGCAACGTAGACCAGCCCATCATCCGGGACCCCCAGCCCATCCGGGAGGCCGACTATGTGATTATGGAGTCCACCTATGGCGACCGGAATCACGACAAGGTGGAGGACTATACGGAGGCGCTGGCGGAGATTCTGAACCGCACCTTCCGCAGAGGCGGCACGGTGGTCATTCCCTCCTTCGCTGTGGGGCGCACCCAGGAGCTGCTGTATTACCTCCGGGAAATCAAGGAGCGGGGCCTGGTCACGGCGCTGCCCCACTTCCCTGTGGTGGTGGACAGCCCGCTGGCCGCCGAAGCCACCTGCATCTTCTCCCAGGATTTGACGGGCTATCTGGACGAGGAGGCCATTGCCGTGCTCCAGCGGGGCGCTGGGCTGTTCCGCCTGGAGGATTTGAAGCTCACCCGCACCAGCGAGGAGTCCAAGCAGCTCAACGAGGACCGCAGCCCCAAGGTCATTATTTCCGCCTCCGGGATGTGCGACGCCGGGCGGATTCGCCACCACCTGAAGCATAACCTGTGGCGTTCGGAATGTACGGTGGTGTTCGTGGGCTTCCAGTCCCCCGGCACCCTGGGCCGCAGTCTGCTGGAGGGGAAAAAGTCCGTGCGTCTGTTCGGGGAGGACGTGGCTGTCAATGCGGAAATCGAGAATTTGCAGGGCCTTTCCTCCCACGCCGACCACGACCATCTGATTCAGTGGGTGCAGCAGTTCCGGGAGCCGAAGCCCGCCCAAATTTTCGTGGTACACGGGGAGGGGTATGTCTCCGAGGCCTTCGCCGCAGAGCTGGGCCGATTGGGATATGCCGCCCATGCGCCTCTGTTCCAGGAGGTATACGATTTGGCGGCAGGGGTCATGCTCTCGCCGGGCATCGAGCTGCCCAAAAAGGCCGCCTCCAAGTGGCAGGCCGGCTCCCCCGCTTACCGCAGGCTGGAGGAGGCAGGCCGACAGCTGGAGCTGGTCATTCAGAAGAACAAGGGCGGCACCAACCGGGATCTGGCGAAGTTCACCGACCAGATCATGGCGCTGATTCAAAAGTGGGAACGCTGACCGGAGGATTCACCGCAAGATTCAACGTGAAATGTGGAGGATACAACATCTTTTATGTACTACGACGTGATTATCATTGGCGCCGGGCCGGGGGGAATTTATTCCGCCTATGAGCTGGTGCAGAACAACCCTGACCTGAAAATCGCCGTCTTTGAGGAAGGTTTTCCGCTGGAGCAGCGCCGTTGTCCCATCGACGGGGACAAGGTAAAATCCTGCATCCAGTGCAAAACCTGCGCCATTATGAGCGGCTTCGGAGGGGCCGGGGCCTTCTCCGACGGAAAATACAACATCACCAACGACTTCGGCGGCACGCTCTATGAGCATATCGGCCCGGAGAAGGCCATGGAGCTGATGCGCTATGTGGACGAGATCAATATGTCCCACGGCGGCGAGGGGACCCGGCTGTACTCCACTGCCGGGACAGCCCTGAAAAAGCTCTGCCTGCAAAACAAGCTGAAGCTGCTGGACGCCTCCGTGCGGCACCTGGGGACGGATATCAACTATGTGGTGCTGGGGAACCTGTACCGGGAGCTGAAAGACCGGGTGGACTTCCATTTCCGCACCCCCGTAGACCGGGTGGAAAAGCTGACGGACGGCTACCGCGTCCATTACGGCGCGGAGGCTGCGGAATGTCGCAAGTGCATCATCTCCGCCGGTCGGGTGGGCAGCAAGTGGGTGGAGCAGGTCTGCCGCGACCTGGACATCCCCACCAAGTCCAACCGGGTGGACATCGGCGTGCGGGTGGAGCTGCCCGCCGTGATTTTCTCCCACCTGACGGACGAGCTGTACGAGAGCAAAATCGTCTATCGCACGGAAAAGTTTGAGGACAACGTGCGTACCTTCTGTATGAACCCCTACGGCATTGTGGTCAACGAGAACACCAACGGCATCGTCACGGTGAACGGCCACAGCTACGAGGACCCGTCCCTCCGGACGGAAAACACCAACTTCGCCCTGCTGGTGTCCAAGCATTTTTCCGAGCCGTTCAAGGACAGCAACGGCTACGGTGAAAGCATCGCCCGGCTGTCCAATATGCTGGGCGGCGGTGTGATCGTCCAGCGGTTCGGGGATTTGATTCGGGGCCGGAGAAGCACGGTCAAGCGCGTCCAGGAGGGGCTGGTGCGTCCCACCCTGTCCGCCACCCCCGGCGATTTGAGCCTGGTGCTGCCCAAGCGGATTCTGGACGGCATCATGGAGATGATTTTCGCCCTGGACAAAATCGCCCCCGGCACCGCCAACGACGACACACTCCTTTACGGCGTGGAGGTCAAGTTCTATAACATGGAAGTGGACATCGACGAGAATCTGGAGAGCCGTCACAAGGGCCTCTATATCATCGGGGACGCCAGCGGCGTGACCCACTCCCTGTCCCACGCCTCCGCCTCCGGCGTGTATGTGGCGCGGCACCTGGCGGAGCATCTGTAAAAAAGCATCCCCGCAAAAGTTCATCAAGCAAAATAATACTCCCTCCGGGGCAGACAGCGTTTTAACTGTCCCGGAGGGAGTTGTCTGTTGTATGTAGATGAGGTTACAGGCTCATCTGTTTCTTGCTATATTCAGAAGGGATACCCAACATTTGAAGCGTGCGGTTATCCTTTCTTCCGCGGAAGAATTTCTCCAACACCCGCCGGAACACATCTGTTGATTCGGTGGCCTCATCGAATAGTGTCATGGATGATTTCAGCTTCATATCATCCGGTCGGCCCATAACCGCTCTTGCGTCATCCGTATCAAGCGACAATAGTACATTGCAAATTTCAATCAGGCGAGGGCCAAGAATGGGATCCGCCAGATACGCTTTCGCTTCGCCCAAATCCTGAATTCCGTAATATTCCGACATGGAACTGCGCCCCAGACCGCGCATTTGCGGAAAGATGTACCAAATCCAATGACTGGTTTTTCTCCCGTTTTTCATTTCAGCCAGCGCTCTCGGATAGTCCAATTGTTGTCCTTCTATAAATCGCGACAGGTCATAACACATTGTAAATTTCTCCAATCTATATCAGCGAGGATATCGCGCCCTTCTCACTCCGAAAGGAATTATAAACTCATCTGTTCCTCGCCCCGATCCTCCGGTTTCAGCAGTGCGCCGGCCACGGGGAGGCTTCTGGCCCGATAGCGGGAATGGTTCACGATGGGCGTGTCGGCGGCCAGCGCCACGCGCTCCACCTGCCGGTTCTTTTTCAGCGCCATCACCGCCACCCCCTGGGTGGTTCGGGTGGACTTGGGGGCCAGCATGGCGGTGCTGAACAGCATGGCCCGGCCGTCGGAGGAATAGACCGCCACCTCCGCGTCCTCCCGCACCAGCAGCACGCCCGCCAGGGGCGACTTGTCGGAATAGGCCCCGGTGAGCTTTTTCCGCCGGGTCTGGGTCTGGTAGCAGGACAGCTCCACCCGGGCGGCTTTGCCGTTCTGGAAGAAGAAAATCAGGCTCCCGGAATAGTCCCCGGCGGGGCAGGCCCACACCATCGACTCGCCCTCGTCAAAGCCCAGCACCGTGGGCAGATAATCGCCCAGCACGCTGGCCTTGCTGTCCCCGAACCCGGAGATCTGGGCCTTGTAGCACTGCTGCCGGTCGGTGAATACCAGCAGCTCCTCCGTTGTGGTGGCCTCGTAGGACAGGAAAGCGCCGTCGCCCTCCTTGTACTTCTGTTCTCCGCTCATGCGGAGGGACTGGGGGGTGATTTTCTTGAAGTACCCGCCCCGGGAGAGGAACAGATGCACCGGCGCGGCGGTTTCCGGCTCCTCCTCCTCGACTTCTTCCTCTGGTACGTCATAGAGGATTTCCGTCCGGCGGGGCACGGCGTATTTTTTCTTCACCTGCTGCAATTCCCCGACGATGATTTTCTGGATGCGCTTTGGCTTGGAGACAATGTCCTCCAAATCCGCGATCTCCGCCGCCAGCGCGTCCACCTCGCCGGTGCGTTTCAGGATGTACTCCTTGTTGATGTTCCGCAGCTTGATTTCAGCCACAAATTCCGCCTGAATCTGGTCAATGCCAAAGCCCAGCATCAGATTGGGAATGACCTCGGCGTCCGCCTCCGTCTCCCGGATGATTTTGATGGCCTTGTCGATGTCCAGCAGGATCTTTTTCAGGCCCTGGAGCAGGTGCAGGCGCTCCTTCTTTTTGTTCATGTCGAAGTAGACCCGCCGCCGGACGCACTCCATCCGCCAGGCTGTCCACTCCTCCAGAATCTCGCCCACGCCCATCACCCGGGGCATCCCGGCGATGAGGATATTGAAGTTGCAGGGGAAGGAATCCGTCAGGGTGGTCAGCTTGTTCAGCTTGGCCATCAGCTTGTCCGGGTCGGTACCCCGTTTCAGGTCGATGGCCAGCTTCAGGCCGGACAAGTCCGTTTCGTCCCGCATATCGGAGATTTCCCGCACCTTCCCGGTCTTAATCAGCTCCGCCACCTTGTCGATGATGACCTCCACCGTGGTGGAATAGGGAATCTCGTAAATCTCAATCAGATTCTCCTTCTTGATGTAGCGCCACTTGCACCGCACCTTGAAGGAGCCGCGCCCCGTGCGATAAATCCGTTCCAGCTCCGCCTGGTCGTACAGGAGCTGTCCGCCGGTGGGGAAGTCCGGGGCCTTTAGCACGGACAGCAAATCGCAGTCCGGGTCCCGGATCCGGGCGATGGCCGCGTCGCAGACCTCCCCAAGATTAAAGCCGCACAGGTTGGAGGCCATGCCCACGGCGATACCCTGATTGGCGGACACCAGCACATTGGGGAAGGCGGTGGGCAGCAGCGTCGGCTCCTTCATAGAGGAGTCGTAGTTGTCCACAAAATCCACCGTGTCCTTGTCGATGTCCGCAAACAGCTGGGTACAGATGGGGTCGAGCCGCACCTCCGTATACCGGGAGGCGGCGTAGGCCATGTCCCGGGAGTAGACCTTGCCGAAGTTGCCCTTGGAGTCCACCAGCGGGTGCAGCAGCGCCCCGTAGCCCCGGGACAGGCGCACCATCGTCTCGTAAATCGCTGCGTCTCCGTGGGGGTTCAGCTTCATGGTCTGCCCCACCACATTGGCGGACTTTGTGCGGTTCCCGCCCAGCAGGTGCATCAGGTACATGGTGTACAGCAGCTTTCTGTGGCTGGGCTTAAAGCCGTCGATCTCCGGGATGGCCCGGGACACGATCACGCTCATGGCGTAGGGCATATAGTTCAGTTCCAGGGTGTCCGTGATTTCCTGCTCCTGTACCTCCGCATGGAGGCCCAGGACGTTGGGATTATTCCGGTTCACCTTGGGCGTTTTGTTTTTGTCGGTTTTTTTCATAAAAAATTGAATCCCTCATCCCGGCGGTTCCGAATCAAAGCCAGTTCCGCCGGGCCCGATGGCCGGGCCTCAGCCCAGCGCCTGTTCCCATTCTCCGGCCCGGAAGCCGGTCAAAACAAAATTATCCCCCACCAGCAGGGGCCGCTTCACCAGCATCCCGTCCGTGGCCAGCAGCCGCAGCTGCTCCTCCTCGCTCATCTGCGGGAGGCGATCCTTCAGCTCCAGGGAGCGATACAGCATCCCGGAGGTGTTGAAGAACCGCAGCAGCGGAAGGTCGCTGCGGGCGACCCACTCCTTCAATTCCTCATAGGTGGGATTTTCCTCCTTGATGGGGCGGTCAAGGTAGGTCACGCCACGCTCATCCAGCCATTTTTTGGCCTTTTGACAGGTGGAGCATTTGGCGTATTGAATGAATAAAAGCTGAGACATCGGTACCTCCGTTACGCCTCCGTCATAATTTTGGTGATCTCGCCCACATACATATCATGGTAATCGTGGTCGCCGTAGTGCTGCTCGATTTCGTCGCTCAAAAAGCCCTCCGGGGAGAGGGGGTGACGGCTGAGCTTTTTGCACAGCAGGACGGTTTTGGCCTCGTCAAAATAGGGAACGCCGTCCTCGGTGCGAACCGTCAGGCCCGCCGTGGCGATTTTATCCTCGTCCCGGCCGGAAACGCGACCCATGTAGCCCAGCATCTTCCGATACTGCTCCGTATCAAAGAAGGTCAGGGAGAAGGTGTCGGAGCCGTCGATAAATTCCTTGGTATAGCGGCTTTTCCGCACGAAGATATAGGCCACGTTCTTCGCCCAGATGCAGCCCAGGCCGCCCCAGGACGCGGTCATGGCGTTGGTTTTTCCGTCCTTTTGCGCGGCAATCAGCATCCACTCCTGCCCGATCAGCGTAAAGGGGCTGAATGTAAAATCCTTGGGTGCAACCTCAATAAATGTTTTCATAACAATGATTCCTCCTTAATAATTGGCCTCCAGAGCCTTGACCAGCCGGTACAGCATGGTGTTGACCGGCACGGGAACATGATACTCCGCCCCCAGCTCCAGAATTTTTCCCGTCAGCGTGTCGATTTCGGTGCGCTGCTTTTTGCGGATGTCCTGGAGCGTGGAGGAGTTGTGATGATAGGTGTCCGGCACCAGCTTGCCATAGAACTCCCGGCGGTAGTCCTCCGCCGTGTCCCAGTAGGTTGACAGGCCCGCCGCCTGCATCACGGCGAACATCTCGTCAATCAGGTCGTTCATAATCTCGACGGACTGGGGGCACTCCGTCAGCGCCCCATAGTGAACGCCCAGCACCGCGCCCAGGGGGTTCAGGGCGCAGTTGTACAGCAGCTTCGCCAGCAGAGCCTTCCCGACCTCCTCCGATACCTGACAGGGCAGGCCGCCCCCGTCGATGGCCGCCGCCAGCGGCGCCAGCGGAGACGGGTCAAGCCCGTACAGATTCCCCAGCAGCAACGGGGCCGTATAGACGGTGATGGAACTGACGTTGGGCGCGGTGCGTTGGAAACCCGTGATGATCCGCCCGGAGCAGACCTGCTCCTTGGGGAAATACCGCAGGTATTCCGTATCGTTGCCCCAGCCGTTTTGCAGGATGACCAGCTTGCCGCCGGGGGCCAGAATCGCCTGATGCTCCGCCAGCTCCGCGCTGACAGCTTGGTTCGCCATGGTTTTGGTGCAAATCAGCACGAAGTCAAACCGGCCCTGGGGGAAATCCCCAAAGCAATCGGATACGGACTCCACCGCCTCCGGCGGGAAATCCAGCTCCCCGAACAGCCCCCGGCGGTGAACGCCGTCCGACTGAATGGCCTCCAGCGTTTTCCCCCGGGCGTAAAAGGACACCCGGTTCCCGGAGGACAAAAGGGTTGCGCCCAGGGCGATTCCCACAGCGCCCGCGCCCACAATCAACAAATTCATACTGCCGCCTGCTTTCTTTCTAACTACTCTTTCATTATACTGTCAGCAGAAGAAATTTGCAACCGGTTTGTGGGGACGATTCACACCACCAGGGTTCCGCTTTCGTCCTCAATCAGCAGATAAATCTTTTCCTCCGCGCCGGTTTCGCCGTTGAGATAATAGATGATGTGCCGTCCGTCCTCCGTCTCGCACTTGACCTCCCAGCAGGCCCGTTCATACTGCCCGTCAGTGGGAATGACCGCATACCGGATGGAAAGCACCTCCACCGTGTCCGGGATGCCGGACAGCGCCGCCTCCTCCGTCACGGCGGGCGCGTCGATGGTGCGGGTCTGGTGGTTCATCAGATAGCCCTTGGCCTCAAAGCCGGTGATGCTCCCATCGTCCAGCGCCACAGAAACCTTCACCAGATCGGGGTAGCAGATGGTTCCCTCCTGCTCCCAGGCAAAGTTGATGGTGAGAATGCAGTCCTCCTCCTGATAATAGCTTTCCGTCATGCTGTCAAAGCCCCGCTCCGACAAAAAGTCCTCCGCCAGCTCCACGGCCCGCTCTGCGGAAATCAGCCGGGTGTGGGCCGTGTGTGTGCGGCTGGCCTGAATGATCTGGCCCCGGTCTTTGTGACCTCGGCGCTGAGGTACACGCCCTGATACAGCCCGGTAATCAGCCAGCCCTCCAGCGTTCCGCCCAGCTCCGAGCTGACGGACAGCTTTTCCTCCGGAACAGAGAGGAACGCAGCGGCGGCGCGAATGGCCTCGTCCTCCGTGATCGTCTCCAGCCCCGCCAGAGCCGCCGCCTCCCGGTTCTCCAAATGCTGAGAGAACGGCCCGTCGTAAATCAGGGCGGGGAGCTGGTCATAGGAGTCCTCCAAATCCTCGTACATGGTGCCGCCGGGCAGCTCCGCGTCCTCCGTCAGCGCGGCCAGCCGCTCTGTGGCCTCGTCGATGGATTCCAGTGTCAGCGCCCCGGAATCCAGCTCCGCCTGGAGGGAGGTCAGCTGGTCGGACAGGTTGGACACCGTATCGGACAGCGTGACCCAGGTTTCCAGCTCCTCCTCCGTCCAGCCGTCGTTGGCCGCCACGGATTTGGACAGGGCAAAGGCATAGTCCCCCACCCGGGCCAGAAAAGCGGTGGTCTGTTCCAGACTGACGTTGGCATAGGGCAGCTCGCCCAGGGACATCTGGGCGGCGGCGGCCTTGCCATAGACCTCCGTACACAGGGTAGAGATCATGGAGGCGCTGGTGGCGTAGCTGGCCTTTTCTGCGGCGGCGGACATTTCGGATACGGCGGTAGCCACCTCGGAAAAGGCGTGCTGCTGTACCAGCGCCAGTGAACGGCGGTAGCGAACCGTTTCGTTGTTCTTTTGCAGCAAAAAGCCAAACAGAATGAGAAATGCCGCGCAAAGATAGCTGATGATCCGAATCCATCCCCGGCGGCTGATTTTGGTGTTCATGATGCAGACCTCCTGCGTTTGTTTGTCGGTATTTTCTGCATCCTGTCGGATTTTATACAAAACGGGATAAAAAATCACCGCCACAGTGGGCGGTGATTTGACGCGGGGCCAGTCAAGCTGCGAAGTGGCTACCTTTTTTGATAGGGTAGCCATCTCGCAGTGGGCTTTTTCAACCCCATTTCTTTTTGACGGGGCAAAAAGAAACGGTGTCGACCCGCCAAAGAAAAACCCCTGTTTCCCTTGCCGCAGGAAGAATGCGGCAAGGGAACGTAATGTGATATCAAATTTGCCTCGTAACCAGACCCGCATATAACGTAGACTGTTTTCGTCTTGTGTAGCCCCGCTTGCAAACGTGGTTGCTCGTCTATTCATTTTGCTCTGTTTCGTGCGAATCAGGTTACGTTGTACTTTGTTGTATCAATTTTTCCGCCACAAAAAGAAATAGGAGCCTTTCAAAAGCGAAATGTACGCCGGACATTAACTGCCATCGAACGCGTCAGCGTTCAGCCGGCCAGCTTTTCCAATCCCAACCGAACCCGCCGAATTGTCTCCTCTTTCCCAAGGATTTGGCAAATTTCCACGGCGCCGCCGGGCGTAACGGTCTTTCCTGCGGCGGCAATGCGGATGGGCCACATGACTTTCCCCACCATTTTGTTCAGCTTTGCGCCCTCGGCGGCGGCCATTTCCTCCGCCAGACCGTACAGCGCATCATGAATCGCGTCATACGTCCAATCCTGGATGGCGGTGATCGCGTCCAGCTCCCGCTCCAGAATCCCGCGGGACAGCTCCGGGGTCAGCTTGTTCTTCTTGTTGGCGTACAGGCTGACGTCATACTCCGGCAGGCAGGCGAAAAAGGCCACCATGTCCGGAATGTCCGCCAGCGTGTCGATGCGGGTCTGAATCAGGGGGGCAATCAGAGCCGCGTCCATGTCCGGGTCTGTGACCGCCATGCGGATATACGGCTCCGCCAGGGGCAGGAACGCCTCCGGAGCCATGGCTTTCAGGTAGGTGCTGTTGAAATATTTCAGCTTTTCCAGGTCAAAGGCGGAGGGAGACTTGGAAATGCCGGAGATTTCAAAGGCATCGATCAGCTCCGGCATGGTGAAAAACTCCTGTTCTGCCAGCTCGCCCTTGGGCGACCAGCCCAGCAGCGCCACATAGTTCACCACAGCGGGGGACAGATAGCCCATCTTCACCAGATCCTCATAGGAGGGGTCGCCGTGGCGCTTGGACATCTTTCGCACTGAGCCCGTCTCCCCGTCCGCAATCATGACGGAGGCACAGTGAACATAGGTGGGAATCTCCCAGCCAAAGGCCTCGTACAGCAGATTGTATTTGGGCGCGGAGGACAGATACTCGCTGCCCCGAACCACATGGGTAATACCCATCAGATGGTCGTCGATGACGTTGGCAAAGTTATAGGTGGGCAGACCGTCGGATTTCAGCAGAACCTGATCCTCCAGCTCTGCGTTGTCCACCGTGATATCGCCGTAAACGGCGTCCGAAAACGTGGTGGTTCCCTCCGGAATCAGCTGGCGAATGACATATGGCTCCCCGGCGGCCAGCTTTGCGTCGATTTCCTCCTGGGTCAGATGGCAGCAGCAGCGGTCATATTTCGCGTTGGGGTCATTCTCCCGGAGCTTTGCCAGCCGCTCCTCGGAGCAGAAGCAGCGGTAGGCCTGCTTTTTCTCCACCAGCAGCTCCGCATACTTTTTATAATAGCTCTGGCGCTCTGTCTGGACATAGGGGGCCACGGGGCCGCCCACGTCGGGGCCTTCGTCATAGTCCAGGCCGCAGGCGTCCATGGTGCGCTTGATGACGGCCACCGCGTCCTCCACCTTCCGCTTCTGGTCGGTGTCCTCGATCCGCAGGATGAACTTTCCCCCGGCGTGGCGGGCAATCAGGTAGGTATACAGGGCAGTCCGCAGATTGCCCACGTGCATATATCCCGTGGGAGAGGGCGCAAAGCGGGTGCGTACCTCCCCATGGGGAATTTTGGCCTCCAAAGCGTCAAACCAAGTGTAATCCAAAGACATAGGTCGTTCCTCTTTTCCTTTGTGATGCCCCTATTTTATCCGGTTTGTGCGGGGGTTGTCAAGGGGGTCTGAGGCAGTCGGGAGAATTGACCGAACAAGATGGAAACCCCGTGACAACCAGAGAGAAGTATGCTATAATCACAGCATTGAACTATACCACTCTGCCTGTGAAGGAGGCTTTTTTATGAAAATCAGAAATGGAAACCTGTTTACCGAAAACGGGACGTTTGCCCCACTGGATATTACCTTTGACCAGCGCATCACGGCGCTGACCCCCTCGGACGGTGCCCCCGTCGGTGCGGATGAGGTGGATGCAAGCGGGAAATATGTGGTACCCGGCTTTCTCGATATCCACACCCACGGGGCGATCAACGAGGACGCCAGCGACGGCTCGGCGGAGGGGCTAACCAAAATGAGCGCGTACTACGCGAAAAACGGCGTGACTTCCTGGTGCCCCACTACGATGACTTTGAAGGAGGAGACGCTGCTCCCCGCCATGCACGCCATCCGGGATTTTCAGTCCATCGGCGCGCGGCGGGTGGGTATCCACCTGGAGGGCCCCTTCCTGTGCTATGCCAAGCGGGGGGCGCAGGCGGCGGAGAACCTGCACAAGCCCGATGTTGACCTGTTCCACCGGCTGAACGAGGCCTCCGGCGGCCTTGTGCGGCTGGTCACGGTGGCCCCGGAGGAGGACAAGGGTCTGCGCTTCATCCGTCAGGTGTCCAGGGAGTGTACCGTCTCCGTGGGCCACACCTGCGCGGACTATGATACCGCCATGGCCGCATACGAGGCGGGCGCCAGCCACGCCACCCATCTGTTCAACGGCATGGAATCCCTTCACCACCGGAAGCCCAATGTCATCGGCGCGGCCTTTGACGCTGGAGCCACGGTGGAGCTGATTTGCGACGGTCTGCACATCCATCCCTCCGTGATTCGCATGGTTCACCGGCTGTACGGACACAAGCTGACGCTGATTTCCGACTCCCTGCGCTGTGCGGGGATGCCCGACGGACACTATATGCTGGGCGGTCAGCCCATCGTTATGAAGGACGGCAAGGCCACGCTGGACGACGGCACCGACACCCTGGCCGGTTCCTCTATCTCCGTGCTGAAAGCGGTACAGAACGTGGTGCGCTTCGGTCTGCCGCTGGAGGATGCGCTGATTTCCGCCACCCGCACCCCCGCACAGGTCATCCGGCTCTATGACGAGATCGGCTCCCTGTCCGTAGGGAAGTACGCCGATATTCTGATTTTGGATCAAAACCTGAATCTGGAGGCCGTTTACATCGGCGGCGTCAAATTTGAGGGTTAATCGAACATCAAAAAGCCGCCGGTTTCCGGCGGTTTTTCGTGAACCGGCGCAAACACTATGCGCCGAACAGAGAAAGAAGGGAACCACATGAGCCTGTTTATCTGCCCCGTCTGCGGCGCACCCCTGACCCGGGAGGAAAAGCGCTATGTCTGCCCCAGCCGGCACAGCTTTGATATTGCCGCCGCCGGCTATACCCACCTGCTGTTGGCAAACCGGATGCACTCCAAAACGCCGGGGGACGACAAGGGCATGGCCGCCGCCCGGAACCGCTTTCTCTCCGGGGGCTATTATCTGCCTCTGCGAACCGCCCTGGAGGAGCTGGCCCTGTCCCTGACCGGAGATGCTCCCCGGGTGCTGGACTCCGGGTGCGGGGAGGGCTTTTATACGGCGGGTATCGAGCAGGCGCTGCGGGCAGCGGGAAAGGCCCCGGCGGTGGCGGGGATCGACATCTCCAAGTTCTCCCTGCGGTGGGCGGCTAAGCGTGCGCCCCAGGTGGAGTTCGCCGTGGCCTCCGCCTATCATTTGCCTGTGGCGGACAGCAGCATCGACCTGCTGGTGAACTGCTTTTCCCCGCTGGGGCTGGAGGAATTTCGGCGGGTTTTGGCGCCGGGCGGAGCGCTGCTGTATGTGGTGCCCGGCCCCCGGCACCTGTGGCAGCTCAAGGAGGTGCTCTATGACCGGCCCTACCCCAATGAGGAGAAGGAAACGCCCTACGAGGGCTTTTCCTATCAGCAGATTCGCCGGGTGCGGGGGCAAATCACGCTGGACAGCCCCCAGGCCATTCGGGATATCTTCCAAATGACGCCGTATTATTGGAAAACCCCCAAGGCCGGGGCAGAGCGGCTGGCACAGCTTGACCGGCTGGAGACGGAAATCGCGTTCGATATCCATGTATTCCGCCGGGATTCCGGTGACACAAGGGCACAGCAAAGAACAACGTAACCTGACTCGCACGGAACAAAGCGAAATGAGTCAACGAGCAACCACGTTTGCAAGCGGGTCTACACAAAATAAAGACAGCCTACGTTACCTGCGGGTCTGGTTACGAGGAAAATTTGAAAACACGTTACAGACCCGTGGCCCGTTCTTTCCGGGCCACGGGAAACAGGGGTTT
>JAJQBJ010000015.1 GCA_021203345.1 Oscillospiraceae bacterium
GTAGTCTCGAATTTTTGCTTTTTCGAGTGTCTACTCTAAGGGGACTATATCACAGGGCCGGAATACGGGGCATTTGGAACTTCACCAACCGCGACCTGAACCTCCGGGACGAGAACGTGGTGGTGGAGGACGTTCACTTCGGGGACTCCCTGCTGACGCTGAGCTATCTGATTGCTCACGAAGGGCAGGACTGACCGCCGTCCCAAAAGGAACCCATTTTCTCCTTCGGCATAAGATGAAATGAAACCGGTTTCCGGTTGAAACTTATCACGGAGGTACGAATATGGGATGCAATAATGGCTGCGGCTGTGGGAACGGCTGCCTTTGGATCATCATTCTGATTATCATTCTGTTCTGCTGCGGCGGCTGCGGCAGCGGTTGTGGCTGTGGAAACGGCTGCGGGAACGGCTGCGGCTGCTGACCGTTCCGCTTCGGACATCGGCATACACAGGAGAGCGGGGTCGCTTCGGCGGCCCCGCATTTGTTTATGCCATACAGTCTAACAGACGAACCGCCCGGCCTGATTGCTCAGACCGGGCGGCATTTTGGGTTGGTTCAGCTGATTTGCCGGGGCTTACGCCATACCGGCGGTGACGATCGCCATCCAATAGACCTCGTCAGCCACGCAGCCGCGGGACAGGTCGTTGATGGAAGCGTTCAGGCCCTGCAGAATGGGGCCGTAAGCGGCGAAGCCGCCCAGACGCTGGGCGATCTTATAGCCGATGTTGCCGGACTGAATCTCGGGGAAGATGAAGGTGTTGGCCTGGCCTGCCACAGGGGAGCCGGGGAACTTCAGCTGGCCCACGGTGGGGGAGGTGGCAGCGTCAAACTGCATCTCGCCGTCCACCTTCAGCTCGGGGGCAGCAGCCTTGACCTTGGCAGTGGCGTTGACCACCTTGGTCACGTCGTCGCCCTTGCCGGAGCCCTTGGTGGAATAGGACAGCATGGCAACCTTGGGGTCGATGCCGAAGAACTCAGCGGTCTTGGCGCACTCGATGGCAGTCTCTACCAGAGCGTCCTCGTCGGGGTTGATCTGAATGGCGCAGTCGCCAAAGACCAGACGGGTTTCGGTTCCGTCGGGGTTGGTGCGGTTCAGAACGAAGCAGGAGGACACATTCTTGTTGCCGGGCTTGCACTTAATCAGCTGCAGAGCGGGGCGCACGGTGTCAGCGGTGGAGTAGGTAGCACCGCCCAGCAGAGCGTCGGCCTTGCCCATCTTCACCAGCATGGTGCCGAAATAGTTGGACTTTTTCAGGTTGGCGGCGCACTGCTCCGGGGTCATCTTGCCCTTCCGCAGGGTGACCATGGTGCTGACCATCTCATCAAAGCCCTCGTAATTGTCGGGGTCAATGATGGTGGCAGCGTCTACCTGAAAACCGCCCTCGGCGGCAGCGGCCTTGACAGCCTCAACATTGCCGCACAGAATGATGTCCATCAGGTCGTCCTTAATCAGACGGTCAGCGGCGCTGAGGATACGGGCGTCGGTGCCTTCGGTGAAAACGATGGTACGACGGGTTTCCTTCAGGTTGGCAATCAGCTTGTCGAACATGCTCATGGGAATTACCTCCAGTAAATTGTAAATTCGGTGGGAACCGGCATCATACCGGCTCCGGACTGATACTATTATACACCTTCCTTGTCAATCCCTCAACAAGTCTGCGAAAAATTTTTACAAGTTTTCGCAGCAGAAATTGCCCCTTCCCGGAAAAAACCGGCTTGTCATTTCCCGTTCAGCCTCCTATAATAGAGTTATCCAAGCAAATTCAGCAATAAGGAGGAGATCGGTATGAAATACACCCGATTGTTTACCCCCATCGAGGTAAAGCCGGGCTTCGTTCTGAAAAACCGGCTGATGATGCCCGCCATGCACCATCTGTACACCGACCACGGGCGCTGCACCAGGCGCTTTCAGGAATATTATTACGCCCGGGCAGAGGGTGGGCTGGCGCTGGTGATCGTCGGCTCCTGCCGCTTTGACGACTACGGTGCCAAGGACAACTCCATGTCCCTGCGAACCGACGATGTGATTCCCGGCTGGAAGGAGTTCACCGACGGGATGCACCAGCGGGACTGCAAGGTGGCGGTTCAGCTCTATCATGCCGGGCGCTATGTCCCCAAGCGGGACGTGCCCTGCGGCGGGGACGCGCTGGCCCCCTCGGCGGTTTACTCCTCCTACACCCGGGAGACTGCGCCGGAAATGACCGTCGCCCAGATGCGCGAGGTCACAGAGAATTGGGCCGCCGCCGCTGTCCGCGCACAAAAGGCAGGATTCGACGCGGTGGAGATTTTAGGCTCCGCCGGGTATCTGCTGTCTCAGTTCCTGTCCCCCGTCACCAACCAGCGGACAGACCAGTACGGCGGAAGCTGGGAAAACCGCTGCCGTTTCCCGCTGGAGGTCATTCGGGCGGTGCGGGCCGCCGTCGGGCCGGAATACCCTCTGATTTTCCGACTGGGGGCCAAGGACTTTATCCCCGGCTCCAACGGTCTGGCGGAATCCACTGCCTTTGCAAAGCTGGCTCAGGAGGCGGGTATCGACCTGTTCAACGTCACCGGCGGCTGGCACGAAACAAAGGTGCCGCAGCTTCCGGGGGAGGTGCCCCGCGGTGGGCTGACCTATCTTTCCGCCGCCATCATGCGGGCCGTGACCGTCCCCGTGATTATGTGCAACCGTATCAACGACCCGGACGTGGCGGAGGAGACGCTGGCGCTGGGCCGGGCGGATATCATCGGCATGGGCCGCCCCATGCTGGCCGACCCGGAGTTCGCCAACAAAGCCAAAACCGGCCGGGAGCAGGAGATTCGCCACTGTGTCGCCTGCAATCAGGGCTGTCTTGCCAACACCTTTTTTGACCGGCCTGTGAAATGCCTGGCTAACGGCCTGTGCGGGCGGGAGTATGAGCTGCCCATGAAAGCCACGGAAGCACCGAAGTACATTCTGGTGGCCGGCGGCGGGCCTGCCGGCTGTGAGTTCGCCATCCGCGCCGCCCAGCGCGGCCATTATGTCACCCTTTGGGAGAAGTCGGATACATTGGGCGGTCAGCTCAACCTTGCCGTCAAATGCCCCGCCCGGTATGAGTTCGCCTCGCTGATTGCGTATTATCGCCATATGCTGAAGGTGCTGGATGTGAATATCCATTATAACAAGGCGCTTACCGCCGACGCCATTCGGCCGGAGTACTTCGACCAGGTGGTGATCGCCACCGGCGGCGCACCCAACCATACGGCGCTGCCCATTGCCCCGGATGCAGACCAGCTGATTTGCACCAGTACGGAGGTGCTGGAGGGGAACGTCTTTCCCGGCAAAGATGTTGTGGTGATCGGCGGCTCCTACATCGGGTGCAGTGTGGCCCAGCATCTGGCCCGCAGAGGCTCCCTGTCCGCAGACCAGCTCTTTTATCTGGCCGCCTACAAGGGGGAGGAGCTGTCCACGCTGGAGACGATGCTGAACCGCACAGACCGCACCGTGACCCTGATCGAACAGGGGGCCAAGCTGGGCGTGGGCTACGAGCCGGGCGTCGCCTGGCCCACCATGCTGGATCTGTCCCGCCTGGGGGTGGCTCAGTGGAAGAACAGCAAGGTCAAGGAGATCCACAAGGGCGGCGTGACCGTCAGCCGCACCGACAAGGAAGGGAACGTCACCGTCACAGAGGTTCCCTGTGATACCGTGGTGGTGGCCTCCGGCGTTCACCCGGATCACAGTCTGGAGGAGGCGCTGGCCGCAAAAGGCATTTCCGTCGTCTCCATCGGCAACGCCCGCCAGCTGGGCCGGGCCATCAGCGCCATTTCCGCCGCCGCAGAGCTGGGCGTTACGATTTAACTACTATAAGAATCAGGTGTAACCATTGAAGCAAAAATACAAAGCCATTCTCTGTATCATCGCCTCGGCCTTCTGCTTTGCGGTCATGAACAACTTTGTCCACCTTGCCGGGGACTTGCCCACCTTTGAAAAGGCGTTTTTCCGCAACTTTGTGGCGATGTTTGTGGCGGCGGGGGCGCTGCTGAAAAATCATGCGAGCTTTCGCCCTCAAAAGGGCTGCCTGCCGGAGCTGTTTGGCCGGGCCGTGTTCGGCACCATCGGGCTGCTGTGCAATTTCTACGCCGTGGATCATCTGGTGGTGGCGGACGCCTCCATGCTGAACAAGATGTCCCCCTTCTTTGCCATCATCTTCTCCTTCTTCCTGTTGAAGGAAAAGCTCACCGTGCCCCAGGGGGCGGCGGTGGTGGCCGCGTTTTGCGGCAGTATGCTCATCGTTAAGCCCACCCTGTCCAATATGGATTTGGTTCCGTCCCTGATTGGCCTGTTGGGAGGCATGGGGGCCGGTCTGGCCTATACGCTGGTTCGCAGGCTGGGGCAGAAGGGCGAACGTGGGGACTATATCGTGTTTTTCTTCTCCGCCTTCTCCGTCGTTGTGGTGACGCCGCTGATGCTGCTGACTTGGGAACCGATGACCTGGCAGCAGCTGTTGTGCCTGCTGGGGGCCGGTCTGACCGCCGCCGGGGGACAGTTCGGCATTACCAAAGCCTACTGCTACGCCCCGGCCCGGGAAATCTCCGTCTACGACTATACGCAGGTGATTTTCGCTGCCCTGATTGCCTGGTTCCTGTTTGACCAGGTGCCGGACGCCTACAGCATCCTGGGCTATGTTATCATCTGCACGGTGGCGGTGGTGATGTTCCTGTATAACAACCGAAAGCCAAAGACGGCGTAAGCCCGCTTTGCCATTACAAATCCCCGGTATGCTCTGAAACGTTACAGAGTATACCGGGGACTTTTTGACCGAATATGGCGGCCTCTGCTCCGCCAGGCTGTTTGAAATATTCCAAATCGTCTACACCCCCCCTGAGTGTCCAGGGAGTTTTATCACAAAGCTGGTGGTATTGCCGGTGGAGGTGGCCTGAATGGTGCCGCCGTGCAGCTCCACGATCTCCTTGGCGATGGCAAGGCCCAACCCTGCACCGCCGGTGCTGCTCTGACGGGCCTCGTCCAGACGGTAAAACTTCTGGAAAATGGAGGACAGCTGCGACTCCGGAATCTCAAGGCCCTGATTGGAAATGGTGACCTCCACCCAGTTCTCCTGACACACCGCCCGCAGATGGATGGTGGTATTGGCGTCGGAATAGCTCACCGCATTCCGCAGTACGTTGTCAAAGGTTCGGGCCAACTGATCCGGGTTGCCGCTGACCAGCAGCTTTTCCGGAATCTCCAGCACACAGTCCAGATTTTTCTCGCTGAACAGAGGATAGAATTCCTCCGCCAGCTGCGCCAGCAGCAGGTCAAGCCGCAGCTCCACCCGTTCCCGGGCGGTGTCCGCCAGCTCCATACGGGAGATATCGAAGAACTCCCCCATCAGCTTTTCCAGCCGATGAGCCTTGTCCAGCGCGATACCGGTGTACTTGGCCCGCTGCTCCGGGGTAAGGTCAGGTTGATTGACCAGCAGCTCCAGATAGCCCAAAATGCTGGTCAGGGGCGTTTTCAGATCATGGGCCAGATAAGCCACCAGGTCGTTTTTCCGCTGCTCGTTCAGCCGGGCCAAATCCCGCTGGGCGGACAGCGCCCGCTGGATGCTCTGTAAATCGTCCAGAATCGGCCCCAGCTCCCGGGGCAGCACGATCTCCGCGTCCGGGTTGTTGACCAGATTCCGGGCCGCCTCAGAGATGCGGTTCATATACCTGGAAAACCGGGAATAGGAGCAATAGCAGACCACCAACAGGATAACCAGCAGAAGCGCCAGCATCACCGCCGGCTTGTTGTCGGAAAGATAGGTGCGATAGACCGTGGCGGCCTGTGCGCCGCTCAGCCCGCTCCAGTTGGAGGCCATCCGCAGGAACAGCTTTCTCAGAGCGTGGTTGAACAGCCGTCCCAGAACCAGCTCCTCAAACAACAGGCACAGGCCCCAGATGCCCAGGGATATCAGCACCGTAAAGCCGAAGGTTTTCAGCTTCAGCCGGGTGAATTTTTTCTGTTCCACGGGTCACTCCACCTTATAGCCTACGCCCCACACCGTTTTGATGATATGGGGGTTCCGGGCCGGTTCGTGGAGCTTCTCCCGCAGGCGGCGGATATGCACCATGACCGTGTTGTTCCGGTCCAGATATTTCTCGCCCCACACCGTTTCAAACAGCTCCTCGGCGGAGATGACCTCCCCCCGGCGCTGGCACAGCAGCCACAGGATGTTGAACTCCATGGGGGTCAGGGAGATTTTTTCCCCGTAGAGGGAATGAAGTGCCCCCTGTCAAGTAGACAGTGAAAAAACAAAAAAGTCTTTCCAT
>JAJQBJ010000014.1 GCA_021203345.1 Oscillospiraceae bacterium
AAGGTGCTCACCTTTTTGGGGCCCTTTTGCTCACATTTTTATTTGACAAACACAGGCATTGGCCAAGCGGCAAAGCAGCTTATATCGATAATCAGATTCCATGCTTCTCAACTCCATGACTATATACGTTTAAAATCGACAGCTCCATTCTATGATCATAGTTTACATGATTTTCACGGTGAATGCCAGCCCAAATTTTAAGAGTGACATAATCAAACTCCCCTCCATCTCAGTCCTAAAGGATTGAGGTAGAGGGGAGCTTCCGGTTGGACAACAATATTTATTTGGTCAAGAATACGTTCACTGCGTCTGCACAGTCTCGTCCGTCCACCATAGCCTTCACCACCAGTGACTGACCGGTGCGGCAGTCACCGCAGGCGAACACCTTCGGCGTGCTGGTGGCATAGCCATCCGTGCAGATATTGCTACGCGGACTGGTGTTCACGCCGAACGCCTCTGCCACATAGCTCTGGGGCCCGAGGAATCCGGCCGCCACGATTAGTATCTGGCAGGGGATCGTTTGCTCGGAGCCGGGGATTTCCTCCATCGTCAGGCGGAAATGGTCGTCATAGACAGGCTGCAACGCTACTGCGGTAACAGATTTAAGGTTGCCCGTTTCATCGGCTTGTACTGCTTTGACAGTGGTCTGATAGAGGTGCGGATCTTTCTGGAATACCGCTTGGCACTCCTCCATGCTGGGATCCACCTTTTTCTCCTTCTCGGGCTGAACATAGGGAGAGCGTATGATTTCACGGCCCACCACCTTGGGCAGCATTTCAATCTGGGTGACGCTGGCACAATGACCACGCAGGCTGGTACCCACACAGTCGCTGCCGGTATCCCCGCCACCTACGATGATAACGTCCTTTGCCTGGACGGAGATGGACTTTCCATCGGTCAGGCCGGAATCCAGCAGGGATTTTGTGACAGAGGTGAGGAACTCCACCGCAGGATAGATCCCCGTTACTCCTTCGCTGCCCTCCAGCTTCAGGGTGCGGGCATTTCCGGTGCCGACAGTAAGCAGAACCGCATCATAGTCCTGTATCAGCTGGTCGGCGGAGATGTCCACGCCCACATTGACACAGGCGCGGAAGGTGACTCCCTGGGCCTCCATTGCGGCAATCTTGCGGGCGAGAACTCCCTTTTCCAGCTTGGTGTTGGGGATGCCATACTCCAGCAAACCACCCGGACGGTCATTTTTCTCGTAGACTGTGACACTGTGACCGTGGTCAGCCAGCCGCTGGGCGGCGGACAGCCCGCTGGGGCCGGAACCGACTACCGCTACCCGCTTGCCAGTCGGAACAGGAGCGGGCGCTTCGCCACCGCTGTTGTAGTGGCGTTCCACGACAAAACGCTCCAGTCGTCCGATGCCAACGGTCATAGAGCGGATCGAGCGGGTGCAGTTAGACTGACATTGCTTCTCCTGGGGACAGACCCGGGAGCAAAACTCAGGTAGGGTCGAGGCAGTACGAATCAGCCGGTAGGCGCCTTCATAGTCCTTTTGCCGAATACGTGCGATGAAATCTGTCACCGGAACGCCGGCAGGACAGGACTTCTGGCACCAGTGGGTGGGACATTTCAGGCAGCGTGCCGCCTCGTTGAGCGCCTGTTCCTCTGTGTAAACAGCCTCGATTTCGTCAAATGTAGTCAGTCGGCGCTCCATTGCCAGCCGATTGTTGGCTGTGCGCTGGGGATCCTTATTAGGGTTTTCCACCGGAATGAAAACAGAGTTATCAGATAAAAACATTGACACATCCTCCTCTCACTGCGCCTTGCTGTCCAGGTAGGCCACTGCGTTGCTCCCAGATGTGTACGAAGACGCCGTGGCCCAAGTCAGTTCCGAGATGACAGCCAGCTTGCCCCGGCGATGCATGGCAGAGGTGGCATCACCGACACCGTAAAGGCCGGGGATGGGTGTGTTGTCGTTACGCAGCACCCGGCACTGACCGTCCACCATCAAGCCGCCCATACTGGCCTCCGAGAAACGCTGTCCGTAGATGGCGTAGTAGGGCCCCTTCTCCATGTCAATGGGAATCAGGTAACGTTTTTCCTTGCCGAAATCTCTGTCCACGCCCTCAGCGCAGAACTGGTTATAGGCCCGAATGGTTTCCGAAAGGGCACCTGCGGGCATTCCGCACAACTGGGCCAGTTCTTCCAGCGTGTCGGCTTTTTTGACAGGAATCTCCAGATGAGATTCCTCCTCCCAAGTCAGGAAAAAGTTACGGCGGGCAGCAAAGGCCGGGTCATTGATAAACCGCTCGGCAATCATTTGAATCAGGTCACGGGAGCCGATGGAATAGGAAATTTTCCTGGGCTGGGCGTCAATGCCGGTGCGCTGCGCCGTCTGCTGCTGTGTACGACACAGACCTTCGACTCCATGCCGCACGCACAGTCCACTGCCATCACCCTCGGCGTGTATGGACTGACACACAAGGAAGCATATTGGGATATGTTTGTCACAACAGTTATCTTCCCGGTCATCTTCTCTGTGTTCTGCTGCATCTGCTGCGTTATCTTCTACTAAAAATAGAAGTTCCACTTTCCCCCCCTCAGCTTAATAGCAGAGAAGGGCTGCTCCCCGCAAGAGGAGCAGTCCTTCCTCCTATTCTGGTATTTGCTTTTCTCTTACCTTCACTTCTCTTACTTCTCATCACACCCTCACCAAAGAAAGGGGTTTTCATACCTATGAATACGGGAAATGCAAAGCAGTCAAGGATATTCTATCTCATCCTTGTCCCGATTATCCTTGTGGTGATTCTACTCAACTCCGGCTTTCTACAGGCCAGAATCCCGGCTGTCACAGTCGGCGGCTCCCGCTTCAATGTGGCGCAGTTCAATTACTATTACTTTACTGAACTGAACAGCTATATTGAGGATAATTTCGACGAGGACGGGCTGAATGGGCCGTTTGACCAGAGCGCCTCCCTGAAAACTCAATACCGGGAGGATGGTTCCTCCTGGTGGGAGTATTTCTGCACACTGGCCGAGAACGATATGAAGAAAGTGGTTTATTACAGCAACCTTGCGGAAACTGCCGGATATGAATTTTCCGAGGAAGAACTGGCCCCCATCCAGACACAGATGGACGCCATCGAGGAAGACCGCCTGCTGAATAGCATCTCTCTGAGTAATTATCTGGTAGCCTATTGGGGCGTGGGCATGACGGAGGCGATCTACACCGGAGAACTGACCCGCCAGGTAAAGGCGGAAGCCTATCAAACCTACCTTATGGAGACGGCATCGGTTTCAAATGAGGATATCGAAAGCTGGATCGAGGAAAATGCCCCTGACTCCTACGCCTCCGCCAATCTCCGCATAATCGTGCTGGATGCGGCGGAGGATCGCTTCACCGGCGAGGTAGAGGAACAGCAGCTGACCGATCTGGCCGAAAAGCTGGCTCGCCTGGTGGAGCGTTATGAGGCAGATCCTTCCGCCTTTGCCGAATTGGCAGTCAGCTTCTGCGATGATGCAGATCTGGCAGAAGCGGAGGGGATAGCACTCAACTGTACCAGAAGCGATTTGCCTGACCTGGTGGCAGAATGGGTGTTCACCGGCGAGCATCAGGAGGGAGATTACACCTCCCTGGTAGATGAATCCACAGAAAAAGGATACCTGGTAATCTTTGATGGCTGGGGCGAGGATGTCTCCTGGCTGACCGCAGTAAAGGCCCTTCGACAGGAGCAGGTGACGGATGCGGAGACAGCCGCGACAAATGCCTATACCATCTCCTATCATACGCTGGGCAAACGTCTGATTGGCGGATAAGGAGAGGGAGCTATGAAAAAAGAAAAAAAGCACTCGGCTAAGCAGGCTGCTGAATCTGTCAGCGGGCAGAAGCAGTCCAATAAAGACAGCTTCCGAAAAACGCGCAGGGTAGTCTGGATCTTCACTGCCGGGCTGATTCTGGTGCTGATGGTGGTTTCTGTACGCAACATCGTGATCGACTATTACTATGCCTTTGTCCTCCGCAGCGAGACAATTTCCACGGCCATGAACAACATCGACCCGCTTTTTTATACTACGGATGAGCAGGAACTGCTGGCACAGCTGGAAAGTCAGTGGGATTTCTACCGGAACAGTCGCCTGCGCGATAAGGTTTCCACCCAAGCGCAAGACGGAACAGCGCTCAGTGGTCACTATTATGACAACGACAGCGACACCACGGTGATCGTACTCCATCGCTATGACGGTTCCAGTGAGGATGATTTTCTCTATGCGCCCTACTTTGAGGAATGTAACCTTCTCATGCCGGATGCCCGCAATCACGGCGAAAGCGGCGGGGATGCCTCTACCTTCGGCGCACTGGAGCAATACGATTTAGTCTGCTGGCTGGACTGGCTGGCGGATTACGCCGGTGAGCAGACTGTTATCCTCTACGGCGAGGACATGGGCGCCGTCACAGCGCTACTGGCCAGCGAAAACGGATTGCTGAGCGATCATGTCGCTTATATCATCGCGGACAGCCCTTATTCCTCCCTGCAGGACATTGCCAAATATACCATGTGGAAATGGTATAAAATCCCCAATGTCATGACCAGCCTTCTGGGGCGCATGACAAACAACATGGACAATGGCTTTACCGTTGCGGATGCAGATGTTCTCGACAACGCTGACGCCGGAGAATGCCCGGTTCTTTTCCTGGTGGGGGAGAACAATGAATACATCCCGGCGGAAGAAAGTCTGGCAGTCTATGAAGCCTGGGGTGGAGAAAAAGAGCTGATTTTATGCGATTCCCGAAACGGGTTGATTTACGGGGAAAACACGGAGCTAATTCAAGAGGCGCTGAACCGTTGGACAGAGCAGTACGTCGGATAAAACAGGGAAAAAGGGAGTGGCCCCGGTATCGAGGCCGCTCCCTTTCCTGTGTCATTTTGTTTTCATGTAGTCCAGTGGGCAGTTCCACCTTTGTAAAAGTTTAACATGCCAACTCACGGATCGGCCTTCGCTTCTTTAGTTTTTTTGACAGGTTACTTTCCCTTTGCGTCCGGGCGCTCATTCAAGTTGCCGAACGTGGGAGTTGCCAGGCCAAAGCCACCAGCCACAGCCACAGCCATAACCTGACCGGTCACAAAGGATGCATCGTCACTGGCAAAGTACACTACTGCCGCGGCAATTTCTTCAGGCATAGCCATGCGCTTGATGGGTGTGTGCTTCAGGAAAAATGCCTGAAATTCATCGGTCAAGTTGTTCATCACAGCGTCCGTAGCGGTCATACCCGGCATGACTGCGTTGCATCGGATATTATTACGAGCCTCCTGGACGGCGATGAGCTTGGTCATGTAGTTGATTGCCCCTTTGCTGGTTCCGTAGCCAATCTGAGACAAGTCTGGTACTTGCCCACCGATGGAGGAAATGTTTATGATGCTGCCGCCACCGGTTCGGCGCATATGATTGATGGCCACCTGGCTGGAGAGAAATACGCTTTTCAGGTTGACGGTCACGGTGCGTATAAATTCGTCCGCCTGGGTATTTGCGATACCCAGATCCTTTCTGGGATTGGAGGTACCGAAGTTATTGACCAGCACATCAATGCGGCCCTCGTTCTCCACTACGGAATCAATCATGGTTTTGTAGCTGTTGTCATCGGTTGCATCATTGTACACATACTTCACATTGTAGCCTTTTTCACGGAGCGCAGTAATGCGCTCCCTGGCTCTCTCTGGATTTCTGGCTCCCATATAAACGGTTGCCCCCTCCTTGGCGCAAGCCTCTACCACAGCATAGCCAATTCCCCGCGTGGCCGCAGTGACAACAACAATTTTGCCTTCTAGTCTCATGAGCATTTACCTCCTTGAAAGATAATTACTGGTTAAGCAACGACAGGAGAAGCACTCTTGCCGAAGC
The DNA here is from genome assembly GCA_021203345.1 of Oscillospiraceae bacterium. Lineage (GTDB taxonomy): Bacteria > Bacillota > Clostridia > Oscillospirales > Oscillospiraceae > JAJQBJ01. The sequence continues at coordinate 5,845 of JAJQBJ010000014.1, forward strand.
AGTTCCAAAATTTATAATATCAGCTTTTACCCCTTAGGGCGAGATTTGTATATACAGAAATCGACCGCTCCTTTGAGCAAATTAACAAATATAGTGCATTGCAGTATCATTTCATCGCTTGAAAATATTTTTCGAAGGAATCGATCCCTTGTGGATGTTGCCGATAAAATGTTCTGGAAACTGTTGACATCAATTCTTCCTCTGTGCTATACTGACTTTACATTTTTTACGAAAGGGGGGCTGTTTGCTCGGCGGGGATTGAACAGAAAGTCTATTTTCTCGTTGAATTCCATTATAACACCAACATATGTATAGAGAAAGGAAAGGTAAGAGATGGCAAAGAAATTCAGGTTGATGCTGGTTGGGCTTTTATGCGTTGTAGCAATGTCTGCCCTTGCATTGACAGCGGGCGCTGAAACCCTTGATGCATCTGAATACGACCAGGTTCTGGTCTTTGTTCACACCAATGATGTACACGGAGCGGTAGAGGTTGAACCCTATGTGGCGGCTGTTGCCCAGGCCATGGAGGAAGAATACGGAGAGGACAATGTGATTGTAGCGAACGCAGGTGACACCTGGGGCGGAGCAACCATCGCCAGCCTCTCCAACGGAGAATACATTGCGCCGATTATGAACGCTGTCGGCTACGATGTGATGGTTTTGGGCAATGACAATATTGCCCGCGGAACCACTCAGGCGCTAAAGGTTGCGGCTATGAATGATTTTGCAACGTTGAGCGCCGGCTGGGTGGATGCCGAAACCGGAGAAAACCTGCTGGACGGCACCGTGATTTTTGACTGCGGCGGCGTAAAGGTTGGTATCTTTGGGTTGACAACGCCGGAAATCAAGCCGGACAGCGATTGGCCCACCACGATGCTGGACACCCAGGAAACTGCTGAGGCTTGTATTCAGGAGTTAAAGGATGCGGGCTGCGACGTGATTGTTGCTCTGACACACCTGGGCTTTGGCGAGGACTATGGCTTTGCCAGCATGACCTTGGCAGATAGCTATGAAGATGTGGATTTGGTTATTGATGGACACAGCCATACCGAGCTGCCCAACGGTTATCAGGGTGCGGCTGGCGGTCTGGTGGTACAGACCGGCCAAAACGGTGAGAATATCGGCGTGACCAAGCTCTATCTCAAGGATGGTCAGGTTGTTGGGACCGAAACGCAGTTGATTTCCTCCGAGGAATACACAGAACAGTACACACCCGATGCCGAGGTTTCTGCTCTGGTGGACTATTATTCCGCCATCATTGAGGAACAGACCTCCGAGGTAATCGGTCATACCGATGTGACTCTGGTGGGCGAACGCGCCGTGGTTCGCGTTTCTGAAACCAACCTGGGCGATGCCCTGACCGATGCGATTCGGGATTACACCGGTGCGGATATGGCCATTTTCCCATCCGCATTGATTCGAACCTCCTTGACCGAAGGTGATTTGACGTTGAACGACTACCTCAGCGTGTTTGGCTCCGGTGCAGATATCTATGTGGTGACATCCACCGGCGCACAGCTGAAGGAGATGCTGGAGGCGGGCCTCAGCGTTTATCCTGAGCAGTATATGGCCTTTCCTCAGGTAAGCGGTATCTGCGTCACCTTTGCAGAAGGAAAGCCGAACACTGTGGAATCCCTGACCTGGGCAGATGGTACAGAGATTCAGGACGATGATGTGTTTACCCTGGCGATTGACCTGCTGTTTGTAGACAACTTTGGCATTTACGACCTGACCGATATAGCGGTATCTGTTTCCGGTCAGACCGATATGGCGCTGATGCTGGCAAATTACATGAACAGCGACAGCTATTCGGTTCCCACCGGCACCGGACGGGTGACTTTAGTTGATGCGGTGCAAAGTAGCTTTACAGATTTGACAGTGGATAGCTGGTACTATGATGCTGTCCTGTGGGCAGAGGAAACCGGCATCACCAACGGAACAACGGCCACTACCTTTTCCCCGGAGCAGGATTGTACACGGGCGGAAATCGTGACCTTCCTGTGGAGAGCCGCCGGCAGCCCGGCGGCATCTGACGATGTTGTGAACCCCTTCACTGATGTGGACGAAAATACGTATTACTATCAGGCAATGCTGTGGGCCTATGAGAATCACATCACCAACGGCACCAGTGCAACAACCTTTGACCCGGAGGCTGTTTGTACCCGCGCACAGGCGGTGACTTTCCTGTGGCGATTGGAGGGCTGCCCGGAGGGCAGCGCCGCTGATTCTGTCGCAGATGTGGACGAGAGCGCATACTACTATGATGCTGTCCTGTGGGCAGTGGAGCAGAATATTACATTTGGCACCGAGTATAGCACCGATGATACAAGCATGATTTGCTTCTCCCCGGATGAAACCTGCACCCGTGCACAGATTGTGACGTTCCTGTACCGCGATCTGGCATAAGCAGCAATCTTTATCTTTTAATGTATAATACGGCCCGCCAGTTTCAAAATGAAGCTGGCGGGCCGTTTGTACGCGGTTTCTTATGCTGAATCTGGATGTGTTATACGACATCGGAACTACGTTCATCTCTCAGGTAAAGACGAACAGCAGCATCGGCACGGTTCAGTATGTTTCCAACAATGATGTCAGCTAAATTTTTGTGATGCATGATATACCCGTTGTAAAGCATATTTCTGATGACATTCTGGTCATGTATGCGTATAGCATCAAGAGAGCGTATGGAGGCTTTTATTCAAGAGGTTTTTAATCTGTAAGGGGTAAAAATTGAGGTATTCAAAAGATCGTAATTTTATTTTTCAACATTTTTATGTAAAAATCCCAAAAAATCAAAAGAAACCGTCCAAAATTGCAATAATTTTGGACGGTTTTTCTGGTGGAGGCGAGGGGAGTTGAACCCCTGTCCGAAAACACTTTGACGGGACTTTCTCCGGGCGCAGATGGTTATTTACATTCCCTTGTCCGGGCGTGAGCCATCACACTCAGGGACTTGGTAGCTTCATGATTCATGGTGTACGCAAAGCTTTGCACACGCACGGTCACCACTAAATGACGCCTGATCCCGGGCCGTGGTCCTCCCGGGTCAGACGCTCACTGCAACTCAGGCAGCGAGAAGTTCGTAAGAATCGTTGTTCTTTAATTTATAAGTTGCCCGTTTTAAGGTGGCCAGGCGCCACCGCCCGCTTATCCCGCCGCCACATCCCCGTCGAAACCGGTACGCCCCCATGAACGCCCGCCGCGCGTTGCGGCAGGCGGAGCTAATGTGATTGCGGAGTCAGTCGCGTATCAATAGCGGCCGTAAGGGTCCTTCAGCTTCTGCGGCTCTCCATAGTCCACGCCAAAGGTGTCTACCGTGACCTTCTTCATCTTCTGCGGCACAGAGGGTCTGTCGTTGCGGTCTGTCCGCACCGACGCGATCTGATCCACAACGTCCATTCCCTCTGTCACAGCGCCAAAGGCGGCGTACTGGCCGTCCAGATAGGGCGCGTCCGCGTGCATGATGAAGAACTGGGAGCCGGCGGAGTTGAACGACTGGGAACGGGCAAAGGACAGCACGCCCCGCTTGTGGGACAGCTTGTTGGGATGCCCGTTGGCTTTGAACTCGCCCTTGATGCAGTAGCCGGGGCCACCCATACCGGTTCCCTGCGGGTCGCCGCCCTGAATCATAAAGCCGGAAATGACCCGGTGGAAGATCAGGCCGTCATAGAAGCCCTGACCGGCCAGAGAAATAAAGTTGCGAACCGATTCCGGCGCAATATCAGGGTACAGCTCGGCGGTGATTATGCCGCCGTTTTCCATTTCGATGGTAACAACAGGATTTTGAGCCATTGGTTTTGTCTCCTTTTCATCCGTAAAAATGATTTTTTCAGGCTGATAATTTCAGCCAATCGTTTTGCCCCGGCGTTCAGCGATTCCGGGTTTTCAGCGCCCGGTCGATTTCCCGCTTGGCGTCCTTCGCGGCGGCAGCCTCCCGCTTGTCGTGGAGCTTCTTGCCCCGCGCCAGGCCGATCTCCAGCTTTACTCTGGAATTCTTAAAGTAGATGGACAGTGGCACCAGGGAATATCCGTCCTGCTTGATTTTGGCATACAGGCGGCTGATTTCCCGTTTGTGGAGCAGCAACTTCCGGGTCCGCATGGGGTCTTTGTTGAAAATATTGCCCTGCTCGTAGGGAGAAATGTGCATCCCATAAACGTACATCTCCCCGTCCTTCACATGGCAGAAGGAGTCCTTCAGGTTCACCTTCCCCTGACGGACGGACTTGACCTCGGTTCCGGCCAGCGAAATTCCCGCCTCCAGGCGATCCTCCACAAAGTAATCGTGGAACGCTTTGGGGTTCTTGGCGACGATTTTGACGTCTTTTTTCTCCATGCCGAAACCTCCTCACTTAGTTGTCTTTCGTGCTATTGTATTACAGTTTGAACCGGAAGTCAAGAAAAGAATTTGTCGCTTTCCGGCGCACCTCTCCCCTACTGTTCTGTTTCGGTTTCTGTCTCCCCGGAAAAATGGGAACACCATTCCGTCAGGGGACACAGCTCGCATTTGGGCCTCCGGGCCGTGCAGACCTCCCGGCCAAAGAGAACCATCCGATGACAAAAGTTATTGGACTCCTCCGGGGGCAGGACGGGCCGAAGCTGGTTCTCCACCTTCAACGGGTCTTTTGAGCCGTCTGTCAGCCCCAGCCGTCCGGTGATACGGATACAGTGGGTATCCGCCACCACGGAGCCAGGCTTGTGATAGATATCCCCCCGGAGCAGATTGGCGGTCTTGCGCCCGATACCGGGCAGACTGAGCAAGTCCTCCATGGACTGGGGAACCCGCCCGTCAAAGCGCTCCAGAAGCTGCTGGGCGCACCGGACGATGTCCTTGGACTTGCTGTTATAAAAGCCGCAGGAGTGGATGTACTCCCCCACCTCGGCGGGGTCGGCCTCCGCAAAGGATTCCAGCGTGGGGAACCGGGCGAACAGCGCAGGCGTCACCAGGTTCACCCTGGCGTCGGTGCATTGGGCGGACAGCCGTACAGCAATCAGCAGCTCATAATCCTTTTCATATTCCAGAGAACAAAGTGCATCCGGATATTTCTCCTTCAGGGCCTCCACAATGGAGGAAACCTGTTCCGGGGTTTTCATAGCATCACCTCATCGTAAAATCACTTCTACAGCTACAGTATAGCACTCCATCCGGGAAAAAGCGACCTGTAACACAAATCTTTTGTTTAATCGTCCATTGAAAAAAGCGGGAAATCTGGTATAATCTAAGGAAGCTCTGAATAAATCGGCAAGAGCGAAGCGAGCGAAACGACAGGAGGAATTTCCCGTGATTCAAGTGATGATGGACTATATTTGCCAGAAAGACCCGGAGGTCGGACAGGCCATTGTAAAGGAATTTGAGCGCCAGCGCAGGAACATTGAGCTGATTGCATCGGAAAACGTGGTCAGCGAAACAGTTCTGGCGGCAGCCGGTTCCGTTCTGACCAACAAATACGCAGAGGGCTATCCCGGCAAGCGCTATTATGGCGGCTGCTACTGCGTGGACGTGGTGGAGGATTTGGCCCGCGAACGGGCAAAACAGCTCTACGGCGCAAAATTCGCCAACGTCCAGCCCCATTCCGGCGCACAGGCCAACTATGCGGTCTATCAGGCGCTGTGCAATCTGGGCGATACCGTGATGGGTATGAACCTGGACCAGGGCGGACATCTGACCCACGGCTCCCCGGTGAATTTCTCCGGCAAGCATTATCATATGGTATTTTACGGCGTAGACCCGGTGACGGAGATGATCGACTATGACAAGGTGGAAGATCTGGCCCGCCAGTGCAAGCCCAAAATGATCATTGCCGGAGCCTCCGCCTATCCCCGGATCATCGACTTCCCCCGCATGGCTGAGATCGCCCACAGCGTCGGCGCATATCTCATGGTGGACATGGCTCACATCGCCGGTCTGGTGGCCGCCGGGCAGCATCCCTCCCCCGTGCCCTACGCGGATGTGGTCACAACCACCACCCACAAGACCCTCCGCGGCCCCCGGGGCGGCATGATTCTGACCAATGACGAGGCCATTGCCAAGAAAATCAACTCCGCTGTATTCCCCGGCTCCCAGGGCGGCCCGCTGGAGCATATCATCGCCGCCAAGGCCGTGGCGCTGGGTGAGGCTCTGACCCCGGAGTTCCAGGCATATCAGGCTCAAATCATCAAAAACGCCCAGGCCATGGCGGAGGCTGTCACCGCCGGTGGGCTGCGTCTGGTTTCCGGCGGCACGGACAACCATCTGATGCTGGTGGATCTGCGGCCCGCCGGGCTGACCGGCAAGGAGATGGAGCGGCGGCTGGACGATATCTATATCACCGCCAACAAGAACACCATCCCCAATGACCCGGAAAAGCCCTTTGTCACCTCCGGTATCCGCATCGGCACCCCGGCAGTCACCTCGCGGGGCTTCCGGGAGGAGGAGTGCCGTCTGGTGGGCCAGCTGATTTGCGAGGCCGCCAAGCCCGACTTTGAGGAACGGAAGGAATCCCTTCGCACTCAGGTCACGGAGCTGACCGACAGGTTCCCGCTGTATTCCGAGGCGTAAAAGAGAAAACTCGAACAAGAGGTGCAGCCATGGATTTGTGGCTGCACCTCTGATTTTTCATCAAGATTTTCCCACATCATCTGCAAGGAACTGTCCCTGTTCACAAAAAACTAACCGCCGATTCCATGACCTGAAACCGGCGGTTAGCTTTCCTCATTGGGATCTAACATCAAATTGGATTCCTCGCTTTCGAAGATTTTGGAATAACCGTTCTTTCTGCTCTGCGTTTTAACCATCTACACTCTGACAGGCGTCTGCATCTCAAAATCATGCGTTCCATTATAATGGTCTGCCGGTGGCGGTTAGCAATTGCATAACCAGTTCATTCGTTATTCACAATGTTGAGAAAGATAAATTGTACATGGGACTCAAACCTCCACAAAGAATTTAAATAATCAGAAGTCTACCATCCATTTTTAAATTCCTCCGTCCTCAGACGTACCCGGAAGTTCTCCTTCCTTTTTTGTATCACCTTCCTTGAACTGTCTATACTATAACCGATTTGCAGGTCATTGTCAAGGGGATTTCGTGATTTTTTTGAGAAAAGAATGAAAAACGACCTATTCGTTTGTGGTTTTTCACGAAACCGTTTCCGGTAGAATTTTTCTTGCAATTTCTTTGAATCGTAGTAAAATAGACCCACACTTTCCTGACAGGAGGCCTCCCTCATGCGAAACCTGGGACTTTACCTTCACATTCCGTTCTGCCGCTCGAAATGCGCCTATTGCGACTTCTATTCTCTGGCCGGACATGACGGACGGATGGACGAATATTGCACCGCCCTGCTGCGGGAGATTTCCCGCTGGGGAGCCGATGTCCGCGATTATGAGGTGGACACCGTTTACTTTGGCGGCGGAACCCCCAGCTGGTTCGGCGCGGAACGCATTGTCCGGCTGCTGAACGCGGTGAAAACGTCCTTTCTCCTGTCCGGTGACTGCGAAATCACGCTGGAGGCAAATCCGGACTCTGTGACCCCCGACGGTCTGCGCCATCTCCGGGAGGCCGGGGTCAACCGCCTCTCTCTGGGTGTGCAAAGCGCCAGCGAGGACGAGCTGAAGCTGGCCGGTCGGCCCCACTCCTTTGCCCAGGCCGCCCGCGCCGTGGAATAGGCCCGGAACGCGGGCTTTGAGAATCTCAGTCTGGATTTGATTTACGGTCTTCCGGGGCAGACCATGGCCCATTGGCAGGACAGCGTGGAGCAGGTTCTCTCCCTGTGTCCGGAACATCTCTCCTGCTACGGCCTGAAGCTGGAGGAAGGCACCCCCTTTTGGCGGCAGCAGGACACCCTCTCCTTCCCCGATGAGGACGCACAGGCCGACGCCTATCTTTGGCTGTGCCAACGGATGGAGCAGTCCGGGTTTGTCCACTATGAGATCTCCAATTTCGGAAAGCCGGGCCGGGAATCCCGCCACAACCTGAAATACTGGAATTTAGAGGACTATCTGGGCCTGGGGCCGGCGGCCCACTCCGACCTTCGGGGCGTGCGCTTCGGCTATGCCCGGGATTTGGAGGGCTATATCCGGGTTGACTGCCCTCTGTCCGAGCGAAAAAAAATCTCTCCCCCGGAGCGTCTGGAGGAATATGTGATGCTGGGGCTTCGGCTGGGCCGGGGCATCGACCCGCAGGGCTATCGGCAGTATGGCGGCGACAACTGGGCGGCGGTGGAGACAGAATTTCAGGCTCTACAGGCCCACGGGCTGGTAGAGTTGACCGCCGGGCATTGGCACTGTACGCCCCAGGGATTTCTGGTCAGCAACGCCCTGATCGGCGCTGTGCTGGAACGGGTAAGCTATACGGAAAAAACGTAAACAACGGGGCAGGCTTTCGCCTGCCCCTCTTGCTTTGTTCAAATTTAGCGCTTTTCAGACTCCCAGCTGAGGAATGCTCCGCTGTATCCGTCGATCTCGAACTCGTACTCCACGCCGTTGTATACGATCTTGCCCTCGTATACGGTGCGTCCGTCGTCATAGTCCGTTTCAAACTCCGTGATGTTGGAGGTTGTGGCGCCCGGCACCTGGGCCAGAGCCATCTCCTTGGCCTCATCCGCAGTCAGCGTGACCGTGGATGTGGAGGTGGAATGGTGGTCGCAGTCATAGCTGTAGCTGAGAACCTCGCCGGTGGAGACGCTGATCTCGAAGTCGTACTCCGTATGGTAGGTTGCGTTCGTCAGATAGAACTCGATGTCGTAGACCTGCTGTCCATGCTCCGTGTCCAGCTTGTTCTTCGTGACCGTCACCTGATCCGCCGTGACGCCGGCGTAATTCAGCGCGATGGTCAGCGCCTCGTCACTGGTGATGTCAGTGGAAGTTGTGCCGGTGGTATCAGTAGTGCCAGTGGTGCCAGTGGTGCTGTTGTCTGTGGTGGTGCCGGTGGAGGCCTCCGCAGAGGCATCCGTTCCGGTGCTGCTCTCTGCTGCGGTCTGGGATTCCTCCGTAGTCTCCGCAACAGTCTCAACAGCGGTGCTTTCCTCGTCGGTGGTTTCGTCCGTCTTTGCGGTGATGGAGATGGAGTCTGCGGGGACATTGGAGTCGATCACCACGCCGGTCAGCGCGTCGATGCAGAACTCATAGGTTTCTCCGTCCACAGTAAAGACGATCTGGTAGTAGTTGGTTCCGTCCTTTTCGGCCAGCTCTGCCGTTGTGAAGCTCACGCTGCTGGCGGCAAATCCGGCGGTGGTCACGGCCACTTCCTTGGCCGTCTCGGCCCCGATATAATCCATCTGGCTCTGTTCCCCGGAGCAGCCGGCGGCCAGCAGGAGGGTCATCATCAGGGTCATGGCGATAATCATTTTTTTCATAGTAGATCATTCTCCTTTCATGGTATGCGTTGGTTAATCTGGTTTGTTTGAGTCAGTTCCTTTCTGAACTGTCTATAGCTTACCTTAGGTTTATGAAATCTACATGAAATTTTTCAGAAAATCTGAAATTTTTTAAATTTTTTCTGAGGGCTGGTTCAGAAACAAATGAAGGGTAAATGCGCTCCCCAGCGAGGGCACGCTCTCCAGCGTCATGCGGCCCCCGTGCAGCGCCGCGATCTGCTGCACCATGGCCAGGCCCAGGCCGGAGCCTTTTCCCCGGCTGCGGGCCGGGTCAACCTGATAGAACCGTTCCCAGACCTTTTCCTGCTGTTCCGTCGGGATGCCGATACCGTCGTCCCGCACCTGGAGCAAAGCCTCCTCCCCGCTGCGGCTGACCGTCACCCAGACGTGTCCGTCCGGCCTTCCGTACTTGAAGCCGTTCTCCACCAGATTGTTCAGCAGACGCAGCAGCAGGCCGGAATCGCCCTGGACGGTGACTCCTTCCTGCAACTCCAGAATCAGGCGGCCCTGTCGGTCGCCCTGTTCCTCGCCCCAGTCCCGTACCATCTCGCCCAAATTCAGCGAGAGCAGACGCACCTGCTCCGTTCCCTGCTCCAGCCGGGTCAGGTTCAGCAGCTGGGTAATCAGGCCGGACATCTGCTCCGCCTGGCGGTGAATCATGGAGATCGTCTCCTGCCGTTCCTCCGGCGTCTCGTCGTACTGTTCCGCATACTCGCAGGCCCCCTTGATAACGCTCACAGGGGTACGCAGCTCGTGGGAGGCGTCGGAGATAAACTGCTTTTCCGTCTCGAAGGAGCGCTCCAGCCGCTCGAAAAGCTGGTCAAAGGTGTCCGCCAATCGGGAAAATTCGTCCTTTCCCGGGGGCAGACCAATCCGCCGGGACAGATCCTTCGCCTCGTTGATGGCGGAGGCCGTGTCGGAGATGCTGTCCAGCGGCCGGAAGGAGCGCTTGACGATCCAATAGCTCCCCAAAAACACCAGCACCAAAAAGCCGGGCAGCACGATCAGCGCCACCTTCACCAGATTCGTGGCGGTTTGTCCCGTGTGGGGGCCTCCATCAGCCCCCGCACCCAAATGCCGTCCTCCCAGCCGGAGGCCAGCCACAGATCCAGCACCAGATACTCCGTATCCCCGACGCTCACCGACCGGGTCACGCCGTTTTGAAAGGCCTCCGCCGCCGTGAAGGAGACGGGAATCTGGCCCGCCAGCAGCGCCTGTCCCTGGCTGTACACCAGAATGGACACCCCGTTTTGATAAAAGTGAAAGCTGTCCCCAAATTCCAGCGTCCCGTCGGTATAGGTGATATAGCTCAAATTTTTCTGCACCGTGTCAGAGAGCTGGGTCATGGCCGTCCGGTTGACCACGCTGCTGCTGATAAACAGCATAAAGGTCATCAGGGCCACCGCCATCACCGCCATCAGCGCCGTCAGCAGCAGCGACAGGCGGAGCTTGACCGAACGCCCCTTCACGCCTTTTCCCGGGCAGAGTCGCCCGCCCCCGGTATGGCCCGCAGCGTCCAGCCCACGCCCCGGATGGTGTGAATCAGCTTGACCGCATGGCCGCTGTCCACTTTCTTTCTCAGGCGGCTGATGTACACATCCACATTGTTGGAGCTGCCGGAATACTCATAGTTCCAAATCTGATTTTCCAGCTGCTCCCTGGACAGCACCGCCCCCTGATTCTGAATCATGAACTCCAGAATGGTGAACTCCTTGGGCAAAAGAGCAATCTCCTCCCCCGCCCGGAACACCGTGCGGGTCGTTGTGTCCAGGGTCAAATCGTCGATGGTGAACTGGTTGCGCTTGCTGCCCGCCCGTTTCCGGGTCATGGCCCGAATCCGGGCCAGCAGCTCCGCAAAGTCAAAGGGCTTGACCAGATAATCGTCCGCGCCCAAATCCAGCCCCTTCACCCGATCCGGAATCGCGTCCCGGGCAGTGAGCATCAGCACCGGGGTATTCATCCCCTTCTCCCGGATGCGGCGCAGCACCTCATATCCGTCCACCTTGGGCAGCATGACATCCAGCAGAATACCGTCATACTCCGCCCCGAACAGGTAGTCCATGGCCTCCTCCCCGTCGTAACAGCCATCCACGCTGTAGCCCTCTTTTTTCAGTGTCTTGACAATCAGGCGGTTCATGTCCACCACGTCCTCTACCACCAATATACGCATGCTGTCAGCCTCCTCTCTGTTTCAGCCGTGATTGTGATACCTTATGATACCGCATTATACCACAGCCGGGGCGCTATTTCCACCGTCGTTTTGGCTCCCCCAGCTGCTCCGCCATGGCCCGGTACAGCGCCTGTTGCCTGGGCATCCGCTCCCGTTTGGGATAACGGCTCCCGTAGCGCTCCCAGGCGGGCCGTAGCACGGCCTCCGGCACATAGGGAACCAGCGGCAGGGCCAGCGTCTCCGCCGCCTGGAGCCAGCCACGCTGCACCAGATCCTTGCTCGGCTCCCGCTCTGTCAACAAAAGCTGAAATGCCTCTGTACAGGCCTCCTGATCTCCCTCCGCCGCCAGTTCCTCCACACAGCGCTCCACATTCTGATAAAACGCCAGGTGCATGGGGTCTTTTTTGATTTCATTGGTTCCGCCCAAGGACGCCGACAGCGCGTTCTTAATGCCGGTCTTTTTCCGGTACAGCGCATTGCTGTCCGCGATATACTGCTCCAGCAGCTCCCTGATTTCGCTCATGCCTCTACCTCCAAAAGGAGGGCAGCCATACATAAGCTGCCCTCCCTGTTTTTATACTATCCGACCTTCGCCGCAGGCTCTTTCCCCAGCAGGAGGTAGTCCGCCGACAGGTTCAGCACCCCGCACAGGCGAATCACCATAGGGACCGAAGGCCCCACCACGCCCCGCTCCAGGTCGGAGATATGCTGACTGGTTACGTCCACCGCCGTGGCAAGCTCCTTCTGTGTCAGGCCGTTGGACTCTCTGCCCAGTCGAATCCGTGCGCCGATTTTCACATAGCAGTCCTTTTGTACCTTCATCGGTTCCGCCTCTCAGCCCTGGCCGTAGTAAGCGTTGGCCCCGTGCTTCCGCAGATAGTGCTTGTCCAGCAGCTCCTGCTGCATCGGCTGGAGGTTCGGCTCCAGCGCCCGGGCGTGGAAAGCCATAAACGCCACTTCCTCCAGCACCACGGCGTTGTGAACGGCGTTATGCGGGTCTGTGCCCCAGGTGAAGGGGCCGTGGGAGTTCACCAGCACCGCAGGCACCTGATCCGGGTCAATGGCCCGTGTTCCAAATGTCTCGATGATGACGTTCCCCGTCTCCCGCTCGTAAGCGCCGGCGATCTCCTTCGGGGTCATTTTCCGGGTGCAGGGAATCTCTCCGTAGAAGTAATCCCCCTGTGTGGTGCCATAGGCGGGGATACCCTGCCCCGCCTGGGCAAAGGACGTGGCCCAGCGGGAATGGGTGTGTACCACGCCGCCAATGTTGTGGAATACCTGGTACAGCGCCACATGGGTGGGCGTGTCGGAGGAAGGCTTCAGCTTTCCCTCCACCTGACGGCCATCCAGGTCAACCACCACCATATCCTCGGCGGTCATGCAGTCATAGTCCACGCCGGAGGGCTTGATGACGATCAGGCCCTTTTCCCGGTCAATTCCGGAGACGTTGCCCCAGGTAAAGGTAATCAGTCCATACTTCGGCAGCAGCAGATTCGCCTGCAATACCTGTTCCTTCAGTTCTTCCAGCATCAGAATCCCTCCTTACAGGCTTTTCAGCTTCCAGGCCACATCGTTGAAGAACAGCTCCTTTTTCAGCTCCTCCAGCGTGGTCTTTTCCGTGATATGGACGCACTCGATCTGCATCATCTCGGCCCAGTCCATCATCATCTGGGCAGAAACGGCGGTGGTCAGTACCGTGTGGTGTGCGCCGCCGCAGGTGATCCAGCATTTCAGCCCGGTAATCAGGTCGGGCTTGGCCTGCCACATCACCCGGGCCACCGGCAGGTTCGGCATCTCATAGATAGGCTTGATGCAGGTTATGTCCTGAATGATCAGGCGCAGCCGTCCGCCCATGTCCACCAGAGAAACAACGATGCCGTCGCCGGGCTTGCCCTCGAACACCAGCCGGGCGGGGTCCTCCGCGTTCATGCCAATACCCAGGAAGTGGGTTTCGATCCGGGGCTTGTCCGCCGCCACAGAGGGGCAGACCTCCAGCATATGCGCCCCCAGAGAAACCTCCTTCCCCGGCTCCAGGTCATAGGTGTAGTCCTCCATAAAGGCCACGCCCTGATCCTCCATGCCCTCGGCCATGGCCTTTACAATGGCGGTCATGGCAGCCACCTTCCAGTCGCCCTCGCCGCCGTAGCCGTAGCCGTCGGCCATCATGTTCTGGGAGGCCAAACCGGGCAGCTGCTTCATGCCATACAGATCCTGGAAGGTGTTGATAAAGGCCTTTGCGCCCTCCCGCTCCAGAATCTTCCGCATGGCGACCTCCTCCAGCGCCTGATAGCGGATCGCCTCCAGATTCTCCGTAGCCACGTCATACCGGGAAAGGTACTCATCGTACTTGGCCTGAACCTCCTCGTCCGTGACGGCCTCCATGGTTTCCACCAGATGGCCCACGGGCCAGTAGTCCACCTGCCAGCCCAGCTTGATTTCGGCCTCCACCTTGTCGCCCTCGGTGACGGCCACATCCCGCATATTGTCGCCAAAGCGAACCACGATCAGCTTCTGGGAGAAGGCATAGCCCACCGCAGAGCGCATCCAGTCGCCCAGCTCCTTCTGAACCGCCTGATCCTTCCAATAGCCCGCCACGATTTTCCGGGGCAGTCTCATTCTGGCCCCGATAAAGCCGTGCTCCCGGTCGCCATGGGCGGCCTGATTCAGGTTCATGAAGTCCATGTCGATCTCCTCGTTGGGGATGTTGCGGTTATACTGGGTTGCAAAGTGGCAAAGCGGCTTGTGCAGCAGATTGAAGCCGTGAATCCACATCTTGGAGGGGGAGAACGTATGACACCAGGTCACCACGCCCGCGCACCGGTCATCGTTGTTGGCCTCCTTCATCACCTGGGCAATACCGTTGCTGGTCACGCCAATGGCCTTAAAGACCAGCTTACAGGGCAGAATCCCCTCGGCGTTCATGGACTCGCACATTTCCCTGGCCCGGATCTCCACGATCTCCAGAACCTCGTCACCATAGAGGAACTGGGAGCCTACCACAAACCAAAATTCATAATCGATCATAGACATACTCGCTCACTCACTTTCAGAATACAATTAAACTGCCAAACTGCGGCACATTAAAAATGCTCCACCGCCGCCTGCTCCGCAGGCAGGGCCTTTCGATAGGCGCACAGGAAGGCGTCAAAGCCCGCCACGTCCGTCGCCACAGGCTCCAGCTTCTCGCCGGTGGTGTTGGCAAACACCTTGTTTTGCAGATAGTCCTCCAGGGACTCGCCCGGCTCCCGGTTCACCAGATAGGCCGCCAGCAGCGCCATCCCCCATGGGCCACCCTCTCCTGCGGTTTCCATGACGCAGACTGGGGCGTTGATCGCCGCCGCCAGCAGCGCCTGTCCTACGCCCTTGGTCTTGAAATAGCCGCCGTGTCCGTACATGGCGTCGATTTTCACGTCCTCCTGGGCCAGAATGTCCAGACCTACCTTCAACGCCGCCAAAGCGGATTGCAGGTGGGTACGCATAAAGTTGGACAGGGTCAGCTTTGCATCCGGCTGGCGCAGAAACAGGGGGCGGCCCTCCGTCAGGCCCGTGACCGGCTCGCCGGAGTAATAGTTATAGGACAGCAGGCCGCCGCAGTCCTCGTCACCCTCCATGGCGACCTGGAACAGGCGGGTATACAGCTCGTTCTCGGAGACTTCCAGCCCGAACAGCTGCCCGAACTCCCGGAACAGCCCCACCCAGGCGTTGATGTCCGAGGTGCAGTTGTTGCAATGAACCATGGCAACCGCCTTGCCCGTGGGGGTCGTCACCAGGTCGATCTCCGGATATACCTTTGAGAGGGGCTTTTCCAGCACCACCATGGCGAACACGGAGGTTCCCGCAGAGGTATTTCCCGTCCGGGCCGCCACGGAGTTGGTGGCGCACATGCCGGTTCCCGCGTCGCCCTCCGGGGGAGCCATGGGGATGCCCGGCTTCAGGTTGCCGGTGGAGTCCAGCAGCGCGGCCCCCTCCGGGGTCAGGCTGCCAGCATCCTCCCCGGCCAGCAGCACCTCGGGCAGAATCTCCTCCAGCGTGAAGGAATATCCCCGCTCCGCCAGAAGCGCGTCATATTTTTTGACCATGACCGCGTCATACTGATTGGTTTCGCTGTCAATGGGGAACATGCCGGAGGCCTCGCCAATGCCCAGAACCTTCCGCCCTGTCAGCTTCCAGTGGACATACCCCGCCAGAGTGGTCAGATAAGCGATGTTGGGGACATGCTCCTCGCCGTTCAGAATCGCCTGCTCCAGATGGGCAATCGACCAGCGCTGAGGGATGTTAAAGCCGAACAGCTCTGTCAGCTCCTCCGACGCCTGGGCGGTGATGGTGTTCCGCCAGGTGCGGAACGGCACCAGCAGCTCCCCCTGCCCGTCAAAGGCCAGATAGCCGTGCATCATGGCGGAGAAGCCCAGCGCCCCCACTGTGGTCAGCGTTACGCCGTACTTCTCCTGCACGTCGGCGGCCAGCTTACTGTAGGCGTCCTGTAAACCGGCCCAGACTGCCTCCATCGGATACGTCCAGATGCCGTTTTCCAGCCGGTTCTCCCAGCCGTGGCTGCCGGAGGCAATGGGGCTGTGATCCGGGCCAATCAAAACCGCCTTGATATTGGTGGAGCCAAATTCCAGACCCAGAGCGGTTTTCCCCTGGGTGATCGCCTCTTTCAACGCTTCATTCATAGAGTTTGAGTCCTTCCTTTCGTTCTCGTACACTTTTATCGCTTTTTTCGCTTTTAAAATCCCCCGGTGATGCACGCATACCGAATTATGCTGCAAACGCCGGGGGATGCAGGATGGCTAAGGATTTTTATTTACTCCTGCGGGATTTAATCAGGGCAAAGACGGATTGCAGCACGATAAAGAAGCACAGCAGAGCGGCGGTTGCAATGTTTGCCCAGGAGGACAACAGCTTGCCGTTGGTCTTGACGATGCTGGAAATCGTACCGTTGATCAATACGCCGAAGAAGGAGCCGATGACGTTGCCGACGCCGCCGGTCAACAGCGTGCCGCCAATGACGGAAGACGCGATGGCGTCCATCTCCAGGCCGGTGGCCTGGGATACGGAGCCGGACATGGTGTTCAGGCAGTAGCAGATGCCGCCGATAGAGCAGAGGAACGAGGACAGCATATAGGCCTTCATCTTGGTTTTCTTTACATCCAGGCCCATCATGGTGGCGGACTGCTCACTGCCGCCCACGGCGTACAGGCTGCGTCCGAACTTGGTGTAGCGAAGCACCAGGAAAATCACCACCAGAACCAGCAGCGCAATCACCACGCCGATTCGGACATAGGGGATCTGGAGCTTGCCCTTGCTGTTGGTATAGCCCAGGAAAGCGGGCAGCTGAATCTTCAAGTTGGCCCAGGCGTAGAACAGCGGGCTTGTCTCCTGGGTGATGGAGAGCTGATCGGTACAAATTACCGCCGTCATGCCTCGGGCGAAGAACATGCCCGCCATGGAGACGATGAAGGGCTGAATCTCCAGATAGCCCACGCAGAAGCCCTGTACCATGCCGAACACCAAACCGATGACCAGCACCAGCAGACAGCTGACAATGGCGTTCATGCCCTTACCCATGGTATAGGCCAAGAACATACAATCCATGGCGATCAACGCGCCGACGGAGATATCAATGCCGCCGGTGAGCATCACGCAGGTCATGCCGCAGGCCACGCAAATCAGGCCGGCGTTGTTGATAAGGATATTCAGGAAGGTCTGTACATGGGTAAAGCCCTTCCCGGCGTACATCGCACAGCCCACGGCGTACATCACGATGAACAGTGCAATGGTAATCAGAAGCAGCAGCGTATTGCTGTTAATCTGCTTGCGCTCTTTCAGCGCATTCTCAGGCTTTTTGCTCATACGTTCGCCGCCTCCTTTGCCTTGCTGCCAGCACGCTTCGCTCTGGCCTTGGCCAGATACTCCTTAAAGGGCGGAGCCTGAATGACCACGATAATCAGAACGATAATGGCCTTGAACACAGGGGCCTGGGAGGTGGAAACACCCAGGTTGTACAGGGTCGTGGTAATGGCCTGAATGGTGTAGGCGCCAATGACGGAACCGGCCAGATTGAACTTGCCGCCGCCCAAACTGTTGCCGCCCAGAGCCACAGCCAGAATCGCGTCCATCTCGTAGTTCAGGCCGATGTTGTTGGTATCGGCGGAGGTGATTCGGGAGGAAGCCACCAGACCGGCAATACCGGCGCACAGGCCGCAGAGGATGTAGCACATAAAGATGATGCGCTGGGAATTCAGACCGGCGATGCGGGAGGCCTTGCGGTTGATACCGACGGACTGGATATACATGCCCATGGCGGTCTTACGCAGAACCAGCGCCATCACTACGATACAAATCGCCGCGATGATAATGGGGGTGGGAATCGGGCCGACATAGCTGCCGAAAATGGCAAAGGAATCTACGCGGACATACACAATCATATTGTTGCAGAACAGCAATCCGATGGCCCGGGCTGCCACATATAGAATCAGGGTCGCCACCATTGGCTGAATGTTCAAATAGGCCACCAGAGCGCCGTTGAACGCACCGCAGATGCAGCCCATAATCAGGCAGCCAATCACGCCCACGATCAGGGGCATGGCGTACTCGCTGGTGGAGGTCACACCGTATCCGGCCAGCAGCATACAACAGAAGCCGGCGGACATGGCCATGACGGAGCCGACGGAGATATCCGTACCGGCGGAGCAGGAAACCACCAGCGTCATACCGATGGCGAGAATGGCAATCTCGCTGCCGCGGTTCAGAATATCAATCAACCGGCCATACAGGTGCCCGTTCTGGACGGAGATCGTAAAGAAGTTCAGGAAGAACTTTCCGCCGGAGGCGTCCACGATGACATTCAGCACCATGACCAGAATCATACAAAACACGGGCAGGAACAGCCGCATTTTGGTTACTTTCTTCAATGCACTCATTCTTCTTCACCTCCGCCGGCAATGGCAGCCATGACCTTCTCCTGGGTCAGATCTCCCTCCAGCTCGCCCACCTTGGCGCCGTCACGAAGGACTGCCAGGCGGTTACAGGTACGGAGCATTTCTTCAATTTCGGAGGAAATGAAGATCAGGCTCTTGCCCTCCTTCGCCAGCTTGACGACCAGCTTTTGGATTTCAGTTTTCGTGCCCACGTCGATACCGCGGGTCGGCTCGTCCAGAATCAGGAAGTCCGGATCGGTGGCCAGCCACCGGGCCAGAATGACCTTCTGCTGGTTGCCGCCGGAGAGCTGCTTAATCAGCGTCTCCTTCGAGGCGGTCTTGATCTGGAGCATTTCGATGTACTCGTCCGCCAGCTTCTCCTGCTCGGAGCGGGAGAGCAGACGGCCCATGCCGCGCTTGGCCTGCAATGCCAGAATGATATTCTCCCGCACAGACAGGTCGGCAATAATACCCTCGGCCTTCCGGTCGTCCGGCAACAGGCCCATGCCCAGCTTCATAGCGTCGATGGGCGCGTTGATTTGGACTTCCTTGCCGTCCACCTTCAGGGTGCCGCTCTGAGCCTTGTCCGCGCCATAGATGGTACGCGCCAGCTCGGAACGTCCGGAACCCAACAGACCGGTCAGGCCCACGACCTCGCCCTTGTGGATATCCAGGTCGAAGGGCTTGATGGTACCCTTGTGGCTCAGGCCCTTGGCCTCGATCATCATGTCGGCCTTGGACATATCGACGCTTCCCTCCGGCTTGATGGCGGCCAGGTCGTCAAAGTCCTTGCCCATCATGGCGGCCACCAGCTTCACCCGGGGCAGGTCGGCAACCGGATATTCGCCCACCAGCGTACCGTTCCGCAGCACGGTGATGCGGTCACAGATGGCGTATACCTGCTCCAGGAAGTGCGTCACGAACACGATGGAAACGCCCTGGTCCCGCAGCTTCCGCATCAGGGTGAACAGCTTTTCCACCTCGTTGTCGTCCAGGGAGGAGGTCGGCTCGTCCAGAATCAGCACCTTGCAGTCCATATCCACAGCGCGGGCAATGGCAATCATCTGCTGCA
>JAJQBJ010000076.1 GCA_021203345.1 Oscillospiraceae bacterium
ACGGATTCAATCGCTATGGATTTTTTAGGTGTTCAACTTCATTTTACAATCGACCTTTTTAAAATTTTAACAAATTTTTTGAGATTTCACCGCTCAAATCAGCAAGAGCGGCTGGCGGGAAACAGCCGCCAGCCGTTGAAGATTGCATTTGTACAGAGATATCTTTAGATTACATGCAGGTGTAGCCGCCATCGATGGGCAGGATTACGCCGTTTACATAGGTGCTGGCCGGGGAAGCCAGGAAAATCGCGCCGGAATCCAGCTCGCCCTCCTTGCCGTAGCGGGCCTCAGGAATCATGGTGCGGGCATAGTTCTGGAAGAACTCGCTCTGCAGGGTTTCCACAGTCAGCGGAGTCTCGAAATAGCCGGGGCAGATGGCGTTGACGGTGATGCCCTTGTCGCCCCACTCGGCGGCCAGTGCGCGGGTCAGGTTCACTACGCCGCCCTTGGCTGCATGGTAGGGGGAGGCGGGAGCGATCTTGTTGCCCACCAGACCGTACATAGAGGCGATATTGATGATGCGGCCATAGCCGGCGGGGATCATGGCCTTCTTCGCCACGGCGCGGGCCATCTTGAAGGTGCCGAACAGGTCGATGTCCACCTCGTTGGAGAACTGCTCGTCGGTGATATCCTCTGCGGGAGCCACCGCGCCGGTGCCGGCGTTGTTAATCAGGATGTCGATCCGACCCATCTTTGCCAGAACCTCATCCACGGCGGCCTCCACCGTCTCGGTCTTGGTCACGTCACAGACCACGCCGATGGCCTGTACACCATAGGTTTCCTGGAGCATGGCGGCGTTTTCGTCCACCTTCTCCTTCCGGCGGGCCAGGCAGACGATGTTGCAGCCCTGATTTGCCAGAGCCTTGGCCATCTGGACGCCCAGGCCGGTGGAGCATCCGGTGATTACGGCCACCTGACCGCTGAGGTCAAAATAATTCTTAGCCATTGTTAGTTCCTCCTGTTTAATAAAAAATAACTGATTCTGATTGCGACGGAACACATAAAGAACGGGCCTTCGCCGGGGATAACGAGGTTGTTTCTTTCAGACTCATTCTAAAGCTGTTTACAGGATACCACATTGCTCATAGACTATCATCGTTATTTTGCACAATAAGAACGACAATTCTCATTCATTTCAACAGATTTGAAGATTTCCCTTCCTACTTCTCTTTTTCTTCCCCCACTTCCCTTTTTCCTTCCGACATGGTACAATGGTCACGGTGATTTTATGCTGAAGGTCAATCATATTTCCCTCCCGCTGGACGGCGGAGACGCCGCCCTGCGCCGGAGGCTCTGTGAAATTTTATCCGTTTCTCCCAAGGATATTCAGGAGATACGGCTGGTGAAGCGCTCCATTGACGCGCGAAAAAAGCAGACCCTTCATCTGGTCTGCTCTGTGCATGTCCGGGTGCGGGGGGAGGCCGCCGTGCTGTCCCGCCTGGCGGGGAACCCGAACATCTCCCAGGTGGATGAAACACCCTATCAGTTCCCGCCGGTGACTCGACAGTTTGACACGCCCCCGGTGGTGGTGGGGATGGGCCCGGCGGGCCTGTTCGCCGCCCTGTATCTGGCCCGGAACGGCATCCCCTCCATCGTTCTGGAGCGGGGCCGCCCGGTGGAGGAACGTGCCGCCGATGTGGAGCGCTTCTGGGCCGAGGGGGTACTGAATCCGTCCTCCAACGTCCAGTTTGGCGAGGGCGGCGCGGGGACGTTCTCAGACGGCAAGCTGACCACCGGCACCCACAACCCCCGCATCCGCACCGTGCTGGAAACCTTTGTGGAGTTCGGTGCGCCGCCCGATGTGGCCTACTCCCACAAGCCCCACATCGGCACGGACATTCTGCGCCAGGTGGTGAAAAACATCCGGCTGGAGCTGCTGCGGCTGGGCTGTCAGGTGCGGTTCAGCCACCGGCTGGTGGGGCTGGTGCAGCATCAGGGCCGTCTGACCGCCGTAGAGGTGGAAGGCCCGGCAGGGCGCGAAACCATCCCCTGTACAGAGCTGGTGCTGGCCCCCGGACACTCTGCCCGGGATACGTTTCAAATGCTGTACGAGGCCGGTCTGCCCATGGAGCAAAAGAGCTTCGCCATCGGCGTGCGGATTGAGCATGACCAGACCGCCATTAGCCGCGCCCAGTTCGGCGCTGCCTGGGACAAGCTGCCCCCGGCGGACTATAAGCTCTCCTGTCATCTTCCCTCCGGGCGCAGCGCGTTCACCTTCTGCGTCTGTCCCGGCGGGCAGGTCGTGGCCTCCGCCGCCCAGCCAGGGCTGCTGGTGACCAACGGCATGAGCCTCCGGGCCAGGGACGGGGCCAATATCAACGGCGGCTTTCTGGTGAATGTGGGGCCGGACGACTTCCCCGGCACAGACCCGCTGGCCGGGGTGCGCTTTCAGGAGACGTGGGAGCGGGCCGCGTTCCAACTGGGCGGCGAAACCTATTTTGCGCCCGCCCAACTGGTGGGAGACTTTTTAAAGGGAACCGCCTCCACAAAGGGCGGCGCGATTCGTCCCACCTATCGCCCCGGCGTGACCTGGACGAACCTTTCGGCCTGTCTGCCCGACTATGTGACCGCCACGCTGCGGGAGGCCCTGCCCATCTTTGACCGGAAAATTCACGGCTTCGCCCACCCGGAGGCAGTTCTGACCGGGGTGGAGACGCGCTCCTCCTCACCGGTGCGTGTCCTCCGGGGCACCGACGGACAATCCGCTCTGGCTGGGGTTTTCCCCTGCGGGGAGGGCTGCGGCTACGCCGGAGGCATTATGTCCGCCGCCGTGGATGGCGTTCGCATTGCGGAGCTGGTGGCGGCGGGTTCCATGGAGGATTCCCCTCATGGAACCTGAAAGTCGTTCAACCTGTAACGTGGGTTCCGCTTCTGATTGGTTTTTTATCTCGAAGGGGGCTTTTTCAACCCCATTTCTTTTTGACGGGGCAAAAAGAAACGGTGTCGACCCGCCAAAGAAAAACCCCTGTTTCCCTTGCCGCAGGAAGAATGCGGCAAGGGGACGCAACGTAACATCAAGTTTACCTCGTAACCAGGCCCGCAGGTGATGTAGGCTGGTTCCATTTTGTATTGACCACGCTTGCAAACGTGGTCGCTTGTTGGCCCACCTTGTTTTGTTCCATGCGAATCAGATTGCGTTGTTCCTTGCTGTAACGTTATTTCCCATTCCATGACCCGTTCTCACCGGGGCATGGGAGAGGTGCTCCTTTGAAGCATGGACACATTTCTGATATCCATATAGAAATATAACCGTCCGGGAACAGTCATGCTCCCGGACGGTTTTTGATTGCTTATTTCAATGGTGCAAAAGCCTTGACCTTTCCTCAGCGGCGATTGAACAGACGGAAGATATCGTCATAGGGGTCATCCTCCACGGGAGGCGCGGTGAACGCGGACGCCTTGGGGGCCTCGGGCTGCTCGGGAGCAGGCTGCTCCTGGGGAGCCTCCACGTCAATGGGGTTATTCTCCTCCTCATCGTCCTTGTTAAAGCCGGTGGCGATCACCGTGACCCGAATCTCGTCCTGGAGGGACTCGTCAAAGGTCGCGCCGAAGATGATGTTCGCATCGGGATGAGCGGCCTTCTCTACCAGGGAGGCGCAGCTCTCCACTTCCTCCAGGGTGATGTCCATGGAACCGGCGACATTCACCAGAACGCCGTGAGCGCCCTTGATGGAAGTCTCCAGCAGGGGAGAGGAGATTGCCATGTTAGCGGCGACCTCGGCCTTGTCCTTGCCGTCCGCATGACCGGTGCCCATATGGGCCAGACCTGCGTCCTTCATGATGGCGGTCACGTCGGCAAAGTCCAGGTTGATGATGCCGGGCTTAGACACCAGATCAGAGATGGACTGAACAGCCTGACGCAGCACGTCGTCCGCAATTTCAAATGCGTTGGCGAAGGTGATCTTCTGGTCGCTGACCAGCTTCAGGCGCTCGTTGGGAATGACGATCAGCGCGTCCACATGGTCCTTCAGCTCCTCGATGCCCTTTTCGGCCTGCTGCATTCTGCGGCGGCCCTCAAAGCCAAAGGGCTTTGTCACCACGCCCACGGTGAGGATGCCGGACTCCTTGGCGACCTCCGCCACCACAGGCGCGCCGCCGGTGCCGGTGCCGCCGCCCATGCCGGCGGTGACGAACACCATGTTGGTTCCCTCCAGAATCTTGGAAACCTGGCTGCGGCTCTCCTCCGCGGCCTTGCGGCCGATCTCAGGATTCGCGCCTGCGCCGCGTCCGCCGGTGACCTTTTCGCCAATGTGAATCACGGTGCCCGCCTCGGACTGCTGAAGCGCCTGCTTGTCCGTGTTGATTGCCACAAATTCCACGCCGGTGGTGCCGGATGCCGCCATACGGTTCACTGCGTTGTTTCCGCCGCCGCCAACGCCAATAACCTTGATGCTCACTACGTTTTCGTTCGCGTTCTCAATATCGAAAGCCATAATTATCTCCTCCTATGTGTATGTTGAATGGCCGAAGTATGCCTCATTTTAGATGAAATATAGCTATTCCCTATTCTAATGCCAAAAGGGGGAACGGTCAAGAGAAAATCTGATTTTTTTCGGAACATTTTCTTCCATTTTGCTGTGAAGCCGTCCAAAACCGGGCTGACAGGGCTAATTGGGGATGAAATGCCACTCGTCATCCAGGGTCAGATCAATGACCCCGTCCTCCTCGTCGTTTTGCGCCGCCAGCGCCTCGATGATGCCGTTCATCGCCCGAATCTTATAGTCGAAGTCCGAGGCATACGGGATTTTGACCGTGTACTTTTTGGTATACTGCATCACAAGCTCACTGCCGTCGGACAGGTCGATGCTGATCGCTCCGTCCAAAAGCTCCTGATCTGTCAGCGCATTCAGCAGGCCGACCAGGCTGGTCTTTTTGAGGCGGTAGGCGGTGTCCACGGAAAAAATGCTGCCCGACGTGGGGGACACCAGGCTCAGCCCGGTCACATTGGGAAGGCCGCTGTCGCTGCTGCGAAGCTCCAGCAGCTTGCCGTCCTCGTCAATATACCAGTAGCCGTTGGCCACCACCAGCACCGCCACCGGCTCGCATTCCGTCACCTGAATCTTAACATTCCCCGGCAAAGTGCGGGTGATGGTCACGGTTTTGAGATAGGGCAGGCTCTCTGTCAGATCGGATGCGATGCCGGAGCAGTTCAGGAAGAACAGATTCTGTCCCACCTCAATTCC
This sequence comes from Oscillospiraceae bacterium, assembly GCA_021203345.1. GTDB lineage: Bacteria > Bacillota > Clostridia > Oscillospirales > Oscillospiraceae > JAJQBJ01. Next base: position 5,184 of record JAJQBJ010000076.1, read on the forward strand.
CGATTCCGCGATGATCTCGCTGCTGGAGTATTTTTCGCTGCCCTCCGCCGTGACCGTCTCCACCTGGAAAAAAATCAGACAGGCGGCTATCACGGCGGCCACCATAATGACCCCGGAGATCGCCGCGTACAGCCAGGCGAAGCGGTGTGACCGCCGGGACTGCCGCACCCTGGGCTGCCGGCCTCCGCCGGTGCCTCCGGGCGCAGCCGCCTTCGATTTTGATTTTCTCGTCCGTCGTTCTGCCATGTAGAATCCTCAAACTTTCGTATATGCTCGCCCCGTCGGGCGGAAATTTTATGAAATCGGCGGCTCCGGCCTCCGCCGGATGTCCGCGCCCAGCAGCGTCAGCGTATCCTCCAGGCCGCTGTAGCCCCGGTCAATATGGGCCAGACCGCTGATGCGGCTCTCGCCCCGGGCGGCCAATGCCGCCACAACCAGCGCCGCGCCGCCCCGCAGGTCTGCGGCCTCCACCGCCGCCCCGGACAGCTGCTGTACGCCGGTGACGACTGCCACCCGGCCCACTACCCGGATGTCCGCCCCCATGCGGGCCAGCTCCCCGGCGTGGCGAAAGCGGTTTTCAAAAATAGTCTCCACAAACAGGGTCGTACCGGCGGCCAGCGTCAGCGCCGCCATCACCGGCGGCTGTGCGTCGGTGGGAAAGCCCGGATAGGGCTGGGTGCGGATGGGGCGAACGCTGTGGAGCGTACCGGCGCTTTTCAGATAAATCTGTTCCTCCCCGGTGCGAACCTGACAGCCCGCCCGCCGCAGGGTGTCCGTCACGGTGGAGAGCTGTTCCGGAATCGTCCGGGTCAGCTCGATCTCACCGCCGGCGGCTGCCGCCGCAGACAGCCAGGTGGCTGCCACGATTCGGTCGGGGATAATGGCGTGTTCGCAGCCGTGGAGCTTTTTTCGCTCGCCGCCGCGAATGACTACCTGGGAGGTTCCGGCCCCGGACACCTCCGCGCCCATGGCACAGAGAAACGCCTGTAAGTCCGAAATCTCCGGCTCCCGGGCGGCGTTGTGAACCACCACGTCGCCGTCGGCTCCCATGGCCGCCAGCATGGCGTTCTCCGTGGCCCCTACGCTGGGGATGGACAGATGAATTTCACAGCCGTGGAGCCGGGCAGCCTGACAGTGCAGGTTCCCGCTGCGCTTTGTGATCTCCGCGCCCATGGCCCGCAGCGCCTCCAGATGGAGGTCGATGGGCCGTGGCCCCAGCTCACAGCCTCCCGGCATGGACAGCTCTGCCTCCCCGATGCGGGCCAGAATTGCGCCTAGGAAAATCACCGAGGAGCGCATTTCCCGCATCAGCCGATGGGGGATTTCGCTGATACACATGGGCCGGGAATCCACGGCGATGCTGTCCCCCTCCTGCTCCACCCGGCACCCCAGGTGCCGCAGGATGGCGATGGAGGCGTCCACGTCGCTGAGTCTGGGGCAGTTATGTAGGACACAAATGTCATCGGACAAAAGCGCCGCCGCCAAAATGGGAAGCACGCTGTTTTTGGCTCCCTGAACCGGAACGCTGCCGGAAAGCCGCCGCCCGCCGATGATATGCAAAACGCTCATAGCCTCTCCTCCGATTCTTGATTCTTCGAACCATTCTATGCGGAGAAGGGAGGTTGGTGCGTTTGTTCGCTGATTGAGATGGGCTGATTCAGTTCCGAATCAGGCCATACAGGGTTTCGTAAATCTTTTCACCGGCGTCGCCGGTCTGCATGGAGCGCAGCGCCTGGGCCATATGCGCCCGGCGTTCCGGGTCGTCCAGCAGCTCCCGCACGGTCTGGTACAGCAGCTCCGGGGAGCAGTCCTTTTCCAGCAGCAGCACCGCACCGCCCCGGTCTGCCAGGACGCGGGCGTTTTTCTCCTGATGATTGTTGGTCACGTTGGGGGAGGGCACCAGGATAGAGGGCTTCGCCAGGGCGGTGATTTCGCTGATGGTGGAGGCCCCCGCCCGGTCGATGGTCAAATCCGCCGCCGCCATCACCACGGACATATCGTAGATGTACTCCCGTACATCCACATCCGGGCTTTGGGTCAGGTCGATGCCCCGTTCTGCAATCTCCTGGGTTACCCGCTGGTAATAGCGCTTGCCCACGCCGTAAATATGGTGGAAGGGCTGGCCGTCTCGGATCTCCTGCTCCACAAAGCCCACCATATGCTCGTTCATGACCTGTGCGCCCAGGCTGCCCCAGGTGGTGACGACCACCGGCTTGTCGTCGGTGATGCCCAGCTTCGCTCTGGCCTCCTGCCGGGTCAGGGAGAAGAAGTCGCCCCGCACCGGGGTTCCTGTCACTACCACCTTGTCCGGATTCTTGTAGTGACTGCGGCTTTCCTCAAAGCCCACCATCACCCGGTCAACATATTTGCTCAGCATTTTGGTAGTCAGGCCGGGAACGGCGTTGGACTCGTGTACCGCCGTGGGAATACCCCGTTTCGCGGCGGCCCGCACCACGGGATAGGAGGCATAGCCTCCCGTGCCGACCACCAGATCGGGCTGAAAGTCATCCAGAATCTGCTTGGCCTGGGCCTTGGAGCGGCTCAGGTTCCGCAGGGTCTGGAGATTGTGCTTGATACCGGACCCGGACAGGGAGCGGTAAAAGGAGCTGATGGTGACGGTGCGAATCTCGTAGCCCTCCCGGGGAACAAGCTGCGTCTCCATGCCACCGTCTGCGCCTACGAACAAAATTTCTGCTCCGCGGTTGCGCTCCTGGAACATCCGGGCCAGGGCCACCGCCGGGTTGATATGTCCTGCGGTGCCGCCGCAGGTGAATAGAATCTTCATATTGCGTTCTCCATATGTCTGGAAAATTTAACTCCCCTGCTTTGGCGCGGGAATCTGTCGTGATACTGACAGCACGATTCCCATCTCCGCCAACTGGATAATCAGGGCCGTGCCGCCGTAGGAAAAGAAGGGCAGGGAAATGCCCGTGGTGGGAATCAGGCTGGTGACCACGGCGATATTCAGGAACACCTGGGTCGCCAGCAGGGTGGTGATACCCACCACCAGCAGAGAGCCGAAGCGATCTCTGGCGTGGAGGGAGAGCCAGTAGCCCCGGATAATCAGCAGGGCGAACAGCGCCAGAATAATCAGACAGCCCACATAGCCCAGTTCCTCCGCCACAATGGCGAAGATAAAGTCATTATAAGGCTCGGGCAGGTACATATACTTCTGCACGCTTTGTCCCAGGCCCTTGCCCAGCAGTCCGCCGGAGCCAATGGCGATCAGAGATTGAGTGATCTGATAGGCCGCATCCGAGCTGGCCGCCGAGTTCCACGGGTCAAGCCAGGTTTCGATTCGGGCGGTCATATAGTCGGTCTGGGTCATGATAAAGGCCAGCATCCCGCCGCCAGCGGTAAGGCCGATGATATACCAGTACCATTTTGTACCGGCGGCAAACATGATGGACACGCCAGCCACCAGAATCAGGATGGTGCCGGACATATGGGGCTCCATCAGCATCAGCGCAGAAATCAGCAGCAGCAGAAACAGATAGGGAAACATCTCCCACAGGCCAACCTTGTCCAGAAAATGATGAATGGCCTCCAGAGGCCGGGGCAGCGTCCGCCGGAAGGTGTGCAGACCCGTTTTTCGCTTGCTGAGGCTGGCGGAAAAGAACAGGATAATGCCCAGCTTGGCGATCTCCGAGGGCTGATAGGTGGGGCCGGCGATAAAGAACAGCTTCAGCCAGCGGGTCGCGCCGCCCAGCGTCACGCCCAGAGGGGTCAGCACCAGAACCAGCGTAGCCAGTGCCAACAGCAGCACCGGGATAGACAGCACCCGCCAGAACTGATAGTTGATGCGGGAAATGACATACATCACGACCAATCCTATCACTGCGAACACGGCCTGACTTTTGATGAAATAATAGGGGTCGTTGTGGTATTTTGACAGGGATGCGCCGTAGGCATAGGAGGCGGAGAACAGCATCACAAGCCCGATGGCCAACAGCATCATCACCAGCATCAAAAAGGGCAGATCCACAGGGCCGCGGGCCAGCTGCCGCGTCCGGGCGGCCCGAATCTCCCGTTCGCCCCGTTCAAATGGCTTCATATCCGCTTCCTCCTTTCACGGGTTTTTTCCCGGAACCGTACATCACTTGTTCCAGATTCCCAGCAGCGCCAGTCCGCAGCAGGCCAGCGTGATACCGGAAAATACAAAAAACAGCTTGTATTCGCTCCAGCCGCACATCTCAAAGTGGTGGTGCAGCGGGGCCATTTTAAAAATGCGCTTGCCGTGGGTCAGCTTGAAGTAGGTGACCTGAATGATGTCGGACAGTGTTTCGCAAATATAGATGATTCCCACCAGAATCAGAATCAGCGGGATATCCAGCGCAAAGGCCAGGCCGCACACCATCCCCCCCAGGAACAGGGAGCCGGTATCGCCCATGAACACCTTTGCCGGGTGAAAATTGTAAATCAGGAACCCGGCCAGGCCGCCCAGCAGCGCCGTGCCCAGCACGCCGACCTCTGTGTATTTCCACAGCATGGCGGCGATGGTGAAGAACAGCGCCACCGGCATGGTCACGCCCGTTGCCAGGCCGTCCACTCCATCCGTCAGGTTCACGGAGTTGACACAGCCCACGATGATAAAGGCCGCCAGCACCAGATAGACCGCCAGAGGCAACCGCCAGTACACGTTGAAGAAGGGGATGTACAGGCTCTGGCTGAGATAGCCCATGTTCCGCAAAATGATAATCAGCAGAATCGCCGCCGCCAGCTGGAGCAGGAACTTCTGGATGGAGGTCAGGCCCTCGTTTTTGTGGTACTTCACCTTCATAAAGTCGTCGATAAAGCCGATGGCGCCGAACACCAGCGCAAAGCAATAGACGACCAGTCCGCCAAAATCTCCCGCCGCCAGCTCCGGGATGGAGCAGACCAGCAGCGCCAGCAGGATGGACGGGATAAACATAATGCCGCCCATGGTGGGCGTACCCTGCTTATACATATGCCACTTGGGGCCGATTTCCTTAATGGACTGGCCCGCCTTTAGCAGATGGAGCCAGGGGATTACCACCTTTCCCAACAGCCAGGTGGACAAAAAGGCGATAACAAAGCTCAAAATAATCCGTATCATAAAAATGGGTTCCCTTCTCTGTGGAAGCGGTACAGGCGCAGTCGGTCAGACCGCGCTCTGCTGCCGCGCGTTTTTCTTTTTTTGTTGCAGCCAGTGGGCCGCCATCAGGCGCTCATCCTCGCCGGAACCGGGGTCATGCACTCCGGCAATCACCAGGACATCCCCGGCCCGCCCCCGGCTCAGCAGCTCCCGGACGCTCTGACTGCGATCTCCGGAGGGGAGAATCACCTCATCCGCCAGACCGTCCGCCACGTCCGCCGCCAGGCAGCGCTCCTCCTCCGGCACAGCGCCGGTCAGCAGGCGGAGACTGCCGCCCTTCCCCCGCATGGGCAGAAGGGTCAGCAGCAGATTTTCCAGCTCCATGGCCCGGTTGGCCCGGTCTACCACCAGGTGGAACGGTTCCTCTGTGGGAATCAGCTCCAGATGTCCGGGCACCCCGGCGGCGCGTTCCATGGAGGGGGCCAGAGTGTCCAGCGAAAAGCCCAGACTCAGGCCGCAGCCCAGGGCCGCCAGGCCGTGATAGATGTCATAGCCCCCCAGTACCGGCATCCGCACCCGCTGGATGTCATCCCAGGTCAGAGCCTCGAATTCGGTTCGATTGGGGTAGCAGCGCAGATTTTTCGCCGTCAAATCCGCCTGATCCTTTCGCTCGGAATAGGTCAGGGCGGGGAACTGCCGGGCCATCTGCTGGCCGCAGACGTCGTCCAGATTCACCACCAGCTTTTCGCAGGCGTCCACCGCCTCCGGAAGCCGACTGTCGCTCCAGTCCGTGAGTACGCCCACCTGAAACGACTGGTCTACCGCCTCGGTACCCAGCGCAGCCACCGCGCAGTCATAGCCCTGAAGGGCGAGCTGCTCCAGCCCGGCGCGCAGGGTAAGCCCCTTGTTGTCCAGGCCAAGGACCCCCACCTTCCAGCCTGCGGCCTGGTGGAGCATGGTTCCGATCAGGCTGGCCGCAACGGTATTGCCGCGGCTGCCGATCACTGCGATCTGTTTCATAGTGTCCTCACTCCTGTTGAAACGCAAATCTATGATGAATGGACTTCTTCCTCTCTTTTTACACTTGATTCCTATTCGATGGTTCCCTCGGAATCCGACACGGTCTGGTCGGAGAAGTGAACCGTAATGACGGTGCCCACCTTGACGCTGGTGCCTGCGGAAACGGACTGTCCGTCCGCCGTCACACCAGAGCTTGTGGAGGCTCCGCTGGCCTTGTAGTACAGGCCCAGATCCTCCAGCGTGGAGCGGGCTTCGCTTTTGCTCATACCGGGCAGGTCGGGCATTTCCACCGTCTCGTCCGGGGCGTCCTCGCCCAGATATAGAACCACCTCACTGGAGTTCGCCAGGGTCACACCGGAGGCGGGTACCTGCGCGGTGACGGTCGTACCGCTGCCCACCGTCCGATAGGTCAGGTTGGCGTCGGACAGGGTTTCCGCCGCCGTCTCCTCGTCCATGCCGATGACAGAGGGCATGGTGGAGTCTGCCAGATATTCCTCCTCGGCGGTATACTGCTTGGCAACGCCCAGATAGTCGCAGATTTCCGCAATCAGCTCGCCTGCCAGCGGGGCCGCCATGGTGCCGCCGTAGACATTATATCCGCTGGTGCCCAGGGTCGTGCTGCCCTCCACCAGCTCCGGCTTGTCAAAGGCCACCAGAACGATGATTTCCGGGTCGTTGGCCGGGGCAAAGCCCACGAAGGAGACGATCAGCTCGTCGTCATTGCTGGTCTGAGCCGTGCCGGTCTTGCCGCCGATGCGGTAGCCCGCCTGATAAGCGTTGGAGCCGCCACCGCCGTCTACCACGCCCTCCAGCAGCTCGGCTACGGTGGAGGAGGTTTCCTCGCTGACTACCTGCCGAATCACGGTGGCATCGTTGGAGGTGACGGTGTTGCCCTCGCTGTCCACAATGGACTGAACCAGATGGGGCTGATACAGATAGCCGCCGTTGATGGACGCCGCCACAGCGGTAATCAGCTGAATGGGCGTGACCTCAAAGCGCTGTCCAAAGGAGGCAGTTGCCAGACTGACGTAGCCCGCAGAGCTGGTGAAATACTCCTCGCTCCACCAGGTAGATGTGGACTCGCCGGCCACCTCGATGCCGGTTTTGTCCATCAGGCCGAAGGCCTCCATGTAATCCCAGAAGGTCTGAGCGCCCAGCTTTCGGCCGATGTCCATAAAGGCCAGGTTGCAGGACTTGCTCACTGCGTCGGCCAGCGATTCCTGACCGTGGCCGTAGGTGGTGGAGCAGTGAATGTCCCAGGTGTCTACGGTCTGCACGCCGGAGCAATAGAAGCTATAGGTGTCCTCGTCGACCACACCCTCCTCCAGGGCCGCCGCCAGAACCAGACTTTTGAAGGTGGAGCCAGGCTCATAGGTGGTGTTGACCGACCGGTTCGTCCACTGGGTTTCCAGCGCCTCGGACTCCGCCTCGGCGTACTGGGTGTCGGATTTCTCCTGGGTGATTTCGCCGCTTTCCACCTGCTCCGCCAGCGTTTCGGCCAGTTCCTCCAGCTGAGCCAGCAGGGATTCGTCCGTGATCTCCGAGGGGTTGTTTGCATCATAGGAGGGGGAGCTGGCCATGCCCAAAATGGCTCCGGTGTCCGGGTCCATGGCAATGACCCAGCCGCCGTTCAGCACGTTGTATTTTTCAATGCCCTCCGCCAGAATCTGCTCGCAGTAATACTGGATGGTGGTGTCGATGGTCAGATAGATATCATTCCCATCCTCCGCGTCATAATATTCGGAGAAGTAGTACAACAAATCCGTTCCCAGGCTGGTCTTGGCCGTGACGATGCGGCCCTCCGTCCCGGACAGGGTGCTGTCATAATAGGCCTCCAGACCGTAAGCGCCCTCGTTGCTGCTGTTCACAAAGCCCAGCACCGTGGCCGCCGTGGTGGAATAAGGATAATAGCGCTTGCTGTCGTTGGTCAGGTAGATGTAGTCGGACAGGTCGTACCGCTCGATAAAGGTTCGCACATCGGCGGCGTCCTCGGCCTCCACCTTTTTCTTGACCACAGAGTACATGGAGGTGGTGCTTTCACAGCGCTCCTCGATATCCGACTGCTCCACGCCCAGCAGGGAGGCCAGGGTGGTGGCGATCAGCTCCACCCGCTCCTGCACAATCTGCTCCTTGGCGTTTTCGATTTGTGCCTCGGTCATGGTGTCCTCATAGTCGTTGCCATAGACCTCTTTTAAGTCGCTGTCGGAAACGGTGTTGATGTCCTTGGGGGACAGAATCACATTGTACACCGTGGCGCTGACCGCCAGCGTCTTTCCGTTGGTATCATAGATGGTTCCCCGGGAGGCCGAGACGCTGACATCGCTGGTCTGCTGCCGGGTGGCCTTGGTTTGCAGCTCGTCATGCTGGACGATTTGGAGCTGGTACAGCTTCCAGGCCAGCGGGACAAACGCCGCAATGCCGAACAGCACCAGCAAAATCATGGTACGATGAAAAATCGTCTGTGCGCTGGTGTTGCTGCTCCCCGCGTCCGGTTTTTTTGGTTTGGGGTTTTTTCTCATATTACAGTCCTTTCAAGGTCGTGTTCAAATCAAGCCAGAAAAGGGCGCAAGAAAAGTGGTTCTTTCTCACGCCCTCATAGCATTTCAAGGTTTCTGTCCCACGGGCACCCCCAGCCTGGGGCCACAGCGCCATAGGGGTTTCAATGCAGTTTATGTCCGGTCAGCTGAAATATTCCGTCAGTCCGGACAGCAATGCCTTTAGCTTGCCCAGCAGCCCGGCCTCGGATGCAAAGGAGGTGGCGGTATCCGGCTCGGTAAGCTCCAGATAAATCTGTTGTCCGTCGCTGGGCTTAATCATTTTCCCGCTGTTCACCATATCCGATTCGATGCCCTGCATATCAAACATCTGCTCATACTGGGCCTCCAGCTGAGCCTGCGTTTCCTGAAGCTCCTCCAGGGTGTTGGTGGCGGACACCACCTGCGTGTTCAGGCTGTTCAGCCGAACCTGATATTGCAGTACCATTGCCGCCAGAAAGACCACCACCACAATACCGATGACGCTCATCGGTGCGATTCGTTCCGAGGGGCGAACCCGTAAATTCTCCAGATTGTTGGCTCTGAAGTGAGTACGGCTTTGCCTCTTGGGGCGAACCCGCTTTCGGCGCGGCGGCTCCTGCTCCGGAACAAGCTCCGGCTGGAATGCGGCGGTGCCATCGGCGTCATAACGGTAGTGTACCGTTTTTTTCTGTCTTGGCGCATTCCGTCTGCGCTGTTCTGCCATTGGATGACCGCTCCCTTCTCCGACTTGTTTCCCTGTTCTCTATCAACAGCCGCCCATGCTTAGAGGGCGGCGCTGTCCCTGCTTTTATCCATCCAGCTTTTCCGCGACCCGGAGCTTGGCGCTCCTGGCCCGGGGATTTCGCTGCAACTCCGCCTGACCCGGCAGAATCGGCTTTCTCGGCGTCAGCTTCACCTGGGGCTTTTTTCCGCAGACGCACACCGGAAAATCCGGCGGGCAGGTGCAGCCCTTGGCCGCCGCCGCCAGACTTTGCTTGACGATGCGATCCTCCAAGGAGTGGAAGGAAATCACCGCCAGCCGTCCGCCGGGGTTCAGTCGGGCCACCGCCGCCTCCATCAAATCGGAGATGGCGCCCAGCTCGTCATTCACCGCAATGCGTATCGCCTGAAAGGTGCGCTTGGCGGGGTGCTGCTTCTCCCGCAGCGCCGCCCCCGGCATGGCCCCCCGAATGACATCCACCAGCTCCAGCGTTGTCTCGATGGGCTTTTCCTCCCGGCGGCGGACGATAGCGGACGAAATCGCCGGTGCATAGCGCTCCTCCCCGTATTCATAGAGGATGCGGCGCAACTCCTCTTTGGGCCACTGGTTCACCACCGTATAGGCGGTAAGCCGGTCGCTCTGGCCCATCCGCATATCCAGCGGCGCATCCTGCATATAGGAGAAGCCCCGGCTGCCGTCGTCCAGCTGTGGGGAGGATACGCCCAAATCAAAGAGCATCCCGTCCACCTTGTCCAGACCCAGCCCGTCCAGAAGCTGTGAAAGCTCCCGGAAGTTGCCGTGAACCAGCGTCACCCGATCCAGATAGCCCGCCAGCCGTTCCGGTGCGGCGTCCAGCGCCGCCTGGTCCCGGTCAATGCAAATCAGCCGCCCGGTGGTCAGCCGCCGGACGATTTCAGCGGAGTGGCCCGCCCGGCCCAGGGTGCCGTCCACATAGACGCCATCCGGCCGGATGTGCAGGGCCTCCAGGCACTCCGAAAGGAGTACCGGTTCATGGGTAAATTCCATGGCCGTTCTCCGTCAAATACCCAGCGCCTGGAGCAGCGACGCCACATTCTTGGGATTGAGCTGCTCGGCGTTGCGGCGGTTCCATTCGTCCTCGTCCCAGATTTTGGCCGTGTCGATGTGGCCCGCGATGACCACATTCTTGTCCAGTCCCGCATAGGTTCGCAGATATTGCGGGATCTGGATGCGGCCCTGAGAATCCGGCTCGCATTTTACGGTGTTGCCCAGAACCACGTTGAGCATATCCGCCTGAACGGTGCCCAGCGCCTTGACCTTTTCGCAGAAGCGATCCCAGCTCTCCAGCGGGTACAGGGTCAGGCATTTGTCGCTGCCCACCATCATGTAGAATACGTCGCCCAACAGCTCCCGGAACTTGGAAGGGATGATAATGCGGCCCTTGGTGTCAATGTGGATGGAATAATTGCCTGTAATGCTGTCCATATGGGCCGCCTCCCTTCATGCCGTGGGTTTGTGGTGGTTTTTTGCTCCATTTCGCTCCATTTTGCTCCACCGTATTGTCTAGTATACTTCTCCCAGCTCAAAATTGCAAGGGCAAGAGTGAATTTTTATGAAAACTTTTCTGACTTTTTTCTGAAAAAAGTCAGGTATTTTCTCTTTTATCCAGAAACTAAACGTATGTTCGACCCGTTTTCGCGCAAAAAAACGGACGCCCGTTCGAGCGTCCGTTTCCGGCTGTCAATGATTTTGTTGTGGTTGGAAAACCAGCGCCGCTTACAGATCGTCGTTCTCGGCGTCGTAAATCTCGGCCCGCCCGTCGCCGCTGCCCGAATCCGATGACCCGGAGAGCTTGCGGAACTGTGCCTGTGCCTGGCGCAGCTGTGCGGAGGCCTGGCTGACCGCCGCGTCCGTCTGCCGCAGGATGTCCTCGCAGTAGCCGTTGGCCGCCTGCTTGAGGCTCTTGGACGTTTCCTGCGCCTTTTTCACAATGTCGTTTGCCACATCCTTGGCCTGCTGGACGATTTCGTTTTCGTTCAGCAGCCGCTTGACCTGCTCCTGTGCCTGGGTGCGAACGCTGTCCGCCTCCCGCTTGGCGGAGGCGATATACTCCTCCTTCGTCGCCACCAGCTTCTGCGCCTCGCCCAGCTCCACCGGGAACTGCGCCCGAATTTCATCCAGCAGATCCAGCGCCCGATCCCGGTCGATGCGGCACTGTTCCGCGTGCATCGGGACGGATTTGCCGTCCTCGATCATGTCGTAGAGCATCCCCAGCAGCTCCTCTACTCCGCTTGCCATTGTTCGTCCTCCTTGTATAGAAATTTATCCGCTAATGTCCCGCCGCAGACGGCCTTCCCGTTCCGCTGTCGGCAGTCAATTATGAGTTTCCAGACGAAAGGTAGTCACCTTGATTTTACCATAACGGTACTCCTTCGCCCTTACCAATCGAGAAAGCTGCGCCGGAAGCTCCTTTTCCAGGCGGCTCTCACAAATGATTATACCATCTTTCGACAGAATGTCAATGTCGGCAATTTTTCCCAAAGCGTTTTTTAAAAGGTCTGTGTCATAGGGCGGGTCCAGAAAAATCAAATCAAATTGCTCCTGGCAGCTTGTCAGATAGGACAGCGACTCCCGCAGCAGCACTTCGCCCCGCTCCTGGAGCCGGGTCATAGCCAGATTTTTCCGGATCAGCGCCACCGCCTCCCGGCGCTGGTCGATGAATACCGCCCGCTTTGCGCCGCGGCTCAGACATTCAATGCCCAGCTGCCCGGTGCCTGCGAACAAGTCCAGCACAGCAGCCCCCGGCACCTGAAATTGAATCGCGTTAAACAGGCCCTCCTTCACCCGGTCGGTGGTGGGGCGGGTTTCCATCCCCGCCAGCTCGCCCAGGCGCTTGCCCCTTGCGGAGCCGGATATCACTCTCATGACACGTCCTCCCCGGATTTTTCCGTCTCCGTTTCGTGGAACCGCTGATACACTGCCTGAGCCGCGTTCTTCGGCACCGCGGCCTCCAGCTCCGTCAGGGTGGCGGCTTTGATCGCCTTGACGCTTCGGAAGGCTTTCAGCAACGCCTTCTTCCGCACCTCGCCCACGCCGGGAATCCCGTCCAGCTGGGAGCGCACCCCCGACTTGCTGTGCTTTTCATGGTGATAGGTGATGGCGAACCGGTGCGTCTCCTCCTGAATCTGCCCGATCAGGGCAAATACGGTGGGATACTGCTGAATCCCGATTTCCTGTCCCGTGGGTGTGACCAGTGCGCGGGTTCTGTGCCGGTCGTCCTTCACCATGCCGAACACGGGAACGTTCAGATTCAGTTCCCCCAGCACCCGCACCGCCACATTGGCGTGGGTCACGCCGCCGTCGATCAGCAGCGCATCGGGTAGCCGGTTGAACTTTTCGTCCTGCTCCAGATAGCGCCGGAACCGCCGGGTCAGCACCTGCTCCATGGAGGCGTAGTCGTCGGGATGCTCCAGCCCCCGGACGGAGAATCGGCGGTAGTCCCGTTTCAGGGGCTTTCCGTGCTGAAATACCACCATGGAGGCCACAATGTCCGAGGCCCCGGTGTTGGAGATGTCGTAGGATTCCAGCCGCTCCGGCGGGCCGTCCAGCCCCATCAGCCGACCCAGCAGCGCCAGCGTCTTGTTCTGCCGTTCCTCCCGGCTGGTCTGGCGCTCCGCCTCCTCGCTGGCGTTCCGGTTGGCAAGCTGAATCAGCTCCGCCTTTGCGCCCCGCCGGGGCGTCAGGAGCTGCACCCTTCGGCCTGCCCGGTTGGAGAGCAGCTCCGCCAGCTCGTCCGTTTCCTCCAGCTCCAGCGGCAGCAAAATCTGTTTGGGAAAGCTGCCCCGGGCCAGATAGTATTGGGGAATCACCGCCCCCAGCAGCTCCTCGGAGGTGGCCTCCACCGGCGTTTCAAACAGCTCCATATCCTTGGCGACCAAACCGCCGCCGGCGTAGTGAAGCACCGCAAAACAGCTTTTTGCCGTTCCCATATAAAAGCCCAGCACGTCGGTTTCCGCCCGAAGGGCTGCAGCCACTTTCTGGTGACTGCCCAGCAGACTGATGGCCCGGCTGCGATCCCGCAGCTCCGCCGCCCGCTCAAAGCGCAACTCCTCGGCGGCCTGCACCATCTCGTCCTCCAGCTCCTGCAGGACCTGGTCGTACTTGCCCTCCAACAGGCGAATGGCCTGTCCGATGACCGCCTGATACGCCGCCTGATCCAGCTTGCCCCCCTGACACCAGCCAACGCACTGGCCCATATGATGATTCAGACAGGGGCGGTCTTTCCCAATATCCCGGGGGAACTGCCGACTGCAGGTGGGCAGCTTCAAGGCCCGCGAGATGGCGTCGATGATTTGATAGGTGTTCCCCCGGCTGCCATAGGGGCCAAAATACTTCGCGCCGTCCTCGGCGGTGGATTTCACCAGGGAAAAGCGGGGATAGTCGGACTTCACATCCACCCGAATATAGGGATAGCCCTTGTCGTCCTTCAACAGGATGTTGTACTTGGGCTGATAGAGCTTGATTTGGGCACATTCCAGCACCAGCGCCTCCAGCTCCGTGTCCACCACGATCACGTCAAAGTGGTCGATGCGGCTGACCATGGCCCGGGTCTTTGGCCCGTGGGAGGCCAGGTCGTAGAAGTATTGACTGACCCGGTTCCGCAGGGCCTTGGCCTTGCCCACATAGATCACGGCGCCGGTGCGATCCATCATGAGATAGACCCCCGGCTTCAGAGGCAGGCTGTGGGCCTTGGCCTTCAGCTCATCTATTGTCACGGCAGACGCCCCCTCCACCTTAAGATATGCAAAGCGCCGCAGGTTTTGCTGCGGCGCTTCATTCCTTCATCAATTTTTCTGTACTTACAGCTCGCCGTTCGAGGTGGCAATCAAAGCAGCCAGCGCCTCAACCGCTTCTTTTTCGTCCGAGCCATCCGCAATCAGCGTAACGGTCGTGCCCTGCACGATACCCAGGGAGAGGACGCCCAGCAGACTTTTTGCATTGACACGTCTTTCTTCCTTTTCTACCCAGATGCTGGATTTGAACTCGTTGGACTTCTGAATGAAAAATGTAGCAGGTCTTGCGTGCAGGCCAACCTCAATGTTGACAACCGCATCCTTTTTAACCATAGCCAGGTACCCCCTAAAAGTTTGTACGTTGTACTGATTAAGAATACCAGATTTCCTGCACAATCGTCAACGGCAAATTCAACAAATTTGCATATTTCGATGCAGACATCCCATGGAACTCTTGCTGTTATGCCGGGGCTGGAAACCTTTTCACGCGGCCGAGCGGCCTGTGACTTGTATGGCCGTTAGGCCATGCGAGTCGCAGGCGGCAAACTGTAAAACTGTGAAAGAAGTGGGGGTTGAAAAAGCCCCCTTCGAGATGAATACCAAGTCAGCGGAGGTAATCATCTTGCAGTTTGCAAGGTTTCCTGCCTGAAACCTGATTCCCGCAGGGAACAGAAATCAACATTGACGGCTCAAACAAAAGCCACTATAATAGATACCAAGCAATCATTTCAAAAAGAGAGAAGTATCCTATGTCCAATGAAAAAGCTGCATCCATTGATGCACAGAAAACAGAGCTGTTCGAGCGCACGCCGATTCCCCGGGCCGTGATGAAGATGGCCGTTCCCACGGTGTTAAGCTCCCTTGTGATGGTCATTTACAACCTGGCGGACACCTATTTTGTGGGGATGCTGAACAATTCCATCGAGAACGCGGCGGTCACGCTGGCCGCCCCGGTGCTGTTGGCGTTCAACGCGATTATCAACCTGTTTGGAGTCGGCGGCTCCAGCCTGATGAGCCGCTACCTGGGCCAGAAGAAATACCCGGAGGTACGAAAAAGCTCCGCCATCAGCTTTTACTGTGCGCTGGGCCTTTCGGCCTTGTTTTCTCTGGCCTTCGCCGTGTTCCACACCCAGCTGCTGGACGTCCTCGGCACCACGGAGGACACGGCGGCGGCGACCTGGCAATACCTACGGTGGACGACGGTTTGCGGCGCGGTTCCGGCGATCCTGAACGTGGTGCTGGCCAATCTGGTGCGGGCGGAAGGGTCTGCGCTGCACGCCAGCGTCGGCACCATGAGCGGGTGTATTCTGAATATCCTGCTCGACCCCATTTTCATCCTGCCCTTCGGCCTTGGTATGGGGGCCGCCGGTGCGGGCCTTGCCACCTTCCTCTCCAACTGCACCGCCTGCCTCTATTTCCTCACTCTGCTGTGGGTGCGGCGCAGACAGACGCTGGTGTGTGTTGACCCGCGGGTGTTTTCGTTTGACCGGAAAATCCTCGGGCAGATTTGCGCCGTGGGGATTCCCGCCGCCATTCAGAATTTGCTGAATGTGACCGGAATGACGGTGCTGAACAACTTCACTGCCTCCTACGGCTCCACGGCGGTGGCCGCTATGGGCATTTCCCAGAAGATCAATATGATTCCCATGTATATCACCATGGGCATTTCTCAGGGGATCATGCCCCTGGTGGGATACAATTATTCCAGCGGGAACCGGGAGCGGATGAAAAAGGCGGTCATGTTTACCGCAAGGATCAGCGTTTCCTTCATCCTTCTGATGGCGATGATTTATTTCGTGGGGGCGGAGAATCTGATTCGCCTGTTCATGAAGAATGAGGAGGTGGTGGCCTATGGAGGGCGCTTCCTCCGAGGGATGTGCATTAGCCTGGTGTTCCTGACCGTTGACTTCCTGGCGGTGGGTGTGTTTCAGGCCTGCGGCATGGGGCGGTCGGCGCTGCTGTTCGCCATTCTCAGAAAGGTCGTGCTGGAAATCCCGGCGCTGTTTATCCTGAATTGGCTGTGGCCCCTGTACGGCCTTGCCTACGCCCAGACCTGCGCGGAATTCGTTCTGGCGATTGCGGCAATCGTCCTGCTGCGCCGCATTTTTCGGGAGCCGGTTGGTGATACAGGAGCGTGATGGAACATGAGCTATACGCTGGCCGTCTTTGATTTGGACGGTACGATTTTGGATACACTGGAGGATTTGCGGGACAGCCTGAACGTGGCGCTGCGCCAATGGGATTGCCCGGCCCGCAGTCTGGAGGAGGTACGCCGGTTTGTGGGCAACGGTATCCGCAGACTGATTGAGCGGGCGGTGCCCGAAGGGACGGACGAGGCGCTGACGGAGCAGATCTACCAGACCTTTATGCCCTATTACCAGACCCACTATGATATCAAAACCCGACCCTATGATGGCATTGTGGAGCTGGTTGACCGGCTTCGGGAGGCGGGCGTACAGTGCGCGGTGGTGTCCAACAAGGCCGACCCGGTGGTAAGCGCCCTGTGCCGCCAGTATTTCCCCGGCTGTTTTGCCCTGTCGGTGGGGGAGCGCCCCGGCGTTCGCCGCAAGCCCGCGCCGGATGCGGTCAATGCGGTGCTGGAGGAGCTGAACGTCCCCAAAGAGCAGGCGGTTTACATCGGGGACTCCGAGGTAGACCTTGCCACGGCGCAAAACGTGGGGATGGACGTGATTTCCGTGACATGGGGCTTCCGGGACAAGGCGTTTTTACAGAGCCGGGGAGCCACCGTGTTCGCCGCCGACCCTCGGGAGGTGTACCGTCTGGTCACAGGGGTGCAGACGGAATTTGAAAAAAGTTCGTTAAATTCTTGACATTTTCGCCAGGACTCTATAAAATGGAACCAACAGATGGTGAGAACGTTTTCCGTTCCCCGAATCGCAAAGACAGTTTCAATGGAGGAACCGATTCATGGATTACACGCAAAAGTATATGAGCAAGCTGGTTTCCGCTGATGAGGCGGTGAAGCTGGTCAAATCCGGAGATTGGGTGGATTACGGCTGGTGTACCGGCACGCCTGAGATTCTGGATGCGGCTCTGGCGAAGCGCTATTACGAATTGTACGATGTTAACTTCCGCGGCGGCGTTTTGCTGAAAAAGCCGGAAATCTTCAAGGTGCCGGAGGTGGCGAAGCATTTTACCTGGAATTCCTGGCACATGAGCGGCATCGAGCGGGCCGCCACGAAAGAGGGGTATGCCTTTTACATCCCCCTGCGCTATTCGGAAATGCCCCGGTATTACCGGGAAAATATCCCCGGCGCGGACGTAGCCATGTTCCAGGTCGCGCCGATTGACGACCACGGCTTTTTCAATTTTGGCCCCAACGCCAGCCATATGATGGCTATGTGCAAGCACGCCAAAAAAATCGTGGTGGAGGTCAACAACAATATGCCCCGGTGTCTGGGCGGCTTTGACGAGAGCATCCATATTGACGAGATCGACTATATCGTAGAGGGGGAACACTCCCCCATCGGAGAGATGCCGTCCCCGCCGCCTACGGAGGTGGATCACAAGGTCGCCGCCTATATCGTGGATATGATTTCCGACGGAGCCTGCCTCCAGCTCGGTATCGGCGGGATGCCCAACGCCGTGGGTTCTCTGATCGCCGAGTCCGATTTGAAGGATCTGGGCGTTCACACGGAGATGTATGTGGACGGCTTTGTGGACATCGCCCACGCGGGCAAAATCTCCTGCGCCCGAAAGAGCATCGACCGGGGCCGCCAGGTGTTTGCCTTTGGCGCCGGCACCCGAAAGACCTATGACTATCTGAACGACAATCCCCGCACCATGTCCGCCCCGGTGGACTACACCAACGATGTGCGGGTCATCGCCCAGATCGACAACTTTATCTCCATCAACAATGCGGTGGATATCGACCTGTTCGGCCAGGTCAACGCCGAGTCCTCCGGTATCCGCCACATCAGCGGCGCAGGCGGACAGCTGGACTTTGTGCTGGGGGCCTATATGTCAAACGGCGGAAAGAGCTTTATCTGTCTGTCCTCC
Source organism: Oscillospiraceae bacterium (assembly GCA_021203345.1). Classification (GTDB taxonomy): domain Bacteria; phylum Bacillota; class Clostridia; order Oscillospirales; family Oscillospiraceae; genus JAJQBJ01. The sequence goes on from JAJQBJ010000076.1 coordinate 23,289, forward strand.
ACCTACACGGATAAAAGCGGACAGATGCAGTCCCGGATTCGGCCCACCCTGTCCCCCGGCTCCATTGTGACGGACACCCGAACCAACGCGGGCTATATTGTCACCGAGTACGGCGTGGCAAATTTGAAGGGCCTTGCCACCTGGCAGCGGGCCGAGGCGCTGATCAACATCGCTCACCCGGATTTCCGGGATCAGCTGATTGCCGACGCGGAGAAAATGCACATCTGGCGGAGAAGCAACCGGCGGTAAGCCGAAAGCGGTTAAATCCCCACGTCCCACAGGGGAATCACATTGATTACAGGCTCCTCGTATGGATGGACGGCCCTGACTGCGGTCAGGGTTTCCGCCAGACGGGGAGCCTTTACCGTTACCTCCACCTTTAGCTCCGGCTCGACGCTGATTTCGTCCTGACGACCCGAATAGGGGTGAGTGCCCGCCAGAGGCCGCCAGGTTCCGGTGACGGGGCTGTAGGAGAGACAGCAGTCATAGTTCCCGATATGGCCCGCGTCCACGGCTTGCAGGGCCGCTTGCAGCGCGGAGAGATGGGTTTCCGGGATGAATATCTCCAGCTTGAAGTATTGAAATTCCATGATAGACGCTCCTTTTGCAGTTAGTGAGATGAGAAAAGGAGCCCGCGCGGGGCTCCTGAAAGACGGAATGGTTGCAGTTAATGCGACAGAAAGTCCGGAATTGCCTTCGCATCCCGGAGCGCCATCTGATACATCCGGTCAAGCTGCTCCTGGGTGCGTTTCAGGGTGGTCATGCCGCAGGTGGACTCCGGGGCCACGATCAGCACCTTCCCTTGCCGCTCGTACTCCCTGGACAGGGCAGCGGCGTCGTTGTACTTCTGATACCGTAACGCCAGCTGCTCCGCCGCCCGGGGATAGCGCCGATGAATCATGCGAACCCCCAGATTGTCGTCCTTTTGGCGGCGAACGGTGTCGCGGGGCTTGGTTAGGATGACCACGACCTTGTCACAGCCGCTGTCCAGCGCTTTTTGCACAGGGATGGGGTCGCCAAAGCCCCCGTCGAAGCAGAGATATTCCCCCACCTGAACGGGCTTACAGGCCCCCGGCAGGGCGCTGGAGGCCATCAGCACCTCGTAATGGTCCTGCGACATCCGGGAGCGGTCGAAGTACAGCACCTCGCCGGTGAGGGCGTTGGTGGCGACAGTGTAATATTCCGCAGGATTGGACATCAGCGCGTCGAAATCCAGAGGGTTCTCCCCGTCGGAGTTGGACAGGGTGCCGTAGACATATTGCAGGTTCAGGAAGTTCCCGTTTTTCAGAAAGCTCGAAAAGCTGCAATACTCCTTCCGGAAGCCGTACTCCCCGTAAAAGGGAATATTCCGGCCCTTTTGTCCCGCCAGATAGGAGGCCAGGTTGGCGCTCCCGGCGGATACGCCGATGCAGTAATCAAAGTGGATTCCCTGCTCCAGACAAAAATCCAGAACGCCGCTGCCGTAAATGCCCCGGAATCCGCCGCCGGCATCGACAACGCCGATTTTCATGTCTGAGTCTCCCCGGAGGGCTCCTCCGGCTGTTCAGAAAAATCCTCCCCGTCGAGGTCGGCCAAATCCTCCTCGTCAATGGGGGTGGCGCTGAGATATTCGTTGGCCTTCTTCACCAGAAAGCAGCTCAGGGCCGCAGCGCCTGCCACAGAAACAGCGCCCAGCAGCTTAGCCAATGCACCGGAATTGTTTTTGCTCATCGTAAAGCTCCTTTTCCAAATCGGAGTGAATCTGATATGCCAACATCATAATACATACGCAAGGCGGAAGTCAAGGGACATTTCGGCGGCAATGTGGGAATCGGGTTTCCAGCGGGAAACCGGGCAAGCTGTCATGAAATTGTGGAGTGGCTGCCGCTTCTGGACGGCTTTTTATCTCAAAGCGGGGTTTCTCGACCCCATTTCTTTCAATGGCGGAAAGAAACGGGGTCGAACCGCCTGCGACTCGCATGGCCTGGCGGCCATCGCTCCCTGCATTTGCGCGAAAGGGGAAATGGCCTAGTGGCCCGCGCTTCAAAGAAACGCCTCTCCCATGCCCCGGTGAGAACGGGGCATGGG
>JAJQBJ010000068.1 GCA_021203345.1 Oscillospiraceae bacterium
CATGGAAAGACTTTTTTGTTTTTTCACTGTCTACTTGACAGGGGGCACTTCAGCGTACAGGTCTGTCAGCGGGTTTTTATTCCCTCGGTTGTTCCGTTCGGTACAGATTCAGCCGCACGGTGGTACCGCGCTCCGGGCTGGATGTCAGGGACAACTCATGTCCCAAATTTGTGCAGACGCGCTTGCACAAATAGAGGCCGATGCCGCTGGCGGACTGATGCTGTCTGCCGTTGTAGCCGGTAAAGCCCTTTTCAAAGATGCGGGGCATATCCTCCGGGGCGATGCCGATTCCGGTGTCCCGGATGCAGAGCGTTTGCTTTGGCTCCAGATAGATGGTGATGCTCCCGGAGGGCGTGTATTTCAGGGCGTTGGAGAGAAGCTGTTCCACCACAAAGGACAGCCACTTCTGGTCGGTGACGACGGAGACGTTCAGGGGCTGGTAGTTCAGCTTCAGCCTGCGCCGGATGAACTCATCCGCAAACTTTTTCACCGCGTTCCGGAGGATGGTGTCCAGGTCACAGGACTTGAACACATAATCCGTGGAGTCGGAGTCCAGACGCAGGAACACCAGCACCATCTCCACATACTGCTCCACGCGCAGCAGGTCGGTGTTCAGCTGATGGGACAGGGGCGTGTCCTCCCCCTGCAAGTTCAGCCGCATGGAGGCGATGGGGGTTTTGATTTGGTGCGCCCAGGTGGTGTAATACTCCACCATATTGTCATAGCGTAAATTCATTTTGGTTTGCAGCCGGGTCTGCTCCTGACGAAGGTTTTGGATGATGGCCTGATAATCCTGATCCTCAAGGGTTTCAGCCTCCGGAAACAGGCGAGGCTCCAGGACAATGGACGGCAGGTTGGCAAGAGCCGACAGACAGCGGTGCTTCCGCCGGAACCGCACAAAATCCACCAGGAAGAACGCCGCCCATACTGCCGCCGACAGAAGGGCGGGATAGATTACCGCAGATATGTTCAGCCGGAACAGGGCAAAGGACAGGAGCAGCAGTCCGGTGGAGGCAACCAATGCGGCAATCAGACCCCACCGCTGGCGGAGATAGGCGCTTAGGATGTGCATGGCGGCCTCCTTATTCGACCTGATAGCCCTGACCGAATTTTGTGACGATAAAACCGGACAGACCGGCGGCGTCCAGCTTTTTCCGCAGTCGGTTCACGTTGACGGTCAGGGTATTGTCGTCCACAAAGCTGTCCGTTTCCCACAGGGCCTTCATCAGCGTCTCGCGGCTGACGATGCGGCCCCGGTTCTGCATCAGCGCCAGCAGAATGTGATACTCATTTTTGGTCAGGGACAGCTGCTGCCCCTGATAGGTCACGGTGTTGTTGTCCGTGTTCAGCAGCACGCCCCGATGCTCGATGACGGACAGGCCGGTTCCGAAGTCATAGGTTCGCCGGAGCATGGCCCGGATTTTGGCAATCAGCACACTGGCGTCAAAGGGCTTGGCGATGAAATCGTCCGCGCCCATGTCCATGGCCATCACAATGTTCATATTGTCCGAGGCGGAGGAGATAAAGATGATGGGCACCTGAGAGAGCTTCCGAAGCTCCGCGCACCAGTGATACCCGTTAAAATAGGGCAGACTGATGTCCAGCAGAACCAGATGAGGCTGAAAGGCGGTGAACTCCTCCGGGATGCGGCGGAAGTTTTGGACGCACTGAGCCTCCAGCCCCCAGTGGGCGGCCTGCCGCTGAATGGCGTGGGCAATGCCCTCGTCGTCCTCGATGATTAGGATGCGGTACATGGCTGCCTCCTGTTCTTACCGTCCCGGCTTTGCCCGCAGCGTCTTTTTCAGGTATTGGTCTAAAAGGCGATAAAAGCTCCGATATTCAAAAAAGAAAATCAGCAGAACGCCAACGGCGGTGAGGATTCCAACCAGGGCCGAAATCATCAGGCTGAGTATGGGGTGCAGCCCCACCAATACGCCCAGAATCAGATAGAGCACCGCAAAGACCGCCAGACCGATGCCCAGCGACAGCAGCTTGTCCCGGGGCTTTTTCATCGTTCCCTTTTTCTCCTCCTGCCGGTTCAGCAGGCAGGTCAGCTTTGCGCCGTCCAGCTGCAGCTCCAGGGCGTACATGGGGACGCATTTTTTGTCCCAATAGCCCATGGTGCCGGCAGTGTCGGTGTCCAGCTTGACATAGCGTTTCTTCTTGTCCTTCATAAAGCGATCCTTGCCCTGAAAGGGCTTCTCCGTCGCTTCGGGGAGCAAATAGGTTTTCTTCATGGCGGCCTCCGCATATTCCGGGTGATTTCTTACAGGTACAGTATAGTGCTTTTTGCAAAAAAGTCAATCTTGCGTACAATGTTATGGGAAAAATACGGTTTGAGGGTGCAATTATGCGAAATTTGGTGTATGATAGGCAATAGAAAGAGAAGCCTATCTGCGCTGCGGGCGGAGAAGGACGAAAAGAAGGGAATGGGATGCAATGGATATCCGATCAAGGCTGAACGAGCTGTTCCCCCTGGAGCATTGGAAACGCGCCGTCAAGGATAACGCATGGACACTGAGCAAGTGGCTGCTGTTTTCCGTTCTCATCGGCGTAGTGGTGGGCGCAGTGGGCGCACTGTTCCATCACGCCATCGACCGGGTCACGGAGCTGCGGCAGGCCCATCAATGGCTGGTGCTTTTGCTGCCGGTGGCCGGTCTTGCCATTGTGGGAAGCTATCACGTCACCGGGATGTCGGACGACCGGGGAACGGAGTTCGTCATTTCCTCCGTGCGGGATGCCAAGCCGCTGCGGATTCGGACGGCTCCCCTGATTTTCCTGGGAACGGTGCTGACCCACCTGTGCGGCGGCTCCTCCGGTCGTGAGGGCGCGGCCCTCCAGCTGGGCGGGTGCATCTCCAGCAGCATTGGCCGCTGGATGAAGCTGGACGCCAAGGATGAGCGGGTCATCACCATGGCGGGTATGGCGGCGGGCTTTTCCGCCCTGTTCGGAACGCCGCTGGCGGCGGCAGTGTTTGCCATGGAGCTGGTCAGCGTGGGTGTGATGTACTATGCAGCCATTGTGCCCTGTATGCTGTCAGCGTTGATCGCGCAGATGGTGGCGGGATTTTTGGGCGTGTCGCCCACCGGCTTTACGCTGCTGGCGGTGCCGGAGACAACCCCCCTGAACCTGGTTCGGCTCCTGGTTCTGGGAATCCTGTGTTCCCTGATGTCCATTCTGTTCTGCGCGGCCATGCACCTGGGGCCGAGGCTTTACGGAAAAATCACCCAAAATCCCTATCTCAAGGCGCTGATTGGCGGCTGTATCGTGGCGGCCCTGGCTCTGCTTCTGGGGACGGATTATCAGGGCGCGGGGATGGATGTCATCACCCAGGCGGTCAGCGGCACGGCCCGCCCGGAGGCCGCATTCCTGAAAATTTTGCTGACCGTCCTGACCCTGTCCGCAGGCTATAAGGGCGGCGAGATCGTCCCAGCCCTGTTCACGGGGGCCACCTTCGGCTGTCTGGCGGGAGGGCTGCTGGGACTGCCTGCGTCCTTTGGCGCGGCGGCGGGCATGGTAGCCGTGTTCTGCGGCGTGACCAACTGTCCCCTGACCTCGATTTTGCTGTCCTACGAGCTGTTCGGCGGGCAGGGCGTAGCCCTGTTTGCGCTGGCAATCGCGGTCAGCTATATGCTCTCCGGCTATTGGAGCCTGTACGCCGCCCAGAAAATCGTCTATTCCAAGACACGGGTGGAGTTCGTTGACCGTAAGACCCATTGACGGAAGGGAAATCGAAACAACAGATATTACGATTCTGTTTTTCAAAATGTGAAGCAGTTGCCGCTTCTGGATAGCCTTTTATCTCGGAGTGGGCTTTTTCAACCCCGTTTCCTTCTCAGTTTTACCATTTGCCGCCTGCGACTCGCATGGCCTGGCGGCCATCGCTCCCTGCATTTGCGCGTAAGGGGAATTGGGCATGCGGCCCGCGCTTCAAAGAAAAACCCCTGTTTCCCTTGCCGCAGGAAGAATGCGGCAAGGGAACGTGACGTGTTATTAAGTTTACCTCGTAACCAGACCCGCAGGTGATGTAGGCCGGTTTCATTCTGTCGTGACCACGCTTGCAAACGTGGTTACTCGTCGGCTCATTTCGTTCTGTTTCGTGCGAATCAGGTTACGTTGTTCTATGCTGTGCTATTGCATCCCCATGCCCCGTTCTCACCGGGGCATGGGAGAGGCTTTTTTTTGAAGCGCGGGCCGCATGCCCAATTCCCCTTGCGCGCAAATGCAGGGAGCGATGGCCGTAGGCCATGCGAGTTGCAGGCGGTTCGACACCGTTTCTTTCCGCCATTGAAAGAAATGGGGTCGAGAAACCCCGCTTTGAGATGGAAACTTCTCAAAAGTGGTAATTACTTTGTATTTTGAAGAATAGCCCCTTCCGGCTTGAAAATACGCTACAAAGAAACGTCTTTTCAGGAATTCACCGGCACGGTAAAATAAAAAAAGGGCCGCTGACCTTTGCCAGCGGCCCTTTGTGTGAGCAAATCCACATTTGGATTGATCAGTCGATGTCGTCGATATATTCAAACGTATCGTAGTCGGAGAAGTAATACTCCATATCCTCGGCGGCCTCCTCTGGCGTCTCGGCCGGGAAAAGATCCAGTTCATCCCCGTTGTCCGGACACGCAACAAAACCGTACTCGGTGCCCTCGATGGACAGGAAAACCTCCTCCCCCAGAGGGCTGTCGTTTTCACGATATTTGGCAACATACTTCGACATTTCCGGATGCTCCTTTCTACTCAGTCCTATGTCGTTCCTAATGATACTGTGACGGATGGCAAATGTCAATAGGCTGTTGCATCGAAATCTCAAATTGGACGCGAAAAATACTTGTCAAGCCGGGGGCAGGCGGGTATAATGGACGTATCAGCAATTTACAGCGTTGATGCAGAAAAAGCCCCGTCCCGTCGGCGGGGCGGCGGACTGCATACAGAACGGAAGATTAAAATAAGGATGCGCGTAGAATGAAAAATCTGAATGTCCCGCTGCCGGGACGGGAATATAATATCGTAATTGAATCGGGGCTGCTGGACCAGGTGGGGCGCTACTGCCGTACCGCCTGCCCCCGGGCCAGACGGTTTGTCATCGTCACAGACAGCAACGTAGGCCCTCTGTACGGGGAGCGGGTGAAAAACAGCTTTTCCGAGCGGTTCCCGGTCAGGCTTGTGACCCTTCCCGCCGGGGAGAAAACCAAGTCTGTGGAGTGGCTGAGCTTCCTGTGGGAGGCGTTCATGGACTTCGGCCTGACCCGCACTGACGCGGTGATTGCGCTGGGCGGCGGCGTTGTGGGGGATTTGACGGGCTTTGCGGCGGCCTCCATCCTGCGGGGCGTGGACTTTATTCAGGTGCCCACCACCCTGCTGGCCCAGGTGGATTCCTCTGTGGGCGGCAAGGTGGCCATTGATTTGGAGCATGGAAAGAATCTGGCCGGTGCGTTTTGGCAGCCCCGGGCGGTTTTGATGGACCCGGACTGCCTAAAGACCCTGTCTGACCGGTTCTTTGCCGACGGGATGGCGGAGGTGCTGAAATACGGCTGCATCTGGGATGCAGACTTTTTCCAGCGGCTGCTGGACTGCGGAAACCGGGTGGGCATTATGGCGCAGATCGAGGAGGTTCTGTACACCTGCTGCTCCATCAAGGCCCAGGTGGTGCTGGAGGATGAGCAGGATCACGGTCTGCGGATGATTCTGAACTTCGGCCATACATTGGGCCACGCCTATGAGCTGGCCTATCATTACGAGACATATACCCACGGTCAGGCCGTCGCCGCAGGCATGTGCCGGGCGGCGGAGATCGGCGTGACGCTGGGCGTGACAGACCCGGCTGTGCCGGAGCAAATCGTCCGGGCGGTGCGGCAATTCGGTCTGCCCGATTGGATTGATTGCAGCATGGAGGACTACCGGCGGGCGGTGGGCCTGGATAAGAAGTCCACCGGCAACCAGATTACCCTGATCCTGCTGGAGGAGATGGGAAAGACAAAGCCCACCAGACTGAGCCGGGAGCAGGTGCTGGAGCTGATTGCACCCTATGGGAAAGGATAAGAAGCCGTGAATGTGACAATACAACCAAAGCTGCTCCGGGGCGTCATCACGCCACCGCCCTCCAAAAGTCAGGCCCATCGGATGATTCTGGCGGCGGGGCTGGCGGCGGGGGAGAGCCATCTGGAGAACGTGGCGCTGAGCATGGATATCCGGGCCACCCTGGCCTGTATGCGGGCGCTGGGCGCCCGGGCCTCCCAGGACGGGCGAACCATCCGGGGGACAGGGGGCGTGTCCTATCCCTGTACGCCCTGCTGTGACGCGCCGATTTATGTCTGCGGGGAGTCCGGCTCCACGCTGCGCTTTTTGATTCCGGTGGCCCTTGCGGTCAAGCAGGGGGGCAGCTTTGTGGGACAGGGGCGGCTGATGCAGCGCCCGCTGGAGCCGTATGAGCAGATTTTTGACGAAAAGGGCATCTGGTACAACCGCCACGGCAACCAGATGGAGATTTTTGGCAAGCTCACGCCGGGGGAATACCGGCTGCGGGGGGACGTGTCCTCCCAGTTTATCACCGGGCTGCTGTACGCCCTGCCGCTGCTGGAGGGGGACAGCGATATTGTGCTGACCACCGGGCTGGAATCCGAGGGCTATATCGACATGACGGTGCAGGCCCTGAACACCTTCGGCGTACAGGTGCAGCGCACTGCCGACGGCTGGCACATCCCCGGCGGACAGCGCTATACCGCCTGTGATGTGCAGGTGGAGAGCGATTATTCTCAGGCGGGCTTTTACTATGCGGCCATGGGACTGGGGAGCCAACTGGAGCTACAGGGGATGAATCCCGACTCCGCCCAGGGCGACCGGGTGATTGTCGAATTCTACCGGCAGTTGTGCGGCCCCGGAACCGTGGAGCTGGACGTGAGCCAATGCCCCGACCTGGTGCCGCCGCTGGCGGCTCATGCGGCGCTGCGAGCGCCCGGCGCGGCCACAAGGCTGGTGAACGCCGCCCGGCTGCGGTTGAAGGAAAGCGACCGGCTTGCCACGGTGTCCCGGGTGCTGAATACCCTGGGGGCGCAGGTGGAGGAGCATCCGGACGCCCTGACGATTACGGCGGTGCAGGCGCTGCGGGGCGGCACGGTGGAGACATATCTGGACCACCGCATCGCCATGATGGCGGCCATCGCCGCCACCAGAAGCACCGCCCCGGTGACGGTGCTGGGGGCGGAGTGCGTCAGCAAGTCCTACCCCAACTTCTGGGAGGATTACGAGGCCCTGGGCGGGCAGATCGAGAGGTGGAATCCGTGAAGCATATGATTTTTGGGGAGAGCCATGGCCCCGCCATCGGCGTGACACTGTCCGGCGTCCCGGCAGGGATTCCGCTGGATTTGGCGGAGATCGCCTTTGAGATGGGCCGCCGCGCCCCGGGGAAAAGTCAGCTGTCCACCGCCCGGAGGGAGGCGGACGAGCCGCAGATCATCTCCGGCTTTTTTGAGGGAAAAACCACGGGAACGCCGCTGTGCGCCCTGATTCAGAATACAGACCAGCACTCCGGGGACTATTCCCAGCTGAAGCGTATGCCCCGCCCCGGTCATGGGGACTATCTCGGCTATCTGCGCTATGACGGCTGCAACGATTACCGGGGCGGCGGACATTTCTCCGGGCGGCTGACCGCCCCGCTGGTGTTTGCCGGGGCCGTGGCAAAGCAGATTTTAGCGCGGGAGGGCATTTCCGTCGGGGCCCATATCCGGGCGGTGGCCGGGGTGGAGGAGACTTCCTTCCTGGATGTGCCGCTGAACCCCGGTCTGCTGCGGGAGATTGCGGAAAAGCCCTTCCCCGTCTGTGACGATGGGCGGGGCGCATCCATGCAGCAGGCGATTCTGGACGCGAAGGCGGACTGCGACAGCGTGGGCGGCATCATCGAATGTGCGGTGCTGGGCCTGCCTGCGGGCGTCGGTTCCCCGGACTATGGGGAGAACGTGGAGGGGTTGCTGGCCCAACAGCTGTTTGCGGTCCCCGCCGTGAAGGGCGTGGAATTTGGCCGGGGCTTCGCCATGGCGGGGCTGCGGGGCAGTCAGTGCAACGACCCCATACAGGTTCGGAACGGCGAAATTACGCTGACCCGCAACGCCAGCGGCGGCGTGAACGGCGGCATTACCAACGGGATGCCGGTGGTGTTCTCTGTGGTCATGCGGCCCACGCCCTCCATCGCCCGGGAGCAGGATACCGTGGATTTGGAGACAGGGGAGAATGTTAAGCTCACCATCCAGGGGCGGCATGACCCGTGCATCGTCCACCGGGCTGTGCCGGTGATCGAGGCGGCGGCAGCCCTGGCGATTTGTGAGCTATTAGGAATATAAAGGAGAAAACTCATGAGCGAGCTGGATTTACTGCGCGGCGCTATTGACGAGGTAGACCGCCAGATTGTGACGCTTTTTGAACGTCGGATGGAAGTCACCCAACGGGTCGGCGAATACAAGAAACAGGTGGGGATGCCGGTTCTCGACCCCAAGCGGGAGCGGGACGTGCTGCAAAAAAAGATCGACTGGCTCCATGACCCGGAGCTGAAAACCGACGTGACCACCCTGTACGAGACGATTATGGCCTTGTCCCGGAAGCAGCAGCGCAAGCTGGTGCATGAGGGGACGGAGCTGGCCAGCTTTGCCCGCTATGCGGCGGCGCTGGCGGACTGCCGGGAGCCGGTGGAGCATCCCAGGGTGGTGTATCAGGGGGAGCCGGGGGCCTACAGCGAAATGGCGGCCATCGACTTTTTCGGCCCGGATGTGGCAGCGAAGGGACTGTATCAGTTTGAAGACCCCTTTGAGGCTCTGCGAAAGGGCGAGGCGGACTACGCCGTGCTGCCCATCGAAAATTCCTCCACCGGGGCGATTCGGCAGGTCTATGACCTGCTGGCGCAGTACCAATGCTACATCGTGGGGGAGACGACGGTGCGCGTGCGGCACTGTCTGATGGCGCTGCCCGGGACGAAGCTGGAGGACATTGACACGGTGTACTCCCATGAGCAGGGGCTGTTCCAGTGCGAGCAGTTTTTGAATCAGTACCCCCATTGGCGGCGAATCGCCCAGGCGGATACCGCCGGAAGCGCCAAGCTGGTGGCGGAGCAGCATGACCCCACCAAGGCGGCCATTTGCTCCACCCAGGCGGCAGAGCTGTACGGGCTGGAGATTCTGGCGGAGGGCGTCAACTCCAACAGCCAGAACACCACCCGGTTCGTGGTGATTTCTCCCAAAATGGAGCTGCGGGAGGGCCGGGACAAGGTCTGTATTTCCTTCACCACGCCCCACGAGTCCGGCTCCCTCCACGAGGTGTTGACCATCTTCGCGGTGCATGGCCTGAATCTGGTGCGGCTGGAGTCCAGACCCATCCCGGAGCATAGCTGGGAGTATATGTTCTTTACGGAGTTTTTGGGGAACCTGACAGACCCGGAGATGGACGGCGTGATGCACGAGCTGACCCAGACCACCGAGGATTTGCGGGTGTTTGGAAACTTTCAGGCAAATTTGGATTGACGGGAGAGGTATTCTTGAAGAATATTGTTTTAATCGGCATGATGGGCTGCGGCAAAACCACCTGCGGCCAGATGCTCAGTGAAAGGCTGAACCGGCCTCTGGTGGATACGGACACCGTGATTATCCAGCGGGAGGGCCGTTCCATCAACGACATTTTCGCCGCAGAGGGGGAGGAATACTTCCGCCAGCGGGAAATGGAGGTCGCCCGGGAGCTGGGCGGACAGGAGAACCTGATCATCGCCACCGGCGGGGGCCTGCCCCTGCGGTGGGAAAACGCCGAGGCGCTGCGGCAAAACGGCGTTGTGGTCTGGCTGAAACGCGACCCGGCCTCCACCTTCGCTTCGGAGTCCATGGAAGGGCGGCCTCTGGCACAGGACGGGCAGGACGCCTTTGTCCAGCGGTTCCTCGACCGCTCGCCCAAATATGAACGGGCCAGCCATGTAATCATCGAGGACTTTACCACGCCGGAAATCACGGTGGGCCTGATTCTACAGGCGGTCAGCGAGCAGAGTAAATAAGTATCATTTATTATCTATACAACAAAGGAGCGTAATGAAAATGGCACAAAGAATTACAGGCCATACGGAGATGATCGGTCTGATTGCAACGCCGATTCGGCACAGCAAGTCCCCCATGATGCACAACACCGCGTTTGAGGCCCTGGGGCTGGACTATGTGTATCTGGCCTTTGACGTGGCCCAGGAGCAGCTGGACGCTGTGGTGAAGGGCCTGCGGGCCATGGAGGTGCGGGGCTTTAATGTCTCCATGCCCTACAAGACGGAGATTTTGAACTATCTGGATGAGATCGACTCCAGCGTGAAGCTCATCGGTTCCTGCAACACCGTGGTCAACGAGAGCGGGAAATTCTACGGCTACAACACCGATGGCATGGGCTATATGGCCGGTTTGAAGGACAACGGTTTTGACCCCGTTGGGAAAAAGCTGACGGTTCTCGGCTCCGGCGGCGCGGCCACCGCCATTGTGATGCAGGCGGCGCTGGACGGCGTGGCTGAAATCTCCATCTTCAACGGGAACGACCCCTTCTTTGCCCGGGCGGAACACAACGCCCAGGTCATCAACGAGAACACCGGCTGCAAGGCGGTGGTGTACAGGCTGGAGGATACCCAGCGGCTGAAGCAGGAAATTTCGGAGTCCTACATTCTGGCTAACGCCACCAATGTGGGCATGGGCGCTCTGGAGGGACAAAAGCTGATTCCGGATACCTCCTATCTGTATCCGGAGCTGATTGTCACGGATGTGGTCTATTCCCCGGCGGAGACGGCACTACTGAAAATGACGAAGGAGTATGGCTGCCGCACCATGAACGGTCTGCCCATGATGCTCTATCAGGGAGCCGCGGCCTTTAAGCTGTGGACAGGGAAGGATATGCCCATCGACGCGGTGAAGGCGGTTATCTGATGAAATAACGGGAACGGGGTTCGCTTTCTGCCAGATAGAGGGCGAACCCTGTTTTGAAAAATGGAGTGGAAGAACCTTACCGGAGGGCGCGTAAATCAATCTTTGTGACGGAAGAAAAAAGTGCTTGCCTTTTTGAAAAATTGTGTTATAATACTGTCTTGGAGATGCAAGGGAGCCTTTGCATACAAGAAAATATATGGGCCTGTAGCTCAGCTGGGAGAGCGTTCGGTTCGCATCCGAGAGGTCGAGAGTTCGAGTCTCTTCAGGTCCACCATAACCGGACACTGATTCTGATACCATGGGTATCGGAGTTGGTGTCCGGTTTCTTTTTTTGCAGAGCGGGGGAAAATACCCCTGGCAACCAACTCCGGCAACCAGGGGTAAAAAACCTCTCAACTAAACTCCGACATTTGTTTTCGCTCTGTTTTTGCGTTTTGCTTTTTCTTTAAAAAGTTGGTTGCTTTGGTTGCCGTTATCAACCAACTATTAAAATAATAATTAAATTTAATTTATTTTAAAGGTTTTGGGAACTTATTTGCATAAAATGCTGACCTGTCCCGGCAACCAAGTCGGCAACCAACCCGGCAATCATCCCGGCAACCAACTGCACAAATCATGTCGTTCACTCCTGCGGCATCTCCGGCTGTTTGACTTCTTCGGTCAATTCCCGGAATTTGTCGCTCGTTGTCGGAAGTTGGTTGCAGGGGGGGAAACACATTCATCACATTCAACTTCCCGGAAAATAAAAGGCACCTGACCTTCATCAGATGCCTCGCTGGTAATGCAAGAAACCCAAGCGCTTGTTGTTGAGTGCCTGGGTTTCCTGTATGTTATCATGTATTCAATTTTCGGCGCGATAAACTGGAGCCTTCTTTAATTTCTGTCCCTGCATGTAGCCATTTGTTGCTATTGTTACCGTGACAGGCTTATTTTTCATTGACCGACTGCTTTGCTTGCAAAGCCCTTGTAACCTTCATCCATTGCCGTTTTAAGCGCAATATCTCCACCTTTCAGCCACAGACTTGCAAGGTAGAGCATCCCGCACATACAGGCGAACTTGTCATAATAATTTCCATAATTCGCCTCATATATGAATTGATTCTGCTTCGTAATATCCTGTTCAACAAGCGCAGATTTAAGCTTTTCTCTGCTTCGTTCAAACACAGCCAAAAGCTCCTTGCTTTGCCAATCCACCGTGTCAATATCTTTTGCATCGTATGAAAGCAGGTGTGCAAACCCCTCATCAAATGTAATGGCATCCAGACTCTCTCGATAATCCGCCCCTTTCAGGACTTCTGTTAAACCTTCTGAATGAGAATGAAGCAGCACATGGCACAGTTCGTGCGACAAAAGATTCTGGGTAACCTGTGCAATATCGCAGTTGCCGATATATTTTGTCCAGCAAACCAAGTGGGGGCGACAAGTAAACTAAAATCAGATGAAAATATATGTACTAATTTCAATCCGCGATTCCCGTGAGGGGAGCGACGCGGGAACACCGTCTACATCTTCCCATCGCAGCTATTTCAATCCACGCTCCCCGTGAGGGGAGCGACGGCGTGGCCATCGACGATTACCGTTTCACGATCATATTTCAATCCACGCTCCCCGCGAGGGGAGCGACTATTGCGGCGGATGAGGAGGCCGCAAAGCTGTTTGAATTTCAATCCACGCTCCCCGCGAGGGGAGCGACAGTCCACGCCGCTCATATTTGCGCTCCACATTTTGTATTTCAATCCACGCTCCCCGCGAGGGGAGCGACGCAAGCACCCTTGTATCAGGGGCGGCGACGTTCCAATTTCAATCCACGCTCCCCGCGAGGGGAGCGACATGATGTTTTGGTATGGTGGAGGGTTTTCCCGGTATTTCAATCCACGCTCCCCGTGAGGGGAGCGACCCAGGTCACGGTAGGCCACCACCTGCTTTCGGTTATTTCAATCCACGCTCCCCGTGAGGGGAGCGACCAGATTGAGTTGATGATGCGGCAGGTGAAGCTGGGCATTTCAATCCACGCTCCCCGTGAGGGGAGCGACAGCAAAAATGCACAAAAATCATTGGAAAAAGAAGTGCATTTTTGCGACAAATAATTGGCCGAAGGGTCAAAGCAGCGGCGGAAACTGAGAAAAAAAGTTCCCAAACCGGCCTGTTTCAACCGTTCAGACCGCGCGAACGGGGCGGTGTTTTCATGTTCGCTTGCCGTTCGCGCCCGGGGCTCAGAGAATCAGCGGCCCGGCGGCATCATAGCCGCACTTGGCCCCAAAATGCTCGATCCGATTGTGGTAGTTGTTTCCAAGATTATAAAAGCGAAGGCTGTCTCGCTCCATATCAATGATATCACAGAGCTTTGCTTTGAGCAATCGGTATTGAGCCGCATCCA
The DNA here is from genome assembly GCA_021203345.1 of Oscillospiraceae bacterium. Taxonomy (GTDB): domain Bacteria; phylum Bacillota; class Clostridia; order Oscillospirales; family Oscillospiraceae; genus JAJQBJ01. Next base: position 13,300 of record JAJQBJ010000068.1, read on the forward strand.
AGGAACATTCAAATACCGAATTTTGCACCCGTTGACCGTAATTGACGCACTGCTTGGCCAGCTTACGCAGGCGGCGCTGTCCGGAAGCATCCTCAGTGTTCACGTCATAAGCAATCACAACAAGCATGGCAACCTCACTTCCACAAAAACGGCGGATATCCGTCCAAATCATCCCGGAGATACCGGGCTAGCAATAGCGCCTGCACATAGGGAACCAGTCCCCAGGGCAGCTTTTCCTTTAGAAACGGATGAGTAATGACAGTCTGCTTCCGCTCCTGCCAGGCCCGTTGTACCTTCTTGCGGCCATCTCCGGCCAGAAAAACAGCGCCGTTTTCCTGCTCCTCAAAATCCTTCTCGGATATCTCCTGATTGTTGATGAGGGTCAGTACAAACCGGTCTGCCATACAGGGCCGCAGTTCCTCCAGCAGATCCTGTGCCAGGGAGGTTCGGCCGGGGCGATCCCGGTGGAGGAAGCCTACATAGGCGTCCAGCCCCACCATTTCCAGCGCCGAAGCACATTCATTGCCCAGCATGGTGTAGACAAAGGACAGCAGCGCATTGACCCGGTCAAGCGGCGGGCGGCGGCTCCGTCCGTGGAAGAAAAAATCCTCCTTGTTGCGTAAAATCATGTCATCGAACAGACCAAAATACAGGTTGGCTCCAGCACCCTCCAGCCCCCGCAAAGCATCCAGGGAGGTTTCATCCATCACCTGAGGCAGCAGTCCCCGCATTTGGTCGGAAACGGTCAGGAACTGCTGGGTATCCAGCCGGGGCGCATGATCCCGGCGTGCCCGATCCAACACCTGGCGGGCGTTGCTCAGCTTGCCGAAAATCATGTTCCGGGCGATACGGCAGCTCTGTAAAGGGTCGTCCGCCACCCGGTATTGGGTTCAGCGCAGAAGCACATTCCCCTGGCTCATGCCGCAGGTTCGGGCCAGAAACCGACCCCGCGGGGTCAGAAAGACCAGATTCACGTTTTCCCGGGCGCATTTGCCCATCAGAGCGGGGGAGGCTCCGGGGTAAGTGAACAGGAAAATACCCTCCAAAATGTGCAGAGGAAACCGACCAAGAATTTCCTCACCCTTGCGAATCACCACGTTTTCCCCGTCCAGCGTGGCGTAGGCGTCCTCCACGGTGACGAACAGCGTGTTCAGCAAATGTCTCACGGTTCCTTCAGCTCCCCTCTCAGATACTCTGTTACACTGGGGCTTTTTGCCAGACGTGGCAGGCACAAATCCTTCAAGGAACAGGCATTGCACCCCTTTGACGGCTTGCTCCTGGGCGTATATCCCCGCTGGAACAGCTGGTGCATTTCCGCAGCTGATTGTTCCACCAAAGTCCGCAACTCCGGGGTGAAGGACACCTCCTGCCGCCGCCGGGGCTGCCCGTAAAACAGCGCCCCCGCCGGGATGGTGCAGCACAGCATTTCCTCCAGACATATCGCCTGGGCGCAGAGCTGTGCTTCATCGCAGGCGGTGGGCTTTGCCTTGCCCCGCTTGTATTTAACGGGGTAAGGATTCCAAAGCCCCTTGGCCTCTGCCAGCGGCACGCCCTCCGGTGAGCGCCGGAATTCCACCACGTCGCACTCCCCGGACAGACCCAGCCGGGCCGAGTGAACCCGCATGGCCCGCACTGTCAGCAAATCTCCCCGAAGGGTGCGTAGTTCTCCGTCGTGGGCGTTCTTGTGCAGTAAATCGCCCTCCACCGTGCGGATGTTTTCCGCCCACTGCTGTTCCAGATGAATCAATGCCCATTGGCGGCGGCAAAAGACAAAGTGCTGGATGCCGGAGAGGGGGAGGTAGTCGGATTCGTCAAATGCCATCGATCACTTCCGGCTCCAGACCGGGCAGCGGCTCCAAAGTGATTTCATAGTCCTCCACCGAAGTAGGCAGGGCAGAGGGATCTCTTTGAACCACTTTGACGGAACGATGTACCCGGGCAGAGGAATACTGCCCCTCTTTGCAGTTGTGTTCCCACCAATAGAGCTGTACGACCTCCATGGAGCCATCCGGACGGGCAGAAGAGGCGTCGTTGACAAATAGCGTCCGCAGACACTCCTTGACGGTTTCAGCATCATTCTGGGTGAAGCCCGTCTTTTCTGCCAGCTGCACATTGATGGAGCCTTTGACCTTGTACAGACCGAAGCGCACAAAATGCTTCATGCCCATACGGTCAGAGGACAGCTTCTCCTTCTTTTCTCCGTTGACACTTTTGGTGATCTGCATATCAGCCACCTGAATGGGAGAAGCGCTGACTGCCTGATGGATGGAGACGGGGCCGCGAACCCCCACGGAAACGCCCTTGGCATCCCCAAAGGCAAACACCTGTCCAAAGGAACGCACATCCAGCCAGGTTTCACAGGCTTTTTTTGCATAGGCCTCCCGGTCAGTCATCTTGCCCAGCTTACTTGCCCGCTCACTGAGACTTTTGCAGCCATCGGCGCACCGTTCCTCCGACTGGACAAAAATCGGGTTGCCCAGATCCTGCATCCGATTGCGGATTTTCCGCTTGATGCACACGTCAGACATCTCGCCATATCCGTTGTAATCGGTGCGGGGGCTGTTGCCGTTCAGGGGATCGCCGTTGGCGTTGGCCATAGTCACGGAGAGCAGGGCCACAAAGTCGATTTTATGCTCTAATACGCTCATGTTCTGTTACCTCCTTATTGTTCTTCCGCTGTCACTTCGGCGGTGGGTTCGTTTGCTTCTTCCTTGGGTTTCCGGTAGGCTCGCTGATTATGGTACCCTAACACATAGGTATCCTCCAGCTTTCGATTCAGATTCTCGTCATGCAAGGAGAAATTATCCATAATTTCATCAACCTGGTTCTTGTAATATGCACGCAGACGTGACGGCAGCTTCTGATAATAGGGACGTAAACGCTCCTCCAAAACGACCCAAGTGTGCATTGGCTGCTGTACAAAGATCGATTGCAGTCGGATGGCGTTGGGTTGACGGCTCTCCTTATCCTTGTCGTCATAGGTGCTCCATTCTACAGCCTCCGCAATAGCCAGCAGACGGCCAAAGAGATAGCTTCGATCAGTTTCATTTTTGTCCAAAGACATCCCGTATTCCTCCTTTGTGGTGTCAAAATGGTATTTTCGGATGGCTGCACAGGTGAGAAACAGCAGCCGTTGGCGTTCTTCACGAGGCAGCAGCTGCAAGTTGGATGCCCGCTGCACCAGCAGACGTTCTATATCCACCGGGAAAATTGCCCGGTCTACCCGGCAGGACACCAGCCGCTGAACCTGTTGCTTCAAAATCCTGTCGTCCACGACCCATTTGTTTTCCCGGTAATTGCCGAACGCGCAGGTTACCAGCCAGTACAGGGCGGGGGACTGAATACCAAATATGCCATTTACCCAGCAGCAGCTGGCATCCCAATCGTACAAACGTTGCAGAAAGTCCGAGGCCAGAAGCTCGTTGTAATAGGTCAGCGCCAGCCGCCCTGTGGTGGCTGCATCAAAGGCAGCAATGACTACGCCTGCATTTTCCGGTAAATCTGTTTGCCAGCCGGAGAGGGTTTCCCGTAGCTGCTTTTGATATTCGGTGGGATTTTTGGCACTGGGCTGATTTCGACGGTCCGGCCGGGTCATTGCGTTGGTAGGGGCGGGAACCGGCTTGCCCTGGGGATTCCAGCAGAGGAAGGTGCGTCCGCCCATGGTTACCCCTTGGTTGTCCGCCAGCCAGCGCAGGGCGTTGTGGGCTTTTTGAGAGGCGGTATACCCTACGGTGGCTGCTTGCCAGCTCTCGTCAAAGCGCCCCCGGTAGGTAAAGCCGCTGCTGTCATTGGCGGAGATTAGCTTGGCGTTACCATTGGCAGGGATGATACCCTTGATGTGCTGTTTGGCCAGCACATCCCAGTCCCCGGAAATCATGCAGAGGTTTTGTGTCCAGCCCTCTTTTCGACTGGCGTAATATTGGCTGAAGGACTCCATCAGCCCCCGATTTGTCCAGCACGGCCCACTGTCAGCAGCGTCCAGCCCCAGTATCACCCAGCGCACCAGTGCCTTTTCATTTTTCGGATACCCCTTTTCGTCCAAGGTAATCACACCTGCCCGTACAAGGTCATCCAAAATGGTTTCTCCCTGAATATAGGTCAAAACCGGCTGCAACTGAGGGTGGGTGTAAGGTGATGCAGCCCAGTCCGCCAGCTGCTCCACATACAGCGTATGTTTTTTCTCCACGCAGGGAGCCAGGTAAGCCAGCTGGTCGCACAGCGGATGAGCGCAGGCGGCACTGGTGCGTCCGGCAGAGTCCTCCGTTACAGGAATGACGATTTTAGGCTCTGTTTTTTCCACTGCTCTGGCGGACAGGAAGTGACCGTCCTGATCCAGTGTGATTTCGATGTCTGCCCGGGTGGTAATATACCCCAGAGGAGCCAGAGTGACTTTATCCTGGTATTCTACACCGGCCAGATATTGAAAGGTATCGTAGGTTTCACAGGCTTTTTGCAATAATCCCATGCATCACGCCTCCTTAAATTCCGTCAGTCCGGAGAAATTATCCTGTTCGACACCGAAGGGCTTGATCTCCATGGAGCGCAGCGGCTTGGTCAGGGGACATTCCTCAGGCCGGACAAAAGAAATTATGCCTTTTTTCATGGTGGGATACCAGAATCGGGCAGTCATTTGGTTGGCTGTTTCCGGAGAATAGGCTTCGTCGGCGTAGGTAATGCCGTGGTACATCAGACCAAAGCTCAACTCCGGCAGTTCGTCGTAGGCGCCAGACCCTTCCCCGAACACACAAGGCTCCACATAGCCCTGACACTCCCGGGCACCCAAAAAGATATCTCTCCGGCCCCCTTTTTGAATCATCCGTTTGGCGATGTTGTGATGTTTTTCCTCGTTGCGGTCCCCAGCAAGCTCCGGGCGATTCTCGTTCCATTCAAAGTGGGCGCGTACCTGATAGCGGCAGTTTTTCAGGTAGGTGTAGAAGGACAGATCGTTGCTGCCACTTGTGTATTTGATTGGGCGGATGCCCTTGACCTCTGTCTGGATCTGGTTCATCACGCGGACTGCATCCACGATCCATATAAGGGTGGGCTTCCAATATGTGGAAGATAATATACCCTTCAGTCCTTCATAAGTGGGCACCTGGTAGGTATATTTCTCTCCGCCTACCCGCATGATCGGGTCAGAGAATAGAGCGTAGTCGCCAGAGACTTCAAACTCTACGACGTTCGGATACTTCATTGCATGGATACGCCTCCAATTACTTTTTTTGTTTCATTTGATGGGCTGTATAAAAATTATACGGCAAAATAACAGGGATGTCAACTGTAACTTCAACTTTTTTACAATCATTCCAGTTTCTTGGATGATTTGATGTGAGCCATACGAACTTTTTCGCTAGCTTTTCTCTTTTTTACTTGCGGCTTTTACACGCAGGAGGTATAATAGCTAAGTCAGTGCAAGCTGTGGATTGAAATATTTGATGGGCAGTATATGTTTCTGTACCCGGTGAAGCTATGCTTCACCGGGCTTCTCTTTTTCACGCCCCGTTATAGCGAAGCTACTGTTCCGTCAATCGGACTATTTACGATTTCCCTATTTTGAAATGGTTTGCTACATTACTCCACTCCCAGATAAGGCATCGAACCGGGTTGTTCCTCTAACGTAAAGCCGATTTGTTCATCATAATGTCCAATCAACGCCATTGCACCACAGTTTAATGGCAGTAGCCCGCCCTCCTTCTCTAACTGCTCTATCTGATAGCGGTAGAGGGAAACGGAATAGGGCTTGGCTTGTTGTATCAAATGTTTTGCGTATGTCAGGTCGTACTCCGCCCGGCTGCTATTCAACTCATGAATTAACTCTGTTCCCTTGTCATAGGGAACGATGACATCAATAGAGTCCTCATCGAACACCTCGAACAGCGATCCTGCCAGTCGAAACGCCTGGCAGAAATAGTAGGGGTGCGATTTTTTCCGCTCTATTTCGTTTAGGGAGAGCAGCGAGAATAATGTCATTGGTTGGCCTTTGACTGTGATAGGGCCATCCTGTGCGCCTATCGGCATCCGAGCATAGAACTGCTGATAGTAATATCGTATGGATTCATCAGAAGCTAAGTCATTCCCAAAGAACTCTGGGCTCTGCCGGAAGGCGTGAAACAACGCAATGGTCGCGTCTTTTCCTCGTTGGATATCGGGTAGTTTTCCCAGCTTTTCGCCTTTGCATTGAACCACAAGGACAGGAGCAACAGTGCCAGAGCCAGCTTCACCGTTCCGGTTACATCGGCCCGCTGTCTGAATTGCACTGTCCATGCCAGCGGCGAGCCGAACCCCGCGGCCAAAGGAGATGTCCACTCCCGCCTCCACTACCTGGGTGGAGACACATAGGGTTTTATCACTTTCTTTGTTGTCCAACGCAGCGTTGAGCGCTTCCAGCACATTCCGCCGGTGGGCGGGGCACATGGCTGCGGATAGGTGGAAGCACGTTCCACTAATATTCTTCAAGCTATGGAACAGCGTCTGTGCTTGCTCCTTTTTGTTGCACACCACCAGCAGGCTGTCTGTTTCCTCCAGCAGATTTTGGGACAATGCGGCAATCTCGTCCAAAGAAGCACTGCCGCCATCCTGAATTTCCGTTCGACGAAAGATTGCCCACAAAGCCGGGTCATAGGGCAGAAGTTCTCTGATCGGACTGTGAAGGGGGTGGGGTGTCTGTTCGATACAAGGTTGTGTGGCGGAGCATAGAACTACTGTGGCGTGACAAAACTCGGCCAGGAAGTTCACCGCCAGCGAGAACAGAGACAACAGCTTCACTGGCACAGTCTGCACCTCATCAATGATAATCACGCTGTTGCACAGTGCCTGAAACCGACGCACTGCGCTCATTTTCCCAGAAAAGAGGGTGTTCAGTAATTGCACCAGGGTGGTGATGAGGATGGGGGCGTCCCAATTTTCGGTTAGGAGTTCCCGTTTGTCCAGATGTTCGGGAGCGGTTTCTTCTCTCACCAGATTGGAATGGTGTTCCAAAATCAAACTGTCATCTTGAACATAGTCCCGAATTACCTTGGCGTTCTGATCCAAAATGGTCAGCAGGGGAGAGACGAAAATGATGCGGCGTTTCCCGCTGGCCTCTGCATGAGCCAATGCGAAGCGCAGGGATGAGAGCGTTTTGCCGCCGCCGGTCGGGGCGTTTAGCCGGAAAACACCGCCGGATGAGGCAGCGCCAGCCTTACATCGATCGGAAATTTCCCGCCTGGCCCGATCAATTTCCGAGGCGTGTGGCAACTTGTTCAGCTGTTGCTCATCTCGGGCTAAACAACCAGGCCAAAGGTCTTTCAACTCCGCATCTGTCCGGCGAGGGGCAAGACGTATCCCCTGCATGAACTCGGTCGTGTCCCGACGATCTCCTTCCACTACGGCGGAGAGCATCAGACGGGCCAGCAGCCCGGCATAAAAGGCTGTCTCGTTGCCATATTGATCGGAATCTCCATCTGTCATGTAGCAGATTCGCTCCAGCGCAGGACACAGCTCCGCCGATGCCGCTTCAAAGAGGTGATCCAACTCCGCTGGGGATATGGCAAAGCTGAAAAAGTTTTCTCGGGCTTCCTCATAGTCGATATCTGCTTTTGTCAGGCGGTGCTGAAAGCCGGATTTCCCGTGCTCGTCCACGCAGTCGAACCAACCGTGGTGACCACCTACCGCCAAGGCAAGTACCTCGCACGCCACATCTGAACGCTCCAGACTATCGTGGTGATAGCACTCCAGCAGGAGCCGCACTCCGGCAAAGGTGTGGTTGACGGAACCTCGGTGAACAGGCTCTCCCTGAACGGAGCGAATGAGGTAAGTTTGATATGCCTGGGTCAATTTACCGCAGTCGTGGAGCAGTCCGGCCAGGCGGGCGCTCTGGGATAATCCGACACATTCCAATGCATCGGCAGCGTAGATAGCCGTCCCCTCCAAATGGGCCTTTACAGTCTGTGTGCGTCCATCCTCTGTCCGATGGGCGATGTATTCAGTTTTTTCCATGTTTGCCTCCTGACTGACCGACTCGTAATGAGATTACATGATCGTACTCTGAAAATGCTCTATTTATCCAAAAATATCATACACTGATTGCTGTAAATTGTCAAATATTTCTACTTCCATAATTGAGAAGCGGAATGCTTGTGTCTGACGACTTTGGAAACAGGACCCTGAAGAACAACGTAATCACAACGAAGGATCTTCTCGATACCCCCACCCCAACACAAACAAACGGGGCGCGTTACAGTCTACACTCTGTAACGCGCCCCAATCAATTTTATGATCGCCAGTGGCAGAAAATCACTCTGCCGAGGCTTTATTCTTCCGCCCGAAAAGCGCCTTAAACACCGTCCGGATGAACGGCTGAATGAAGAACAGCTGCGTAAAATACGCAAAGGGGAAGTTATAGCAGACCAGCTTGAGCCAGTTGGCCAGGAAGGTCAAAACGTGGAATCCCTCGTAGTACGGATAATAGAACAGCGCGGCCAGAAAGCTCATGGCGGGACACATCAGCCCTACGGTGGCGCAAATGATCGCGGTTTCAAACAGAACCGGATGGGTCGTCCTGGGGTCAAACACCTTGCTGGCGAGCTTGAAGGAGCTGGGACTTCCCATGACGCACTCCAGCGTATAGGCAAAGCAGAACTCGATCAAAATGACAGCCCATATGGGGAGCATATGACCGAACATATAAACGCCGCCCTGGGCCTGGATTGCGTGAAGGACGGAATCCGCACCGGTGACGGATTTCAGGGTCGCTCCGTTGACAACGTACAGGCTGTAAAACACATAGGCGTGAACCGTCACCAATACGGTCAACAGGGCGAAAATCATTCTTTGTGCTTGGTTTTTGGGCATATTTTTTCCTCCTGAAGAACGCAAAAAGACACAGGCAACAAGTACGAAACCTGTTCCGGATTCCTTGCAAGAAGCAGAGAATATGTTCCGTAATCAGCTTTACGTGCCATGCACTACCTGTGTCATCATATTTGCGTATTGTTTTGTGCCTGAATATTGTACCACATGGGATGAAAAAATGTCAAATGTTTTTTTGCGTCCTTTTCGGCGGGCAGCTTCGCACATACAATAGGGGTTTACGATTTCTTTAATTTATGATACACTAAAGACAGCAAAATCTGACTTCCGGAGGAGACAGATATGGAATATACCTACTTAGAACTTTTATGCTACCTGCTGATCTACTCCTTCCTCGGCTGGGTGGCGGAGGTGCTGTTCATCTCGGTCAAGGATCGAACGCTGCGGAACCGTGGCTTTTTCAATCTGCCCTTCTGCCTGTCCTACGGCGTGGTGATGGATATTCTGGTGGTGATTTTACCCACCATGAAGGGATACCTGGTGGCCCGGTATCTGACCGCCCTGGCTGTGTCCTCAGTGGTGACATTTTTATCGGGCGGCCTTTCCAAGCGGTTCAGCCGCAAGTCCCTGTGGAAATATCAGGAGAACAACCTGTTTACCGGCGAAAAGCGCCCACTGCTGCTGGGCCTGGCCCAGGGCCTGCTGTTTCTGGTGGCGGCGCAGGTGCTGCATCCCCTGATTTTTGCGCTGGTGGCCCTGATTCCCGACCTGGCGAAAATCATTGCCTGTGCGGTTCTGTGCGGTCTGCTGCTGGTGGATTTCATCGTGATTATGAACGCCCTTCGCAGAAGCAAAACCGAGGAAGAGGTTCAGGCGCTCCTGGCCCGGCGGACGGAGGGCAAGCGCAGCTTTGGCGAGCGGGTCAACGCCGTGGTCTGGAAGCGAATCAACCGCGCTTACCCCAATCTGGATCACATGGCCCCGGCGGAAAAGACGGTGTTTGCCCGGGGCATCTGCTGGGACAAGCTGGTATGGGTGTTTCTGATTACCGCTCTGCTGGGGGACTTCATCGAGACGGTGTTCGTCCGCTACACCGCAGGCGTGTGGATGAGCCGCTCCAGCCTGATTTACGGCCCGTTCAGCGTAGTGTGGGGCTTCGGTGCGGTGCTGCTGACCGTGGTGCTGCAAAGGCTGGCGGACAAAAAAGACCGCTATGTATTTCTGGCCGGCTGTTTGATTGGCGGCGTATACGAGTATATGTGTAGCGTAGCCACGGAGGTGCTGTTCGGCACGACCTTTTGGGACTACAGCGATATGCCATTTAACTTCGGCGGGCGGACGAACCTGCTGTTCTGTATTTTCTGGGGCCTGTTGGCTGTGGTATGGCTGAAGGGCATCTACCCCTATCTCAGCCGGTGGGTCGAGAAGATTCCCCCGGTGGCGGGCAAAATCCTCACTTGGCTGATTCTGGCGTTCTTCCTTCTGGACGGGGCGATTTCCGCAGCGGCCATGCTCCGCTATGTGGAGCGTATCACCAGTCCCGAAGCGCAGAATATCATACAGCTGTTTTTGGATCAGACCTATCCGGACAGCCTGATCGAACAGGTGTGGCCGAACCTCCGCATCTCCGGCTGACGGCGTAGCCGGTCGGCGTGGAATGGCCCGGTTGCAAGTCTGACGAAAAACGGCGGGAAGAAGCGTCTCGAATGTATGAACGAAACAAAATTCATAACTTTTCTAAAAAATCTGGTTTACATTTCTGTGAAAAGCTGATAATATGGTAGTATCTACGATGAGATCGTGTGATTATCGTGAGGTTAGATATTCGGGCAGATTGTAAGTCTGCCCATGATTAAGGAGGAAACGAAAACATGGCTCGCAAATTAAAAACCATGGACGGCAATACCGCCGCGGCCACCGTATCCTATGCGTTTACGGAAGTCGCTGCGATTTATCCCATCACGCCGTCCTCCGTCATGGCGGAGCTGACCGACGACTGGTCGGCCCACGGTCTGAAGAATATCTTCGGACAGACGGTCAAGATCGCAGAGATGCAGTCCGAGGGCGGCGCTGCCGGCGCAGTACACGGCTCCATCACGGCCGGCGCTCTGACCACCACCTATACGGCATCTCAGGGCCTGCTGCTGATGATTCCCAATATGTACAAGATTGCAGGCGAGCTGATGCCCGGCGTGATCAACGTATCCGCCCGCGCACTGGCAACCCACGCCCTGTCCATCTTCGGCGACCACTCCGACGTGATGGCCTGCCGGCAGACCGGCTATGCAATGCTTGCCTCCACCAATCCCCAGGAGGCAATGGATCTGGGCGCAGTGGCGCATCTGTCCACCATCAAGGGCAGCATCCCCATCATTCACTTCTTTGACGGTTTCCGTACCTCCCATGAGATTCGCAAGGTCGCCGTGTGGGACTATCAGGATCTGGCTGAAATGGTGGATTGGGACGCCATCGCCAACTTCCGCGCCCGCGCTCTGAACCCGGAGCATCCCGTGCTGCGCGGCTCCTCTCAGAACCCGGATATCTTCTTCCAGACCCGCGAGGCAGCCAACAAGTTCTATGATGCATTCCCCGATGTGGTGCAGGGCTGCATGGATCAGGTGAACGAGAAGATCGGCACCAACTACAAGCTGTTCAACTATTACGGCGCACCCGACGCCGAAACCGTTCTGGTGGCCATGGGTTCCGTCTGCGACGCTGCGGAGGAAACCATCGACTATCTGACCGCCAAGGGGGAGAAGGTCGGTCTGATCAAGGTTCGTCTGTATCGTCCCTTTGCCTCCGCCAAGTTCGTGGAGGCCATTCCCGCCACCTGCAAGAGCCTGGTGGTGCTGGATCGCTGCAAGGAGCCTGGCGCACCCGGCGAGCCTCTGTATCTGGACGTATGTTCCGCCGTTCGCGGCTCTGCCTTCGCGGATATCAAGGTCTGCGGCGGCCGTTACGGTCTGGGCTCCAAGGACACCACCCCCGGCGGCATTATTGCGGCGTTCAAGAACGGCCAGCAGGACAAGCCCGTCAATTCCTTCACCATCAACATGGTGGACGATGTGACGAATCTGTCTCTGCCCGTGGAGGAGGAGCCTGACGTGGTTCCCGACGGTACGACCTCCTGCAAGTTCTGGGGCCTCGGCTCCGACGGCACCGTGGGCGCCAACAAGAACTCCATCAAGATCATCGGCGACCACACTGATTTGAAGGTGCAGGCTTACTTCCAGTACGATTCCAAGAAGTCCGGCGGCCTGACCATCTCCCACCTGCGCTTTGGCCCCCAGGAGATCAAGTCCACCTACTATGTCAAGCAGGCTGACTTTGTGGCCTGCCACAACCCTGCCTATCTGGAGAAGTATCAGATCGCCCAGGATATCAAGCGGGGCGGCGCATTCCTGATTAACACCGATATGGACGTGGAGGCCTTGGGCAAGGTTCTGCCCGCCGCCGCAAAGCGCCATATCGCCAACTACAACGTCCATGTGTATACCTGCGACGCCATCAAGCTGGCCCGGGATATCGGCCTGGGCGGACGCACCAACATGGTTCTTCAGGCCGCCTTCTTCAAGCTGTCCAACATCATCCCCATCGACGATGCCGTGGCCTATATGAAGAGCGCCATTGAGACAACCTACGGCTCCAAGGGCCAGAACATTGTGGACATGAACAAGCAGGCTGTGGACGCTGGCCTGAACGCTACCATCGAGCTGGAGATTCCCGCCGACTGGGCGAACGCCGTGGATGGCCCCGCTCCCTCTGCCGGAACCTCTGACCGGGCCGATGTCCAGACCTATCTGGATACCGTGATGCTGCCCGCTGCCGCTCAGGAGGGCGACGTGCTGACCACGTCTCAGCTGCTCCCCGGCGCAGACGGCACCATTCCCTCCGGTACTGCCGCTTACGAGAAGCGCGGCACCGCCGTCACTGTTCCCAGCTGGGACGCTACCACCTGTGCCCAGTGCAACCAGTGCGCGATGGTCTGCCCCCATGCCGTGATTCGTCCTCTGGCTGTCACGGACGAGGAGATCGCAGCGGCTCCCGCCGCCCTCAAGACCGTGGACTTCCGCAACAAGAAGTTCAAGGAGAAGGGGCTGAAATACGCCATGATCGTCTCCCCGATGGACTGCTCCGGCTGCGGCTCCTGCGCCAATGTCTGCCCCACCAACTCCCTGAAGATGCTGCCGCTGGCCTCCCAGATGGAGCAGCAGGAGGTCTTTGACAAGACCGCTTATATCGTCACCGAGAAGGATATGGGCCCCATCACCACGATTTCCGCCCAGTTCAAGCAGCCTTTGCTGGAGTTCTCCGGCGCCTGCGGCGGCTGCGGCGAGACGCCCTATGCCAAGCTGGTGACCCAGCTGTTCGGCGACCGGATGTATATCGCCAACGCAACGGGCTGCTCCTCTATTTGGGGCTGCTCCGCACCCTCCACGCCCTACACGGTCAACCAGAAGGGACAGGGCCCCGCTTGGGAGAACTCCCTGTTCGAGGACGCCGCCGAGTTCGGCTACGGCATGAATCTGGCCGTGACCCAGCGCCGGGCCAAGCTGGTGGACACCGTGAAGGAGCTGGCTGCGCTGCCCTTCGCAGACGAGGACGTTGTGGCCGCCTGCAACGCATGGCTGGAGAGCAAGGATAATCCTGCGGCGTCCCGCGCTGCCGGGGACAAGCTGGTGGCTGTGATCGAGGACTTCTTCGCCCATCAGGATCAGACCGGCACGCCCTTCGAGGCACAGTGGCTTGCTAACGGCAAGAAGTGCGGCTGTCCCGCCTGCACCGCCGCCCGCTCCATCCTGGAGCAGAAGGATCTGCTGACCAAGAAGTCCATCTGGATCTTCGGCGGCGACGGATTCGCCTATGACATCGGTTACGGCGGTCTGGATCACGTTCTGGCCTCCGGCGAGAATGTGAATGTGTTCATCTTCGATACCGAGGTGTACTCCAACACCGGCGGACAGTCCTCCAAGTCCACGCCCACCGGCGCTGTGGCCCAGTTTGCCGCTGCCGGTAAGGCCGTGAAGAAGAAGGATATGGCCTCCATCTTCATGCAGTATGGCTATGTCTATGTGGCTCAGGTCGCAATGGGCGCCAACTACAACCAGACCCTCAAGGCCATTCAGGAGGCCGAGGCCTATGACGGCCCCTCCATCATCATCGGCTACGCCCCCTGCATCAACCATGGTATCAAGAAGAAGGGTGGCATGGCCAACGCCATGCAGGAGATGAAGGACGCTGTGGCCGCTGGTTACTGGCACCTGTTCCGCTATGATCCCCGTCTGGCCGACCAGGGGAAGAACCCCTTCCAGATGGATTCCAAGGCGCCGACTGCCGACTACCTCCAGTTCATTCAGGGCGAGACTCGTTACGCCTCCCTGAAGATCGCCTTCCCCGAGCGCGCCGAGACGCTGTTCGCCAAGGCCGAGGCCGATGCCAAGCAGAAGTACGAGAAGCTGGCCAACAGAGCAAAATAAGCCGTTGTGCCGGAAACAACGCAATCATGCAACGAGCCGCCCGTGGAAACACGGGCGGCTCAGTCTGTCAAAAAAGTCTATCTGAAAAAAGAAAAACAGACGAAAAGTTCAGGAAGCCCTCCGCAGGAGTTTTGTTGCGAAGCAACAAAATAAAGTGAAATACGTCTTTTTAGCCGGGCGTGTACCGGCAAAAAGACACAGGGAGGCGACACTGTTGCATAAGAAAAGACACCGCCCGCAGGCGGTGTGCAATGTGCAACCACGCGAAGCGCGGCTCTTAGCGCATTGCAGTGCGGAGAGGAGCCGCATATATTCGACCCAAATGCACGCATTTGGGTCGAGAGCCTGTCGTTTTACGACAGGCTCAACCGCCCGTGGAAACACGGGCGGCTTTTGTTGCGAATGAATTGAGCCGCCTGTGAAAACACAGGCGGCTCGTAAATTGCTTAAACTCTGCCGATATCGGGGCGATAGTGCATATCCTTCCAGGAGATCGGCTTGGCCGACAGATAAGCCTGGTCGATGGCCTCCTCCAGCGTGGGGGCGACGGCGGTAACGCCCAGCACCCGGCCACCGTTGTTGACGAACTGACCCTGTTCGTTCCGCTTCGTACCGGCGTGGAACACCACGGCTTCCTCCACCTGATCCAGACCGGTGATGGGATAGCCCTTTTGATATTGGACGGGATATCCGCCCGAGGCCAGCACCAGACAGCAGGCGGCGGCATCCTTCCACTTGATTTCCACCTGGTCCAGGGTTCCGTCAATGCAAGCATTGAAGATTTGGAACAGATCCGAGTCCAGCAGGGACAGGACGGGCTGTGTCTCCGGGTCGCCAAAGCGGGCGTTGTACTCCACCACCTTCGGGCCGTCTGCGGTCAGCATCAGACCGAAATACAGCACGCCCTTGAAGGTACGGCCCTCGGCGTTCAGCGCGTCAATGGTGGGCTGGAAAATCTCCTTCATACAGCGCTCCGCGATCTCCGGGGTATAGTTGGGGGAGGGGGCAATCGCACCCATGCCGCCGGTGTTCGGCCCCTGGTTGCCGTCGTAGGCCCGCTTGTGGTCCTGGGAGGACACCATGGGCTTGACGGTTTTTCCGTCCGTAAAGGCCAACACAGAGACTTCGGGGCCGGTCATGCACTCCTCGATGACTACGGTGCCACCGGCGGAGCCGAACTTGCCGCCAACCATCATGTCCTTCAGGGCGGACAGAGCCTCATCCACCGTGGCGGCTACGGTAACGCCCTTACCCAGAGCCAGACCGTCCGCCTTGACGACAATGGGCGCACCCTGCTCCTGAATGTAAGCGGCAGCGGCATCATAGTCGGTAAAGGTGGCGTATTTGGCGGTGGGGATATGGTATTTCTTCATCAGCTCCTTAGAGAAGGCCTTGGAGGCCTCGATGATGGCGGCGTTCTTGTGGGGGCCAAAGGCCCGGATACCGGCTTCTTCCAGCGCATCCACCATGCCTAAGGCCAGCGGGTCGTCCGGCGCAACCATGACGAAATCCATTTCATTTTCCTTGGCGCACTGCACCATGCCCGCCACATCCGTGGCGGCAACCGGCAGACAGGTGGCGATTTGGGCGATTCCCGCATTGCCAGGGGCACAGTACAATTCCGTCACCTGGGGGGATTGGGCCAGCTTCCAGCAGATCGCGTGTTCCCGTCCGCCGCCGCCGACAACTAAAACTTTCATAAAGGCGTACCTCCTTGCTCAATGCCGGTCAGTGATGGAACAGCCGGATGCCGTTGAAGCACATGACCATACCATACTTGTTAGCGGAGTTGATCACCGCGTCGTCCCGGATGGAGCCGCCCGGCTCCACCACATACCGGACGCCGGAGCGGTTGGCCCGGTCGATGTTGTCCCCGAAGGGGAAGAAGGCGTCAGAGCCCAGCGCCACATCGGTCATACCGGCGATCCAGGCCAGCTTTTCCTCTTTGGTGAGGGGTTCCGGCTTGACCCGGAAGGTCTGCTCCCACAGTCCATCGGCCAGCACGTCCTGGTCGTCGTCGGAAATATAAACGTCAATGGCGTTGTCCCGGGCGGGGCGCTTGATATTGTCCAGGAAGGGCAGAGCCAGAACCTTGGGATGCTGGCGCAGCCGCCAGTTGTCCGCCTTGGAGCCGGCCAGCCGTACACAGTGAACCCGGCTCTGCTGGCCTGCGCCCACGCCGATGGTCTGGCCGTTCTTCACGAAGCAGACGGAATTGGACTGGGTGTATTTCAGCGTAATCAGCGAAACGATCAGGTCGATTTTCGCCTGCTGGGGCAGCTCTTTGTTCTCGGTGACGATATTGTTCAGCATATCGGCGTTGATTTCCAGATTGTTGTGTCCCTGCTCAAAGGTGATGCCGAAGATGGTGCGGCGCTCGACGGGGTCGCACTCATAGTCCGGGTCAATGGCGATGACGTTGTAATTGCCCTTCTTCTTGGTTTTCAGAATGGCGAGGGCCTCGTCCGTATAGCCGGGGGCAATCACGCCGTCAGAAACCTCCGCTTTCAGATAGGTGGCGGTGGCGGCGTCGCACACATCGGACAGCGCAGCCCAGTCCCCGTAGGAGCAGAGCCGATCTGCACCCCGGGCGCGGATATAGGCGCAGGCCAGGGGCGTCAGCTCCTGTTCAGGGGCCACAAAATAAATCTGCTTCTCCACTTCGTTCAGGGGCAGACCGACGGCGGCACCGGCAGGGGAGACGTGCTTAAAGGAGGCCGCGGCGGGCAGACCGGTGGCCTTTTTCAGCTCCCGAACCAACTGCCAGGAGTTCAGAGCGTCCATAAAGTTGATATAGCCGGGGCGACCGTTCAGCACGGTGACGGGCAGCGCAGCGCCTCCCTCCATATAGATACGGCTGGGCTTCTGATTGGGGTTGCAACCGTATTTCAGCGCGAGTTCATCCATATAAAAAACCTTCCTTACATTAAAATCAAAATCATCAAAATCCTTGCAGAGTTCACTTTGTCACTTCGTACTTGTTGGTCAGAACCGTGTCCGACTTGCCGGTGGACAGATTGATATAGGACACATACAGGGACACCTTGTTGTCCTCGTTCAGGTTTGCCCACAGAAGCTGAGAGAATTCCTGGGCGGTGGCGCAGTCGATCCCAACCAGCTCCGGCTCGCCCTCGAAGGTGGGCAGGGGGTTCCCGTCCCCCATATAGGTGTGGATAAAGTGGCCGTAGCCCGGCTGGGGATTGTCATACTCATAGAAGTACCGGTTGTTGCAGTCCGGGTTGCCGTAAAAGCTCTTTAAAATAGACAGGGCATAGGAACCGTCCTGCTCCAGAATACCGGAGATTCTGGGCGTATAGTTCGGGGGGTCAGGCTCGAAGCAGCGGGTGCGGAGCGCCTCAATATAACTCTGACCGTCCTCCAGCCCGTCCCGAATGGTGTCCGTCTGGTCGCCGTTGGTGACGATCAGGTGGTTGACGAACTGACGAACAGGGTGATAGATAATCAGAGACGGATCCTCCAACTTGGCGGGATCGGCGGCCTCCGTGCGGATGCCGTCCAGCGTGGTGGTGAAAACCCGGTTGCGGCTGTTGGCAGAGCGGCCCATGATGAAATAGGCCACCACAGCGCAGGTGTTGTCCGCAGAGCGGCCCAGAATAATCCCCCGGCCGGGGTACGGATTTCCGCTGAGCAGGTCAGCGATGTTAAGAACGTTCATTACCAGACCTCCTATAGATATTTTTGGGAAATGCGTTTTTCAGGGAAGAATATGCACGATGCGGCCCTCCACCCGGAGGCGATCCTGACAGAACAGGCTGACCGCCTGGGGCAGGAGCTTCCACTCCGCCTGCTCCATGATGCGGCGCTGGAGCAGGGAGGGGGTGTCGCCCTCCTCCACCGGCACCGCCTTTTGCAGGATGATTGGCCCGCCGTCACATTCTGCGGAGACAAAATGAACCGTAGCGCCGGAAACCTTAACGCCGTATGCCAGCACCTTTTCGTGGACGTGAAGGCCATAGGCCCCCGGCCCGCAGAAGGAGGGAATCAGCGCCGGGTGGACGTTGATGATGGCGTTGGGATAGGCGTCCACCAGCTCCTCGGTCAGGATATACAGAAAGCCTGCCAGCACCACCAGGTCGATTCGGGCCTGGGTCAGCTGTTCCGTCAGGGCGACGGTCATAGCGCGGCTGTTGGGATAGTCCGCCTTGTTGACGACAACAGAGGGGATATTGGCCTGCCTGGCCCGCTCCAGAGCGTAAGCGTCCGGGGAGGAGGAAATCACCAGAGAGATTTCACCGCCCAAAATCTCCCCCCGGCCCTGAGCGTCAATCAGCGCCTGCAGGTTGGTTCCGCCACCGGAAACCAGAACGGCGATGCGTTTCATAGGCCCAGCACCTCAACGCCGTCGGTCCCCTTTACCACGGAGCCGATGCAGTAGGCCTGCTCCCCGGCTGCGTTCAGAAGGGAGACAGCCTGTTCAGCCTGTTCGGCGGGAACGGCGGCAATCATGCCGATGCCCATGTTGAAGGTGTTGTACATATCCCGGATGGGAATGTTCCCGTCCTTTTGAATGATGTCAAAGATGGGCAGCTTGGGGAAGGTGTCCAGCTGAATCCGGGCGCACAGGCCCTCAGTCATCATCCGGGGGACGTTCTCATAGAAGCCGCCGCCCGTGATATGGCTGACCGCCTTCACCGCAATGCCGCCGTTCAAAAGGGCCTGAATTGCCTTGACATAGATGCGGGTGGGGGTCAGCAGCGCCTCGCCCAGCGTACAGCCCAGTTCGTCATAGTAGACCTTCACCGTCTCCTCGTTGATGCCCAGCACCTTGCGAACCAGAGAGAAGCCGTTGGAGTGAACGCCGGAGGAGGCCAGACCGATCAGCGCGTCGCCCTCCTGCAGGCTCTTGCCGTCGATGATGTTGTCATAGTCCACCAGACCCACGGTAAAGCCCGCCAGGTCGTATTCGTCCACGGGATAGAAGCCGGGCATTTCGGCAGTCTCGCCGCCAATCAGGGCGCAGCCCGCCTGCTTGCAGCCGTCCGTGATACCCTTGACGATCTGCTCGATGCGGGCGGGGTCATTTTTGCCGCAGGCGATGTAGTCCAGGAAGAACAGGGGAGAGGCCCCGCCGCAGACCACGTCGTTGACGCACATGGCTACGCAGTCAATGCCCACGGTATCATGCTTGTCCATCAAAAAGGCCAGCTTGAGCTTGGTGCCTACGCCGTCGGTGCCAGAGACAAGCACCGGCTTTTTCATCCCGGACACGTCCGGGGCGAACAGGCCGCCGAAGCCGCCCAACCCGCCCAGCACGCCGGGGATATTGGTGGAGGCTACCAGAGGCTTGATACGGTTCACCGCCTCATAACCGGCGGTCACGTCTACGCCGGCTGCGGCGTAGGAGTCGGATTTAGAAAGGTTGCTCATATTCATCATTCCTCCATGTTGTTGGGATTAAACGGCCTTGCCTGTCGTATCCCTTGGAATCGGCAGGACATAGTGACCGGTAAAGCACGCATCGCACACGCCCATGTGCAGACCGTCCATTAAATCCTTCAGGTCTGTCACGGACATATATTGCAGAGAGTCCGCCCCAATCATCTCGCACACTTCCTCGGTGGTGCGTCCGTAGGCGGCCAGCTGGCTGCTGTCCGGGATGTGGGTGCCGAAATAGCAGGGATTCAGGAAGGGCGGGGCCGTTACCTTCATATGAACCTCCGTGGCCCCGGCGTGACGCAAAATCTTTACGATACGCTTACAGGTGGTGCCCCGGACGATGGAGTCATCCACCAGAATAATCCGCTTTCCCCGCACCACGGCGGCCAGGGCGTTGAGCTTGATGCGAACCGACTTGTCCCGCTCCCACTGCTGGGACTGGATAAAGGCCCGCTGAATATAGCGGTTTTTCATCAGGCCAATGCCATAGGGAATTCCGGATTCCTTGGAAAAGCCCATGGCGGCCGCCAGGCCGGAGTCCGGTACGCCGATGACCAAATCGCCCTGAGCGGTGTTCCGCCGGGCCAGCATCCGCCCGGCCTGCTCCCGGAAGTGTCCCACCGAAACGCCGTCGATGATGGAGTCCTGCCGGGTGAAATAAATCAGCTCGAACATACACAGGGAGGACTTAGCCAGGATGCCGCAATGATAGCTGTCAATGCGGCCCTTCTCGGCCACAATGACCTCGCCCGGCTTCACGTCCCGAATCAGATATCCCCCCAGCGCCTGAATGGCGCAGGATTCCGAGGCAAAGACGATGGAATCGCCTACCTTCCCCATGCACAGGGGGCGGAACCCGTTGGGGTCCCGGGCGGCAATCAGCCGGGTCTGGTCCATGACAATCAGGGAGAACGCGCCGATCATGAACTGCATGGCATTCAATACCGCGTCCTCCAGGGTGTTGGTACGCAGATGCTCCCGGACGATCATATAGGAAATGACCTCCGCATCGTTGGTGGTGCGGAAGATAGCGCCCCGGTTTTCACACTCGGTTCGCAGCGCCTTGCTGTTCACCAGCTTCCCGTTGTAACACAGGGCCATGGAGCCGGAGGCGTGGTGAACGATGATGGGCTGGGCGTTGGTCACGGTGCGGAGGCTGTTGTCGGCGGCATAGCGCACATGACCAATGGCCATCTGCGCCCCGGACAGCGCCTCCAGATGCTCCTTGGAGAACACATCCGGCACCAGACCGGTGTCCTTATGCTGTAGCAGATCCCCGTCCCGGTTGACGGTGATGCCGCAGGATTCCTGGCCCCGGTGTTGCAGGGCGAACAGGGCGTTGTAGGCGGCCAGAGCGGGATCTCTGTCCTCGTTGGGAGGACAGGACATGCCGAAAATACCACATTCCTCGTGGAGCTTGTCATCGGTACATAGACAGTTCAGGGGAAGTCCCTCCTTTTTCTGTGGGCCGATGGAGCGGCGCGTCACAGGGCAGCCACCTCGGTCTGGAGCTTGGACTCCTTGGCGGCGATTTGCTCTACCATTTCCGTCCGTCCGGTGTCCAGCTTTGCGGCCAACTGAGGGTCGGAAACCGCCAGAATCTGCACAGCCAGCACGGCGGCGTTTTTGGCCCCGTTCAGGGCCACGGTTGCCACGGGAATCCCGGAGGGCATTTGTACAGTGGCCAGCAGCGCATCCAGTCCATCCATGGCCCCGCCCTTCAGCGGGATACCGATGACGGGAAGGGTGGTGTTGGCGGCAAAGGCCCCGGCCAGATGAGCCGCCATGCCCGCCGCGCAGATAATGACGCCGAACCCGTTGCTCCGGGCGGTGCGGGCAAACTCCGCAGCGGCGGCGGGGGTGCGGTGGGCGCTCATGATATGCGCCTCGTAGGGAACACCGAATTTGTTCAGCTCGGTGCAGGTGGCCTTTACTGTGGGCCAATCGCTGTCGGAGCCCATGATAATTGCTACTTTTTTCGACATTTCAAAAACCTCCAAAACGAAAGCAGGAAGCATGGGGAACTGCTTCCTGCTGAAATTTTATGCGTACATACGGATGGGCGCAAAGATACCCTGGGAAAAACCGCCGGCATAACCAATGAAAATCGGATCCATCCTTGCACCCCTTTTCCTGCGATACCCGGCCCAAAGCCGAGGGCCTTTGGCCTTTGATGTGTTTACATTTATTTTACCGGAAAGACCGGAGAAATGCAAGCCTGCCCGACGGGAAAAGTCAAATTTTCTGCGGTTGCACCAGAGAGAATGAAAAAAAGGACGGTGCTTTTATCGCTTTTTGTCAGTCGCCCTATTTGAACCAATCCCGCCCGTCGTCGATGGAGCGGGTCAAATCCAATTCCTCCAGAAGCTTGCTGTCCTCCACGGCCTGCTGAACCTGACGGCAGCGATTCGACCAGTCGGAATCGGCGGCGATTTTGTGACGGGCTACCTTTTTCTCCGTGGGGTCGTGCTGCACGATTTTTTCGCACATCTCCACAAAGCGGGGGATGGAATAGGCGGAGTCGATCAGGGTGGGGTAGACCTCCTTTTGCAGATGGTGGTACATGGCGGCCACCGGCAGGCCCTGGGCGAAATACTCATAGACCCGGGGGGAGAGAATGTCGTTGTCCTCCATGCCGTCCCGCAGAAGCATCATCCCGGCGGTCATATGGCGCAGATAGGGGGGGATGTCCGCGGCCCGCTTTGGCCCCAGAAAATAGACGTTGGGCAGCTTGCGGACGCTGGAAACATAGCGGTTGTGCCGACTGACCAGCCCCAGAAAGACAAAGCTCCACTCCGGATGGGCGGTGGCCGCCGCCTCCACCGGTGTCAGATTCAGGTTGGGCCAGACGGTGCCGACATAGCCGAATATGGGGGACGCACAGCGGGCCATATCCAGAGGACAGAGAAACGCATCCGTGCGAACCGCGTCATATCGCTCAAAGGGGATGCCGTTGGGCACCACCACAATGTTGTGATTACAGGGGGAGAGGTGCTCCTGCAAGCCGGGGGAGGCGGCGAATACAATGTCCGCCCGGCAGGTGAGCTGACTTTCCAGCAGGATGGGCAGCCGCGACCAGTCCTGATCGCAGTCATAAATCAGGCCGGAGTGGGGAATCTCGTCCACCAGCTCGTCATAGATCGGGGAGCAGACCCACAGAAGGGGCTGCTGAAACAGATGGTGACGCATGGCGTCCACAATAATATGGAGCAGCTTCCGATGGTTGGCGGCGCTGAGCCGGGGCCGTTCCTCTATGATGGGCGGGATAGGGGGGAGGGTGTACAGATAGGTCATGGGGCGTATCCGTTCCCCGTTCCGGCGGGGAGGTCTGGGGGTATGCGGCTCGAAAAAAAGCACCTCCGCATCGGAGAAAACCTCCAAAAACCGCTGGGTGCGGGTGGGGGAAGTCCGCCAGGGTGAGGCGGCGAGGCATAGAATCTGCTTCAAAGGAATCACCTGTCACATCATGATAAGCTGATATTACCTGAATTTTAGGGAGAATGCAAGGGGGAAATGGGGAATTGCAGCTTTTTCCTACGACTGCCTTGCTACAAAGTGAAAAATATCTTGTATTTCATCAAATTGTGTGTTATGATTTACATTAAGGCCGCATACGAAGCTTGAGGTGGGATGTCCATGACCGAGGAGAAATTGCAGCAGGATGCACTGCTCCAGCAGTTGCAGCGAAAACAGGCTCTGAAACAGCAGTGTCTCCGGCAGGCAGAAGCATCTCAGCCTGACCCGGTAACGACGCTATTTTACAAAAACGCGGTACTCCTTGCCACACAGCGGCGGGCAGATTTGTTTTCGCTACTGCGTCAGCTGCGATATACTGCTCCGGAGGGGAGCTCGCCACTGGACAGCGGCATCTCCGCCATAAGGCTCGTGGCAGAGTTGTTGCGCGTGGAGCCATGTACCCTGCTCCTTGAGGACAGGCCCCAGACAGAATATCTTGTATCGCAGCTTCTCCGAGATCTTGACGGCTGTGACGCGTGGCAGGATGTCACCACGACACCTTCGGCCAGCAGCTTTACTTTGCCCGGCTATGACTATGCTCTACGCATGACGGAGACGCCTCATGCTACCCTGCTTTTTTCCATGACACAATCCGGCTTTGCACTGGAGGTTTTGGGCAGCGACCTTCCCGGTACTGTTCCGCTTTGGCAGGAGCAATCGGGGCTGCTACAGGAATTCATGGAAACTGTATTCGTCACTTATGCGGAGGGCGAGGAACACAGGAAAATCAAAGCGGAGCTGACACGGCACGCGCAGACCATGAAGGATTTGGCTGCGGCAGCCAGGGAGCAGCCGGACGCTTTTCGGCTGGATGCCTTTTTGCAAAAGGAGGCGCTCCAGTTGACGGAGCTTCGGGATACTCTGAGAAACCAGTTGACCCAGCACCCGGATAACCGGGATGCCGTGTTGCTTTTGAGCGGCGCAGTCGGACAGCTGCGCTCCGGCACTGTTGACGCGCTCCAGGAAGCGGCCTATCTTGTGCAGGGTGCGGCAGATACCATAACATCATCACCCCGGCGCGTTGCGCCTTAGAATTTAGGAGGTAACTATGGCAAAAGATTATAGTAAGCAGATGGTTCCCTATGTGGAACTGCCCAAGTTTGAGGAGTACAAGGAATGGTTTAAGAACTATGCCGAACTGACCCGTGAGGACGGTATTTTGCAGGTGGCTATTCGCACCGGCGATCACAAGCCCTACTGGTCCGGCGGTATGCACCGCGCCATGGGGCAGTTGTCCCGCATCATCTCCATGGACCACGAGAATGAGGTGGTTATCTGAACCTCGGCCACCGAGGACTGGATTCAGGATCAGGACCCCAACGGCTGGGATCGCTATGCAGATGAGCGCTTTGAGCATCAGTATTATGATGACGTGAACCTCATCAAGAACATGGTGTTCGATTTGGATGTTCCTACGATCGGCGCTATGCCCGGCCCTGGCTTCCACTGGGATGCACCCTGCCTCTGTGACATCACCATCATCTCCGAGGATACTTACTTTGACGATCCTCACCTGTCCTCCGGCATGGTTTCCGGCGACGGCATGGGCCTGCTGCTTCAGCAGATGATTGGCCTCAAGCACGCCAACTATCTGATCCTCACCGGCGGCCAGATCGACGCCAAGACCGCATACGACTGGGGTATGGTTTCTGAGGTCGCGCCCAAGGGTAAGGTTCTGGAGCGTGCATGGGAGTGCGCCCGTATCATCAAGTCCGCTCCTTATCATGCCCGCTGCGTGGCCTCCGCCCTGTGCAAGCGGCCTATGCAGAGAGCTCTGATGAATGATCTGCGGGTCAACACCCTGTCTGAGGCATATTCCACGCAGATTTCTCTGAACTATGGAAACTACGGTGGCACCGAGAACGATCAGGTGGACGAGCGCTTCTCCGGCATCTGGTGGAGATGGCGCTGCTCCAAGGACTCCGACGAGGAACTGCTGAATCCGAGAACCTATGCTGGTAAAATCCACGACCGCGTCACTGCGGTAGAGTGGTTCAAGGAGAAGCACCCCGAGGAGTATGCAGAGCTGGCAAAGGATCTGGACGGCGACCACGATTACAAGTAAGCTCGTTCTTAGCAGTCTGTGCTTGTATTGGTGCGGCGTTTGCGCCTAATGTAATACAATAGGTTTATACCTTAATCTCTAAATCTTAGTTGGCCCCGTCGGTGGTTTTCCATCGGCGGGGCCAATTTTCATTATATATCTTATGATGATTGACTTCCCTGCGGTAGTCGGCAGGAGAGTTTACGCTTACGAGCAAAGGAAATAACCAGCAGGCCACCACGATTTTCTGTGACGACCTGCCGGTTTAGGCTACCTGTTCGGATTATACTGTTCCTGCTGTTTTCTACGTTTATCTCGCCCCTGCATTACGCCAAAAATCGGCTTGATATTTTGGGGGGGCAATGAGATAGTCTTACATCTGTTTTTTGCATTTTGGCACTCCACATAGGCTGCTATCTTTCCACTTAGTACTTGGGTGTACTCCCGATTGGACTGCCTGATGATGGGAATTTTGGTTTTTCCTTTTCTATGAGTGCCAGTGTGTCGCCAATATGATTGAACGCTGCGTTTGCCTTGAGCTCCCTTTGACTTCAATATTGACCAAAAGCTAGAACTTTGGCGGTGCTGCGGCGAACTGTTTTCCTTTGCACTACTAAATCCACGCCATCATCAGAGAAACGAGAGTACCACTCACAGCAAACAGGGGTAGCATCGGAAGCATGGCCTTCACATGGAATCATTTTCGATGATATTCTCTATCCATGCGCTCCGTTTCAAGCAAGCGCACCTGCTTAATATAGTATCCCGTCGAGAAAACAGGTGTTGAGCATTGTCAGCTCAATCAGGTAGCCGAATGAGAGCAGAAGTCCTTCCACAAAACTTTCCGTTCCTGACTGATGAGCTATCCAAGTAAACAAAAGTAGAAATATAAAAATAGCAATAGCTTTTCTAAGGCAACGCCGCACAAAAATAAAGGGGAAAAAGACACCAAATATGGTAAAATCAGATTATGGATAAACTGAGTAGTCTGTCTGTCCTGAATGACGAATTAGCCTGGGTGCAGACAAAAAAGAAAGAACTTCTCGAGCAGATTGAGCGTATGGTTCCCTAGAGAGAATGAATTTCCATAACCCCTATGGCCTGGAACTGATGTTGCGACTTATCTATATAACCTGTCTGTCCCACGGTTGCTGAGGTGATTAGCAGTCGTACTTTCTCGAATTCCTGCGGTGTAGACTCAAGTAATTAGGTTCCAAACGGCGATATATAGGGCCGTTTTCGTAATATCCTGGTGGAGAATCAGCTACAGGAAAAGTTTTTTGCTCTCTTTATTTTTGCGCGGTGTTGCTCTAGGATTGTGGTGATTTGTTTAAAAGGTATGTGGATATTTTTTGGAGCAAAGCCCCAATCTAAAGAATAGAAAATATCCACATATCCTTTAACCCCCGAAGCCAGGCGCAAACCTGACTCCGGGGGTTCAGTGCTGTTAACAATCAATCAGTAAACGACCACGGTGGTATTCACCGGGACATAGTTATAGATGTAGGTCACATCCGGGGTGAGCATCCGAACGCAGCCGTGAGAGATGGGATAACCAATGGAGGCGTCCTTCAGCGTGGAGGAGCCGGGGTAGTACAGACGGGAGTGGAACGCATAGCCGGAACCGGGGTAGAACCGCACCACTGGGGCCACCGTATAGGAGGAGGTATACCAACCGGACTGCTTATAGGTGATATAGGTCACGCATACCGGCGTGGGGGAGCTGCTCTTGCCCGTGCCGCAGATGAAGGTTTTGCTCAGCTTCCAGTTGCCCTTAGAGCGGTGAAGATATAGACCTTCTGGCAGGCGCGGCTGACCCAGATCAGGTAGCCGGTGGAGCTGGAATAGCCCTTGCTGTTGACGTAGTTTTCCTTGGCCGTGTTGGAGTAGTCCACGTTATAGCTGTGCGTATAGTTCCCGGAATAGGTGGAGGAATAGCTGAGAATGATGGTGGCGGCGTTTACCACGCTGTCAGAGCTTTCCCAGTTCACTGTGCCGGTGGAGGTATGGGTGTAGGATGTCCAGGTTTCCGACTTGCCGCTGCCGGTATAGGTATGGCTTGTGGCGGCCTCCATCACGGCTACAAAGGCCCAGTGGGAGGAGCTGAGGTCAGAGAAGGTGTACCGGGAATCCATCGCGTTTTCTGCGGAGCTGTCGCCGTAGCGGTTCATGATCCGGTTGAAGATGGTGACTGCCTGAGCGCGGGTCAGGGCGCTGTCCGGGGAGAAGGTTCCGTCGCCCATACCATTTACCCAGCCCTTGGCGCTGACCGTAGAGATGGCATAGTAGTAGGGGTTGGATTCATCCACATCCGTGAAGCTGTTGCTGCTGTGAGACAGAGTCGTCAGACGGGAGATCATCTCCACAAACTCGCCCCGGGAGATCGTCTCGTCCGGGTAATAATTCCCGCCGGTTGCGGTAATGATATTCAGGGACGCTAGCGTGGTGATGGCCTCATAATACCAGGAGTCGGAGGCCACGTCTGCAAACGTGGTGGCATAGGAGCCGCGGCTCTGGCTGCTCAGAAGGGAATAGAGCATCTGGCAGGCCTCTGCGCGGGTCAGGGAGTTATCCGGGCGGAAGGTTCCGTCGCTGTAGCCGTTGATATAGACCACATGGCTGGTGACCAGGGAAGGGGAGTACCAGGCGGTATAGGACACATTGGCAGTTACTTCTGTGATGTAGGGGTCAGCCATGGTATTGGTTCCGGTGATGACCCAGCGGGCAATGGATTTGCCGGAGGCGTTGGTGGTGGGGATGCCGCTGCTCCCGGCCGTTTCACCGGGATAGACATACATGGTCGTGGCGTTGCCGTCCACCAGGAAGGTGACGGTGTAGGAGTGAGTATAGGAAGTCCAGACCTCCGCTTCGCCGGTGGTGTCGGCTTCATGGTCGATGGTGGCCTCCATAATGGCGGCGTAGAACCAGCTCCCGGTGGATACGTCTGTAAAGGAGCGCAGCCCCTCGCCGGAGGCAATCACAGAGGTGTCGGCGGAGCGCCCCAGGATGCGGTTGAAGATGGTGACTGCCTGTGCCCGGGTCAGACCGGTATCAGGGGAGAAGGTGTCCTCCGTCATGCCAGTTACCCAGCCCAGAGCGTAGGCGGTCATGATAGCCTCATAATAGGGGTCAGACTCCGATACGTCGTTGAAGGGATTCTCTGCCTCTACGCTGTTGACCAGACGGGTGACGATTGCGACGAACTCAGCGCGGGTGATGGCCTCGTCCGGGCCAAATTCCCCACCGTCGCAGTCAAGCAGTCCCAAAGAGGCGACAGTGGTGACAGCGGTATAATACCAGGCGTCGCTGCTGACATCGGAATAGGTGCAGGGGAACGAACCGGCGGACGTGTCCACCAGCAGGTTATAGAGAATCTGCGCTACCTGTGCGCGGGTCAGGGAATTGTTCGGGCCAAAGGAGCCGTCTGAATAGCCGCCCATATAGGCGGAGTGGTCGGAGATCAGCGTCGGGGCGAACCAGGCCACCAGCGTGATATCCCCGGTCAGGGTCAGCTCGGAAGGCTCCACCACCGCACTGAGGTCGGAGGAATACCAGCGAATGACGGCGTTGCCGTCCTCGTCCTCGGTGGGAACCGACTCTGCGGGAATCACAGTGTCCTCTCCGTCCTCTGCCTCCACCTCAATCGTGATCTGGCTTTCGCCCAGGATAAAGGTGACGGTGTATGTGGTCGGTTCCTCGGGCGTTTCCGGGTCAGGCTCCTCCGGCGTCTCCGGTTCGGGATCCTCGGAGGGTTCCGGGTCGGGTTCCTCGGAGGGTTCCGGTTCGGTTTCCTCGGAAGGCTCCGGGTCGGGCTCCGTGGTATCATCCTCGTCCATGATAACGGTTGTGACCGCTGCCTGAGTGTCGGCGGAATCCTCCTGCACGGCGGCATAGGCCGGTGTCACGCCGATCAGCATGGCAAGAACGAGAATGGCGCAAATCAGCTGTTTCTTTCTCACACTAATTGTCCTCCTTTAAATTATAATATCCTCAAATTCTTGAACTACCAATAAAGATAACACAATCCGGGAGTCGGGTTCAAGATATATTTGGAAAAAGAGGGTTACAAGTGGTGACAAAAGGATACAAATCCCTGCCGATGCAGCAACAGAACCATTTTTCGGGTAAAAATGCGAGAAAAACTTCATTTGTATGATTGACTTTTTGTCAAGGATGGATTATATTAGCAGTGTAGAAAATGAACGGGAAGCGCCTTTTCCCAGGGCGACTTTGTAAAAAATCAAGAGGAGCTGGAAGAGTATGTACAAGACCAATTTTGATTTTATCGTTGACAAGGCCAAGGAGCTGAAACGGCCCCTGCGGGTGGTCATCGTGGACGCGGCGTGCGAGAATATTTTGCAGGGCGCGTTTGAAGCCGAGGAGCGGGGCATTGCCGAGCTGATTCTCCTGGGCGACGAGGCAAAGATCACCACGATGCTGAAGGATCTGGGCCTGATCAGCCGGAAATACACCTTGAAGGCCGTGCCCGAGGGGATAAATATCACCCAGATGGCCATTGATATGGTACACGACGGTCTGGCGGACGCTCTGATGCGCGGCAACGTGCAGACGAGGGAGTTCCTGCTGCCCATCATCGACTCGAAGAACCATCTGCGTACCGACAAGCTGATTACCCAGGTCACGCTGCTGAAGTTCCCGGGCTATGACCGGGTGCTGGCGGTTTCCGACGTGACCGTGGTGGTGCAGCCCGACGTTCCCCAGCGGAAGAAGATCGTGCAGAACATGGTCGGTTTGCTGGAGGTTCTGGGCTATGAGCATCCCAATATCGCGCTGCTGGCCCTGACCGAGCGGCCCGCGTTCCATATGCCCGACACCATCGAGGCCCAGAACATCGTCCGTGACCAGAAGGAAAAGCCCTTTGTGGACGCCAATCTGGTCGGCCCCATCTCCTATGACCTGATCGTCTCCAAGGAGGCCGCACGGCTGAAGGGCTATGATTGCCCCATCTGCGGCGAGTTTGACGGCATTGTGGTGCCTACGCTGCTGACCGGCAATCTGCTGGTGAAGTCCCTCCAGATGAACGGCCACGCCTCCGCCTGCGGCGTCGTGGTGGGTGCGAAGATTCCCATCGCCCTGACCAGCCGTTCCGATACCAAGGAGCGTGCGTTCCTGTCCCTGTGCGCCTGCGCTGCCATGGCCGCTGACGAGCAGAAGTGAACCGGATAGAATAAGTTTATAGAGAATGGCCCCTACGCTGGCAGGGGCCATTGAGCCTGTCATAAAACGACAGGCTCTCGAACCAAATGCTTACATTTGGTTCGAATATGCGGCTCCTCTCTGCATTCGCTTCGCTCGCACAGTCGTCGCCTCCCTGTGTCTTTTTGCCGGTACACGCCCGGCTAAAAAGACGTATTTCACTTTATTTTGTTGCTTTGCAACAAAACTCCTGCGGAGGGCTTCCTGAACCTTTCGTCTGGTTTCCTTTTCGTAGATAGACTTTTTTGACAGACTGAATGGCCCCTGCGTTGGCAGGGGCCATTTTTGCGACAGCACGAAAATTTGCAGAAATATGCACCAAATTTACGCTTGAAATCTTGACTCTTTTTGTGTTTTGAATATAATGGAGATGGAAAAATCCCCAGACAGAATACGCGCCGCCCTCCGGAGAGAACGGCGCGTTTCTGAAAAGAAAAGAATTGGGTATCAGCGGATTGAAAAGCTGCTCCCCGCGTTTCAGGATTCCGCTTTGGAAGCGGAGGAGCTGAAAAACGGCGGCATTTTGATTTGGGGCAGAACCTTAAAGGACAGCCCGACAAAGCGCCCGGTCAACAGCACCGAGGCGATAGAGCTGATGCCCACGCTGGCCAGAGAATGGGTGGAGATCAAATTGATGACGATGGCGACGACCACATAAACCGCATCCGCGCACATCTTCACATTGGACAGCTTCTTGTGATAGATTTGGCTGAACACGTTGTTGAATTCGTCCGGGGCGGGCAGCATCAGGTCGCAGCCGCTGATGAGTGCAACGCCGAAGCCCTGAATTGCGATTCCCAGCACAAGGGCAATGCACTTCTGCCAAATCACCAGCGAGGGCGACCAGAGCCACATAAAGAAATCCACCAGATAGCCGAAGGGAACGCCCACGCACATGGTCAGGACGCTTTTCAGCGTCACCCTTTTCTGCACAATGATTTGAAGAATGACGCAGACCAGATGGAGAAGAATCGTGGCGTTGCCCAGCGTCAGGGGCGTAATATTGGCCACCGCATCCGGAACAGCCGTGATGGGGGAAACGCCCCAGTTGGTGCGCTTTAAAAGCACAAGGCCGATAGCCATGCAAATCAGCCCGCAGATGTATTGAAGAATTCTGCGGGTCAGACCGGAACTCTTTTTCATAGATCAGAAACCTCCCAAATATGTTGTAAACGATAAAAGCAACCTACTCCACTCTTTATCATAGCAAACTGCTCGAAGAACGGAAACACCGAAAAAAAGTTTTGTCACAACCAAACGGCTGTGACAAAACCGCCAAAAACCCCGTAAAATCGGGAAAAACGGAGGATTCGGATTTATGACCGAATATTGGTTCGGGCTCCGTTACAAAAAATTCCGATTGACATTGGAGCCGTTCCATGGTTTAAAATACAATTTGTGAAGGAAGGGTGTTATTGCGCCCTTTTGGACGGGCAAGGGACTGCAAAAAACAGGCCCCGCGAAGCAGAACCGCGGGGCGGAGACGAAGCCTGTGGTGGGGTGCGCTCCCGGCGGATTTCAAATCCGCCCGCTGTGTGGGAACCAGCCCGGTACCCTATTTTAGGAAACATAGGAAACGGAGGTGTTTTGGAGTAAGGTATGAGCGAGGAACAAAAGCCCGGAGCGCGTAAAAGCAAGGAACGCCGGAACAGGGAGGATCATGCCAATGATATCCGCCTGCGGCTGCTGAAAAAGGACAAGGACAAGCTGATGCTGGCCCTGAACAGCGCCAAAATGGTAGGGATTCTGTCCAAAATGGAGATCATGTATGTTTTCCTGTTTCGGGATCAGTATCAATGCTTTATCCACCCCCTGGACGCAGAGGAGGGGCGGCACAAGGCCTGGCCGGTGAACGAGGCCACGACCGCCATGATTAAAAACCTGACCGAGCTTGCGGATCAGCTGTTTGAGATCACTCCCAAGGCCAACATGGACCCCATGGGCGTCATGGTGGCGGCGGAACGGGGAATCATCGCGTATCTGGACACAACGGGACAGCTCCCCGCCGAGGATATGGATTTCATGTCCTGGCAGGACGGTTCCGCTGCGGAAGAAAAGAAGTAACGGGGGAGAGGACTGGCCTGTGCGGTCAGGGACTTTCCCAACAGGGAGGCTTAAACATGAAGACCTATAAGTTTGTATGTAGAAGCACCCGCCGGGGCTTTCTGGAATGGGCGAGCGTCTGTGAGGACGGCGTCGAGGTCAGACGGATTGACCGCGACGTCTGGCAGGAGACAGTCCGTCAGTTCCGGGAGCGTGTCGGCGCCCAGCTGGAGGCCGAGGGCTACCAGATGGAAGAGCATCAGTACACGCTTTAAGTGTGCTGACGAGTGAGGTGTACACGATATGAAATATATTTCTGTCCTGATTCAACACCACGCCGGCCCCACCGGTAATGTGCTGATCGGAAAAAACAGCGGCGGCGTGTGGGAATTCCCCCATGGCGTCCAGCGCACCAATGAAACCGGCGAGGAGGTTGCCGAGCGCATCGCCTGGGAGCAGCTGGGGATGAAGATCACCGTGGACAAGCTGACCATGACCGGTCACAAGCGGCCCACGGACGGCACTGTGGAGCATATCGCCTGCGGCAATATCACCCACAACACCCATACCAAGTGCGACTATCATAATTATTATGAGGCGGTCAACAAGTGGCAGTCCGAGCCTGCCGGCACGGTTTACACCGAGTACAAGTGGGTGCATCCCTCTGAGTTGGGTCAGTATACCTTTGCCGGGGACGACGAGAATTTCATGGCAAAATACGATCCCTGGATCAATGGCCGGTACATTCCGGAATGCCGGATGCCGTAAGGAGGGTGCTGTCATGAAGAAAAAGTATTATTGCGAGGCGGACAAGCGCCTGCTGGATCGGCCCACAGAGCCGCTGTACCGGTTTGTCACCACGGCAAAGACCTGGGTGGTTGCGGAGAGCGAGGAAGAAGCACTGGTTCTGGCGAAGGAAAACCTGGATCAGAAGTATCACGGCTCCGGTACCGTCCTGGGTCAGTCCCGGGTGACGAAGGTCGTAGATCTGCCCGTGGACTGGAGCTACGGTTATGACGGGGAGCGTCAGAGCGGCCCCACCGCCTCCATTTCCGACCTTGTGGGCAACCACGTCATTCGATAAGGGGGCTGTAATATGGATCTGGTAAAAAAGTATTTGCTCCGCCTGCCGGATGGGAATGTTACCATGCTGAAGGAGGAGCTGGTTCAGCGCGTGAAGGATGCGCTGAAGAATCACCCCAGCGAGCATATGTGCGCGTATCGCGTCTGGTACGAGGATTTTGAGGGCTGTGGTATGCCCGGTACCGACGTTTATGATGTGATCGTGGAGACGATGAACTCCATGACGGATGACTGGAAGAATATCGGCCCCATGCGCTGGGAGCGCTATGGCGTCGTCAACCCCAGCTTCCTGAACCTGCACTACGCCGAGGCACAAAAGACCTGGCACGGCGAGGGCGGCGACATTGAGCTGCTCCAGCACCAGTTCCACCTGGGCAAGCATTACATGGGGCCGGATGGTCGGGTGTTCTGGATCCCGATCATCGAGGATTTTGACATGCGCTGCTTCGAGCGGAAGGACGGCAAGTACGTCGGCAGCATGGTAGAGATCGATCCCCGTTCCGACTATGCCCGCCAGATGGTGGAAGTAACGGTATGAGGAGGTAAGGATTCTATGAGTTTTGAAATACCAATGCGTTCCGACAGCAAGCGGGAAAAGATCTCCCACAGC
This sequence comes from Oscillospiraceae bacterium, assembly GCA_021203345.1. Taxonomy (GTDB): domain Bacteria; phylum Bacillota; class Clostridia; order Oscillospirales; family Oscillospiraceae; genus JAJQBJ01. Next base: position 47,477 of record JAJQBJ010000068.1, read on the forward strand.
GTTTGCGTGGGCGGTCCCATGACGCTGCACACCATCGACGGTGTGATTCGCCGGGTGCGCCCCATCGTGTTTAACGACGACGACCCCGCCGGATGGGTCATTAAGGCCCGGGGCAAGGAATATACCCCCCAGCGCAAGATGACCATGTCCCTGCTGGGCTATTGCGAGAGAGATAAGACCTATGCCTATGACCGTCTGAAATATCCCATGATCCGCGAGGACTTTGTGGAGACGCCGGACGGCAAGAACCGCAACACCGAGAACCGGGGCAAGTCCGGTTATCGCCGCGCCTCCTGGGACGAGGCTCTGTCTCTGGTGGCCCGGGAAATCAAGCGTCTGCAAAAGACCTACGGCAAAGAGACAATCACCGCCTGCACCTCCTCCCATCACAGCTGGGGTCTGGTCGGCTACAAGATTTCTCTGTTCAACCGCTTCTTTACCATGCTGGGCTACACCCGCATTGCGGATAACCCCGACTCCTGGGAGGGCTTCCACTGGGGCACCCCTCACTCCTATGGTTACTACTGGCGGCTGGGCGGCCCGGAGCCCTATGATATGCTGGAAATGGCCATGCAGAACACGGAGACGATTATCTGCTGGTCTACCGACCCGGATACCAGCCGCGGCGGCTACTCCGCCCAGGAGTCCGCGCTGTGGCGCTGGTGGATGAAGGAGATGGGCATCGAGTTCATCTACATCGACCCCTTCAACAACTACACCTCTGTCAAGCAGGCGACCAAGTGGATTGGGCCCCGGATGGGCACCGACGCCGCCATTCTGGAGGCCATTGCCTATGTCTGGCTGACGGAAGGCACCTATGACACCAAATACATCGCACAGCACGCCCACCGTTTCAATGAGTTCCGGGATCACATCCTGGGCCTCGGCCCGGACGGCACCCCCAAGACTCCCAAGTGGGCGGAGGAGCTGTCTCTGGTTCCCGCCATGGACATCAAGGCCATCGCCCGGCGCTGGGCCTCCTCTGTGACCACCGGCGGCTCCGGTATGCGCGGCGGCTTCGGCGGCGCGTGCCGCCACTCCAACGGCACCGAGTATGCCCGTCTGATGACGCTGCTGTTCGCCATGCAGGGCATGGGCAAGCCCGGCCGCGCCTTCTGGTCCCCCGCCGTGGGCGCACCCATGAACTATAACTTCTGGTTCGGCGGCTATTCCGACCCGCTGGCCTCCATTGCCAAATACCCCATCTGCGACGATATGCCCGCCAACCCGGTGGAGCAGGTGTTGTATCGGCCCAACCTGCCCGACGCCATCCTGGACGGTCATTACGAGTGGTACGGCGAGGGCTTCTGCGGCGGCGGCGTGGATCTGGAGTTCACCCGGCACGTTTATCCCGCGCCCGGCTATAACAAGGTTCACTGCTTCTGGCGGTACGGCGGCTCCTTCTTTGGAACCATGCTGGACACCAACAAGTGGGCCAAGATGTATAAGAGCCCCGAGCTGGAGTTCGTCATCAATCAGGACATCTACCTGACCCCTGAAACCCGTCATGCGGACGTGATTCTGCCCGCCTGCTCCAACCTGGAGCGCGTTGATATCGGCGAGGTCGGCTCCTCCGGCAACGGCGGCTACTGCTCGCACTCTCAGACTGGCAACTCCTGGCAGCTGATCGTTTTCCAGGACAAGGCCATCGAGCCGCTGTGGGATTCCCGCTCCGACTATTGGATCTTCTCTCAGGTGGCGGCCCGGCTGGGCTTCGGCGAGCGCTTCACCGAGGGCCGGACAGAGGAACAGTGGGCCAAGCGCTTCTGGCAGTTTTCCGACCTGCCCAAGTACATCTCCTGGGAGGACTTCAAGAAGAAGGGCTACTTTGTCCCGCCTGTGTCCGACCATGAGGAGGACAAGGACCCCAAGACCGGCCTGTATGAGAATTGGGATCGCTATCCGGGCTTCCAGTGGTTCGCGGAGAACCGTCCCTGCGACACCATGAACCATAAGGTGTTCCAGGAGGAAGGAAAGCTGGGCACCTTCTCCGGCAAGTTCGAGTTCGTGTCCGAGTCCCTGACCTATTGGGCACCCGACGACGAGGCCCGCCGTCCCATTCCCCAGTATCAGGACTCCTGGGAGGGCTTCAAGTCCCTGTCTGCGGACAAGTATCCCTTCGGCATGATTTCGCCCCATCCGCGCTTTGACTATCATACCCACTACAATCAGCACGCCAAGTGGCTGTGGGAGATTCCCAAGAACCGGGTAATTATCAATGGCAACCCCTATCTGGTCTGTCACATCAACCACAAGCTGGCTGAGGAGCGCGGCATTAAGGACGGCGACGTGGTGCGTATCTTCAATGACCGCGGCAGCTGCCTGATGGTGGCCCGTGTCACCTATCGAATCAACTACGAGACGATTCATGCCTACACCTCCTCCGGTATCTATAACCCCATCGAGTACGGCAAGTACAAGAGCTGGGACAAGGGCGGCAGCATCAATGTGCTGACCCCCGGCCGTCTGATTGGCGACTATGTTCCCGCCATGGCTCCCTACAGCTGCAACATCGACATCGAGAAGTGCGATCCCGATCCGAACTTCGGTCAGGGCTTCGAGCATATTCTGGACGCCGTGGACAAGCAGCAGCTGGAGACGGAGCGGCCGATTCGTACCTCTGAGCAGGCGGATCTGCTGTGGGGGCCCAACAGTTTGAAGAAGGAGGCTGTCTGATCATGCTGAAAAAACCGATGAAAAAGCCGGGAATTGCCATCAATTCCGCCCGGTGCATGGCCTGCTACGCCTGCTTTATGGCCTGCAAGGACGAGCATTGCGGCTGGGATACCGCCCTGTCCAAGTCTCAGCCTGAGATGGGCCAGTATTGGATGAATATCGTGGAATGGGAGCGCGGCGACAACGAGCGCCGTATCAAAACCGCCACCGTCCCCACCCCCTGTTCCCACTGTGACAACCCCGCCTGTATGGCGGCGGCCAAGGACGGCGCTGTCTATCAGCGTCCCGACGGTATCGTGATTATCGACCCGGAGAAGGCCAAGGGCCAGAAGCAGATCGTGGAGGCCTGTCCCATCCATGCGGTGTACTGGAACGAGGCGCTGCAGCTCCCCCAGAAATGTACCATGTGCGCGGAGCTGCTGGATGACCCCGATTACCCCGGCTTCGAGCCCCGGTGCGTGGAGGCCTGTCCCAACCAGGCGTTGGTGTTCGGCGATCTGGCCGACCCGGAAAGCACCGTCAGCAAGCTGATCGCCGCCAACGAGGTCACGCCGCTGGAGGGACTGAAAAGCCCCGGCAACGTGGTGCATCTGAATATCCCCTCCCGGTTCCTGGCCGGCACGGTTGCCTATCCCAAGGAGCTGGAGGAGGTCTGCATCGGCGCAAAGGTGAAGATCACCTGCGAGGCCGATGGCACCACCTGCGAGACGGTAACCAACTGGGCCGGCGACTGGGAATTTGAGAATCTGCCCAAGGCCGCGTCCTATACTGTGGAGATTACCATGGAGGGCTTCAAGCCCGTGGTCTACACCGGTGAGCGCACCGACCATGACCACTATGTAGGCATCACCTACCTGGAGCCGGTCGAAGAATAATATCAAAACTCCCCGCACTGCTTACCAGGCGGTGCGGGGAGAGAAAAAGATTGAAGTTTTAATTTTGGAAAGGAAGTAATTTTCACAATGGAAACGAAAAATGTCGTGCTCGTGGAGGCCTGCCGCACGGCTGTGGGCAAGTTTGGCGGGGCCCTGAAGCCCTGCTCCGCCTACGATCTGGCCTGCTGCGTGATGCAGGGCATCCTGGACCGCAGCAAGGTTGACCCCGCTGTGATTGACGAGGTCATCATGGGCCAGTGCCGCCAGACCTCTGACGAGCCGAATATCGCCCGCGTGGCCGCGCTGAAGGTGGGTATCCCCGCCTCTGCCTCCGCTCACACCGTCATGCGCCAGTGCGCCTCCGCTATGACCGCCGTGCAGAACGGCGCCATGCAGATCATGACCGGTCTGTCCGACGTGGTGCTGGCAGGCGGCACGGAGTCCATGTCCAACGCGGTGTTCTATCTCCGCAATGCACGCTGGGGCGTTGGCACCGGCAACACGGAGCTGGTGGACGCTGTGACCGAGGGTCAGTTCAAGTCCCAGCCCGAGGAGATTTATGGCCGCTACAACATGGGCGCTACCGCCGAGAACATCGCTGAGACGCTGGGCATCACCCGGGAGGAGCAGGATGCGTTTTCCATGGAGTCCCAGCGGAAGGCCATCGAGGCCATCGACGCGGGCCGCTTCAAGGAGGAAATCGTTCCCATTACCGTACCCCAGGGCCGGAAAAAGCCCCCCATCGTGTTTGACACCGACGAGTTCCCCAAGCGCGACACCAGCCTGGAGAAGATGGGCAAGCTGAAGCCCTGCTTCAACATCACCCACACCGAGGACGAGCGTCTGTTCAACACCAGCGAGCTGACCGGCACAGTCACCGCCGCCTCCAGCTCCGGACGGAACGACGGCGCCTCCGCCGTGCTGATGATGAGCGAGGAAAAGGCTCAGGAGCTGGGTCTGAAGCCCATTTGCCGGATCATCGGCATGGGTACTGCCGGCTGCGATCCCCGCACCATGGGCCTCGGCCCGGTGTATGCGGTGCCCAAGGCGCTGAAAAACGCCGGCCTTACCATGGATGACATTCAGCTGATCGAGCTGAACGAGGCCTTTGCCGCCCAGTCTCTGGGCTGCATCAAGCTGCTCCACTGGGAGGACAAGATGGACATCATCAATGTCAACGGCGGCGCTGTGGCTCTGGGCCATCCTGTCGGTTCCTCCGGCTGCCGTATCCTTGTGACCCTGATGTACGAGATGCGTCGCCGCGGCCTGAAATACGGCCTTGCCACCCTCTGCATTGCAGGCGGCATGGGCCAGGCTACGGTCATCGAAATGTGCGATTAAATAGTGTCCCAATACTATCCATAAAAGCGTTAACAGTTGTGAAAGGAGATTCCTACCATGTCCAAGTCCAATAAAATCATGATTCAGGTCTGCCTGTGCGGCGCCGGCACCAAGAAGGCCCAGGCTCCCACCGTTCCCTACACCGCCGACGAGCTGGCGGAGCAGATCGTTGCCTGCGCCAAGGCCGGCGCTTCCATCGCCCACATTCATGTCCGCGAGGACAAGCTGGTGGACGGTGTGATGCAGATCGGCTACAAGTCCATGAGCCTGGAGAAGTTCACCGAGGCCGTGGAAAAGACCCGCGCCCTGTGCAAGCAGGAGGGTGTGGATATCATCATCAACCTGACCACCTCCGGCGGCGAGTACGAGGATTACAAGCGGCTGCAGCACCTGGGCGCACTGAAGCCCGAGATGTGCTCCTTCGACCCCAACACCCTGAACTGGTCCAACAGCTATATCTTCGAGAACTCCCCCCGTTTCCTGAACCTGCTGTCTCAGGAGGTTGTCAAGCAGGATGTCAAGCCTGAGTTCGAGGTGTTCGACACCGGTCACATCGACTCCGTTATGTACTATGTGAACAAGCACGGTATCCCCAAGCCCCCCCACATTCAGTTTATCATGGGCGTGGGCGGCTCTATGCCCGGCACCGCCGAGAACCTGGCCTTCCTGGTGGGCAAGCTGCCCGAGGGCGCGACCTGGTCTGTCTCCGGTATCGGCAAGGCCCATATGCCCATGATGCTGGCCGGCCTGGCCCTGGGCTGCGACGGTTTGCGCGTGGGCCTGGAGGACAACATCCTCTATGGCAAGAACCCCGATGGCAGCAAGATCATCGCCACCAACGTTCAGCTGGTAGAGCGGGCTGTGGCCCTGTCCAAGCTGGCCGGTCGTGAGATCGCCACCGCGCAGGAGGCCCGCGAGATCCTGGGCATCACCCGGAACTGCATCTGGGACGAGGCGTAAAAGAAAGCCGAAAAAACGCTTGTGCTTTTCCTTTAAATCGGGTACAATAGACTATCATGACGAAACTCCCTGTGGCGTATCCCGCCACGGGGAGGGTCGTGCTTCTCCGAGCCGCGGAGACTAAGGGCGGAGCCTATGCCGCCGCGGCCTGGCGTTTTGCCACCGGGCCAGTTGGGAAACCGGCTGACCTTCCCGCTTGAAAAGGAGAGCAAACACGTCGTTTTAGAAGACCTGTTCTGCTTTTTGAGCGAGAACAGGTCTTTTTTCGTGAGACTTACAAATTTAAATGCGTAATATTGATTTGCGTTCCGGGGGAACGCGATAAGTTTGGAGTGAATCACCATGCGGACAGGGTTGGATTATCAGGAGGCGCGGGCGCTGCTGTTGGAGCAGGTGCGCCCCGTGGGAATAGAGCGTGTGCCGCTGGAGGATGCGGACGGGCGTATTCTGGCGGAGCCAGTGACAGCCGTAGGGGACGTCCCCCCCTTTGACCGTTCGCCCTATGATGGCTATGCGTTCCGGGCGGAGGACACGGCGCAGGCCAGCCGGGAGCAGCCGGTGACGCTGCGGATTCTGGAGGAGGTTCCCGCCGGTTCCATGTGGAGCCGGGAGGTCACCTCCGGCACGGCCACCAAAATCCTCACCGGCGCACCCATCCCGCCGGGGGCCAACGCCGTCACCAAATACGAGGATACGGAGTTTACCGCAGAGACGGTGAAGATTTTTGCCCCCTCCCGGCCCGGCGACAACGTGGTGCCCCGGGGAGAGGACGTACTCTGCGGGCAGCAGCTGGCTCAGGCGGGCACTGTGATCGACAGCGCTCTGTTGGGGACGCTGGCGGCTCAGGGCGTGACGTTCCCGCTGGTATACCAACAACCCACAGTGGGGATCTTATCCACCGGCAGCGAGCTTGTAGAGGCCGGAGAGGCCCTTTCCGGCGGAAAGATCGTCAACACCAACCGGCACACGTTCACGGCGGCGGTGCGCCATGCGGGCTGCATCGCCCGGAACTACGGCATCGTCGGGGATGACCCGGAGGCCATTGCCGCTGTCATCGTCCGGGCCATGGAGGAGTGCGATTTGGTGATCTCCACCGGCGGCGTGTCCGTGGGGGACTATGACTTCACTCCGGACGCCATGGAGCGGGCGGGCGTGACGATGCTGATTCGCTCCCTGAAATTGAAGCCGGGCGGGGCCTCCGCCTACGGCGTGAAAAACGGCAGACTGTACTGCGGCCTGTCCGGGAATCCTGCCTCGGCGCTGGTGAATTTCTATGCCGTGGTGCTGCCTGCGCTGCGGAGGCTTTTGGGCCACGGCCAGCCCCTGCTGCCGGAGCTGATCGTCACGCTGAAGGAGGATTTTCCAAAGCGCAGCCCCCGCACCCGGCTGATTCGCGGAAGTCTGGATTTGTCGGACGGAACGGCCAGAATGCAGGTGAACCGGGGCCAGGGCAACGGCGTGTTGCACAGCCTGATCGGCTGCAATCTGCTGGCGGAGATTCCGGCGGGAAGTCCAAAGCTGCCCGCCGGGACAAGGCTGAACGCCTGCCTGATTCCATAAGGAGAGAAGGGGAATAGCTATGAAAAAAGTAAAAACAGAGGACGCTGTGGGCCTGATTCTCTGCCACGACATCACCGAGGTTCGGGACGGGTTTAAGGGCCGCGCCTTTCAGCGGGGCCATGTGGTCACACAGAGCGATATTCCCCATCTGCTGAATCTGGGCAAGAGACACCTTTATGTCTGGGAGGAAAACGCCGGAGAAATCCATGAGGAGGACGCGGCGCTGCGGCTGTCCCGGCTGGCGCAGCTCCCCAATGCGGCCTATTCCGGCCCCAGCGAGGGCAAGATGTCCCTGACCGCCCAGGAGGACGGCCTGTTCCGGGTGAACCGGCCGCTGCTGGACCGGCTGAATCAAATCGGGGACATCACCATCGCCACCCTGCCCGACCACTACCCGGTCAGGGCGGGGATGCAGCTTGCCGGGGAGCGTATCGTGCCCCTGGTCTGCCCGGAACGAGAGATCGAGGAGGCGGAGGGGCTGGTCGCTCAGGCAGACCAGCCCCTGATGGAGCTGATTCCCTACCGGAGACATCTGCCTGTGGGAATCATAGTCACCGGCAGCGAGGTCTATACCGGACGCATCAAGGATAAGTTTGAGCCGGTGGTGCGGAAAAAGCTGGCGGCCTTTGACGCAGATATTCTGGGAACCATTTTCTGCGACGATGATTTGTCCATGCTGACCTCCGCCATTCATCGGTGGGTCAGCCGGGGGGCTAAGCTGATTTTGATGACCGGCGGCATGAGCGTTGACCCGGACGACCTGACCCCCACTGCGATCCGGGACAGCGGGGCGGAGGTCGTCACCCAGGGCGTTCCCGCCCAGCCGGGGAATATGTTCACCGTTGCCTATTTGGAGGATGTGACCATCCTGGGCGTGCCGGGGGCGGCCATCCACTCGGAGACTACCATGCTGGACGTGGTGCTGCCCCAGACCTTTGCCGGGGTGCGGTTCACCCGGGAGGAGCTGCGCCGTTTGGGTGCGGGAGGTCTATGTCAGGGCTGTAAGGTCTGCCATTGGCCGAATTGTACGTTTGGAAGGTATTAAGCGATAGTATGAAGGATCAATATCAAAGAGAGATCACCTATTTGCGGGTATCTGTGACTGACCTGTGCAATCTGCGGTGCCGGTACTGTATGCCCGACGGGGTCTGTCAAAAAGCGCATCAGGACATCCTCTCCTTTGAGGAGATCACGGAGATCGTGACGGCTGCCGCCCGGTTGGGGATCAGAAAGGTTCGCATCACCGGGGGAGAGCCTTTGGTGCGCCGGGGCATTGTGTCGCTGTGCCGGATGATTGCCGACATTCCCGGGATTCAGGAGGTGGTCATGACCACCAACGGAATTTTGCTGGAGAAATACGCCCAGGAGCTGAAACAGGCGGGGGTCAGTCGGGTGAATATCAGTCTGGACACCCTGAACCCGGAGAAATACCGGAAAATCACCGGAGGCGGGGAGTTGGACGCGGCGCTGGCGGGCATTCGGGCCGCCCGGGCGGCGGAACTGAACCCCATCAAGCTGAACGTGGTTTTGATTGGCGGGTTCAACGATGACGAAATCCCCGCCTTTGTGGAGCTGACCCGGGACAACCCCCTGGATCTGCGCTTTATCGAGCTGATGCCCATGGGCGGCGAATTCGGAAAGGCGGCGTACCTGCCCGGCGATACGGTGCTGGAGCGGGTGCCTTCCCTGGTGCCCGAAGCGGGGGAGGACGGCTCCGTGTCCCGGATGTTTCGACTGCCCGGTGGTCAGGGCCGGGTGGGGCTGATTTCCCCGTTGAGCCGGCATTTCTGCGGCACCTGTAACCGCCTTCGCCTGACCAGCGAGGGGCATTTGAAGCCCTGCCTCCACTCCAATCAGGAGATTCCCGTGCGGGGCAAGCACGGGGAGGAGCTGCTGGAAACCCTGCGTACCACCATCCGGGCGAAGCCCCGGCAGCACGGGGTACTGGATGCGGAGCATCTCAGCGAGGCAGGCCGGGCCATGAACACGATTGGAGGGTGACAGTATGGCGATTGCGGAGGATTTTACCCACTTTGACGCCCAGGGCAACGCCCGTATGGTCAGCGTCGGGGACAAGCCGGAAACCCAGCGGACAGCGGTTGCAGCGGGCCGGGTGCTGGTGAATCAAAAAACCTTTGACCTGATTCGCTCCGGCGGCGTGAAAAAGGGAGACGTTCTCACCGTGGCCCAGGTGGCCGGAATCATGGGGGCCAAGCGCACCCCGGATTTGATTCCCATGTGTCACCCCATCCTTTTGACCGGGGTGGATTTGGAGCTGACCCTGAACGAGGCGGATTTGGCGGTGGAGATTCAGGCCACCACGAAATGCAGCGGCGTGACCGGGGTGGAGATGGAGGCGCTGACGGCGGTGACGGCCGCGGCGCTGACGGTGTATGATATGTGCAAGGCGGTGCAGCGGGATATGGTGATTTCGGACATTCGCCTGCTGAAAAAGACCGGCGGACAGTCCGGTGATTTTGCGCGTCCGGAAACGGAATAGAGAGAGGATGATTACGATGGAATGGAATGCAGCGGTGATTACCGTCAGTGACAAGGGCAGTCAGGGCCTGCGGGAGGACACCTCCGGACCGGCCCTGTGTAAGCTGCTGGAGGAAAACGGCTATCAGGTGGTCTATGTGGCCATCGTGCCCGATGAGCTTGAGAAAATTCAGGCGGAGCTGCTTCACTGCGCGGATGAATTGAGGGTCAGTCTGATTCTGACCACCGGAGGCACCGGCTTTTCCAAGCGGGATGTGACCCCGGAGGCCACGGAGGGGGTGCTGGAGCGCCGCACGCCCGGCATCCCGGAGGCTATGCGGGCGGAGAGTATGCGTATCACGCCCATGGGCTGCCTGTCCAGAGAGACGGCGGGGATTCGGGGCGATTCGCTGATTATCAACCTCCCCGGCAGCAAAAAAGCGTCCACCGAGAATTTTAGTGCGGTACTTCCCGCCGTGTGGCACGGTTTGGAGACATTGTACGGCATTTCGGAGGACTGCGCCCGGATTCACAGACATGAACATTCGCACAGCGGGGAGGGACATCATCATGGGTAAGGTTTTAGCGGTCTGCACCAGCGCGGTGAAAGGGATCCAAAAGACCCCCGTGGAGCAGGCGGAGCTGCGGGTCGATCACGGCATCGTCGGGGACGCCCACGCAGGTAACTGGCACCGGCAGGTGTCGCTCCTGGGGAAGGAGAGCGTGGATAAGCTCCAGGGGAAGCTGGACTTCCAGCTGAAACCCGGCGACTTTGCGGAGAACATTCTGACCGAGGGTATCTGCGTCTATCAGCTGCCTGTGGGTACCCTGCTGCGGCTGGGAACCGCCCTGTGTCAGGTGACGCAGATTGGCAAGACCTGTCACTTTGACTGTGCCATTCGCCAAAAGGCCGGGGACTGCGTTATGCCCCGGGAGGGCATCTTTGTCAAGGTGCTGGAGCCGGGCGTGGTGAAGGCCGGCGATCAGGTTACGGTGGTAGAACAACCAAAAGAGGAATAGGAAAGACGGAGGCCGTATGACCTCCGCCTTTTTGTATATCCGGTCGAAATTAAGCTGAATTTGGCTTTCAGAAATCCTTTGTTCTGTGAACAATTTATGAAGAAACGGTTGCTCCTTGTAAAGAATTCATGAATTTTTGGTCGGATATATTGACAACACGGAAAATAAAAATTATCATAGGTTTAGCGTAAGGTTTAAAAGCATCGATTTGTGTTTCGTGTGTCTCCCATTTCGACGTGGCGCGCGGAATATGGTACATCGCGTATGTGGAAGGGCCGTATGCGTCGGGAAAAGCAAGGGCTTTCTGTCGTTTTCCGCCCTCTGTCTGGCCTGCACCGGCGGAGGAAAATTATCATTTTAGATTGGAGGTGCCAGGAATGGCGCTGGAAAAGGAAATACTAAAGGAATATCTGAGCGTGACCCATGAGGTCAGCCATCAGTTCCGTGCACACTATGGAAAGATCAATCTGACCTTCCCGCAGGCAATGGTGCTTTCTCTGCTGGAGACGGAGGGGATTATGCCGATCAGTGCGCTGGCTGAGCAGATGGGCAGCGCGAACAGCACGATTTCCGGTGTTGTGGATCGTCTGGAGCGGATGAACTTTGTACGTCGGAACCGCTCTGAGATGGATCGCCGGGTAATCTTCGTGGAGATCACGGAGCATTATCAGGAGGTGCGCGATGAAAATGCGGCCAACGTGGCGGGGTTCTTCGGAAAGATTCTGGAAGAACTGAACACGGAGGACCAGGAGACGGTTTTGAAGGGCCTTCAGATGCTGAACAGTGCGTTGGAGAAGCATACGGAGGACGATTGATTTTTGAGCAACTAAGAAGCGGCGGGCACTTTACGAAGGTGACCGCCGCTTTTGTATTGCCGCCTACAGCAATGTTGCTAACCTTGTCCCGCCGATTTTGGCGGTTTGACTGTTGACGCTGCTCTCCGGTTGTGCTACAATTATTTAAACAGTGAATCCGCTTCAACAGATGTAGTTGGCGCCGACGCAGGGACGGGCGAACTTCGTGAATTCGTAAGCCTCCCCTTTGGCTGTTGAGCGGATGCACCGTTTTTGTAGCTTGACCGTTGACATTAATTTCCGGTTGTGCTACAATAATGACAAAGAATGAATCCTGCGCAAGCTCGTTTTGGACGTTATGCTTGGGGACGAAGGACGCTTCGGAATCAAGCTCTTGTTGCGGGTTCTTGCCTTTTTACGGTGTATCAGCATACATATTCATCAGCATAGGTCCGCAATTGTTCTAGCGGGTGCCGAACTGATGTCTGTGTTGCTGATACATCTTTTGTTTCCTGATTCTATAAGCGTATGAAAGCGGCGAACGCCTTACAGGGGGTTCGCCGCTTTTTCTGTTGCTGTCTTTGCAAAAGACCGCTCAATCCGTCCGCAGCGCGATAACGGGGTCGCTCTTGGCCGCCTTGCGGGAGGGAATCAGCCCACCGATTAAAGTCAGCACCATACTGAGCAGAACCAGAATCAGCGCAGGAAGGGGATTCAGGACTGCATTGATGGAGGTGCTGCCTGCCAGCCGGTGAATGACCGCATTGCCGGGAATCAGCGCCAGCAGAGAAATTCCAATCCCGAGCAGGCCCGCGCACAGGCCGATGATAAAGGTTTCCGCATTGAACACCTGGGAAATGTTCCGCTTGGAGGCTCCAATAGCCCGCAGGATGCCGATTTCCTTTTTCCGTTCCAGCACGCTGATATAGGTGATAACGCCAATCATGATGGAGGAAACCACCAGAGAAATCGCAACAAAGGCGATGAGAACATAGCTGATGATATCAATGATCTCCGTGACGGAGCCCATCAGTGTCCCCACCATGTCCGTGTAAGTGATGGTCTGCTCATCCTTGCCCTCCGCCTCCATCCGGGCGTTGTATGCGTCCAGAATGTCCACCACGGCGCTCTTGCTGTCAAAGTCGATGGGATAAATGTCAATTTCGCTGGGTTCATCAAAGTCCGCCCAGCCCATGGACTCCAGATTGCTGTCATAGGTGGCGCTGGCCGAGGAAGAAAGGCTCACCAACAGCTCTGCCAGCTCGGTGCTGTCCATGGTCATCTGGAAGGCCTCCTGAAGGCTGTCAGCGTCCAGCGCCAGGGACTTGCTCAGGGTGTCGCCCAGGCCGCTCATGGCCTCAGACAGGGCAGAGGTCAGCCCCTCTGTGATTTGTTCGGTCAGCTGGCTCATGACGGAGGACAGCTGTTCCTCTATCACGGAGGAGATCGCCGTGCCGTAGCTGCTCATGATTTGGGTCATGTAGCTTGTCAGAAGTGAGGATATCTGGGATTCCAGGCCGCTGATATCCAGCATTTCACTGACGCCGGACAGAATCAACGCCTGTGCTTCATCGCTGGACAGGTAATCGGAAAAGCCTGCGCTGATTTTGTCGGGGTCGGACAGGCCGTTTTCCTGTGCATAGGTCTGGTAGCCCGCCGCCAGGTCAGCGGCTACCTGGCTGAGCCACTCCTGAGTGATTTCCACATCTGTGTCGAATTGCAGATTTTCCGCCGCCCACTGGTTCAATACCTGCTGGGCGTAGCTCGATTGCAGATATTCCAGCAGATAGGTGTCAAACAGGGAGGAATCGGTGTACCCCTGCTGTTCTGCGTAGCTCTGATAGCCGCTCATGACCTGTACGACAAGGGCCTGCAAATCCGCCGTGGAAACGGTGGGGCCGTTGATACCGGATAAAAGCTCCTGAATATGGCTCTCTAAAATCCCCGCAGCCGTATCGGAGGTGAGGTAGGTCGTAAAGTCCGCCGCCAGGCTGGAATAGTCCGCCTCGGGATGCTCTGCCACATACGCCTGATAACCGGACAGCAGACCGGCACCCAGGGCGGAAAGCTGCTCCGTTGTGGCGGTGATTTCCACGCTGCCGAGCAGATCTGCCAGGCTGATGGAGCCAAGATCCATGCTTGACGTGCCGATGTCGATGCTGCCCAGGTCGGCCATGCTGCTTAAATCCAGAGAGCCGCTGTCCAGGTCAAGGCCTTCGGACAGATCCAGCGCATCGGACATGGCGGATTCCAAATCCTCAGTGTCAAAGGTGAACAGCTCCTCCAGCGCCTCCTCATCAAAGGAAAACAGGCTGCCCAAATCCAGCTCGCTGCTGTCGCTGTCGATGCCGAAGGCCTCACCGGTAAATACATTGACAGAGGGCTGGGACAGCTGGCTTTGCACGATTTCGCTGTCCTCCGACTGCCCGACCATATACTCAATCAGCGCATCCGTGTAGTAAATGCCCGTGGTGAGGATGGCGGTGCTGCTGTCCTCCGTGGGCTGCACAACGCCCACGATTTTCAGCTCTGTACCGTTCTCCACCAGATTTTCCAGATAGGAGGAATCATCGGATTTATCCACCCATACCTCATATTCGCTGTCATAGACATAATAGTCGGAGGCGTTGACCAGCCGGAAGGTGACGTTCATCAAATCCTCATAGGTATAGGTGCCGAGGTCGTCCGGGGTCTGAATTTCTCCGCCGTCGATGAATTGCTGAATCATTTCGCTCAGCTCCAGGCTGTCCCGGAGGCCCAGAGAGTAGAGCATGAAGTCGCTGATTCCGCCGCCGGAGGTCAGCACCACCACGCACTCATCATAGGACTCAGGCCAGCGGCCCGCCATCACCTCATACTGATTTTCATACAGCTTGGAGGCGGTGGGGAGCTGATAAAAGACATCGGTACTCATCATACTGCTCATCAGGCTGCTGGAGCTGGCGGAGCTGCCCAGTCCCAGCGAGGAAAAGGAGGAATCCGGGTTGACCTGACGGACGGAGCCATCCTCATTCTGGAGGAAAATCTGGGGTGAGACATCATAGGTGTATTCGATGGAGTTGACATACGGCTCGATACCGCTAGTGCCGCTGTCAAAATACGCTTTCAGGGAGGCCAGGTCGTTGGAGTCCATGGTGGAAAACATGGTCGCCACCATCTGAATGACGTTGACCTCCCCTTCCTCCGCTTCGTCGGCGGTGAGGAGGCCGGTGCTGGAGGCCAGCAGACTGGTCATATCAAAGCCCGTGCTGGAGATTTCCAGCGGATATTCTGACAGGGTATCCTCCTCGATATATTGAATATAGTCGTTAACCCCCGTGGACAGAGCCAGAATCAGCGCAATGCCGATGATGCCGATGCTCCCGGCAAAGGAAATCAGCAGCGTGCGGGCCTTTTTGGTGCGGAGATTGTTGAAGCTCAGAGCCACGGCGGTGAGAAAGCTCATGGAGGATTTCCCCATGTTCTTATGCACCGGGGGAGCCATGGCGGTGCTGTCAATGACATAAGGGTTGGAGTCGGAAATGATTTTGCCGTCCCACAGATTCACAATGCGGGTGGCGTATGCGTCCGCCAGCTCCGGATTGTGGGTCACCATCACCACCAACCGGTCCTTTGCCACCTGTTGCAGCAAATCCATGACCTGCACGCTGGTTTCGCTGTCCAGTGCGCCGGTGGGCTCGTCCGCCAGCAGAATGTCCGGGTCGTTCACCAAAGCGCGGGCAATGGCGACGCGCTGCATCTGACCGCCGGAGAGCTGGTTCGGGCGCTTTTCCACCTGATCGCCCAGCCCCACCTGCTCCAGGGCTGCCCTGGCCCGGCGGCGGCGTTCCGCCTTCCCGATGCCGGAGATAGTCAAAGCCAGCTCCACGTTGGACAAAATGGTCTGGTGGGGAATCAGGTTATAGCTCTGAAAGACAAAACCGATGGTGTGATTGCGATAGGAGTCCCAATCCCGATCCTGGTATTGCTTGGTTGAAATCCCGTTGATGATCAGATCCCCGCTGTCATAGCGGTCAAGACCGCCGACAATATTCAGCAGCGTGGTTTTGCCGGAACCGCTGGGGCCGAGAATGGCCACAAACTCGTTGTCGCGCAGATTTAAGCTGACATCGTCCAGGGCCTTTTGTACCAGCTTGCCGGTGTGATACTCCTTGCGGATGTGTTGTATTTGAAGCATCTGATGCCTACCTTTCGTTTCGGAAGAAAACTGTTTGAAAGCATTGTAGTACGTTCCGGCATGGAGTACAAGTCTTAATTTGTGAACTTTTTGCGATGGTGGGATTTTTGGGGCGCTGACAGGCTCATCCACCACCTTTACAACTTCATCTTTTTTTGATAAAATAGTCGGACAAAGCAAAAGGGGAGAGGTACCATGACACCATTTGCGGGCAATTCAATCACGCCGCCATAGGGCGGCTTTTCGTGCTTGCAGGCTCACGAAAAAGAGCTGCAAATCTGAATCGCAAAAGGAGAAATCATTTTATGAAGGGAACCAAACGCGACATGATCTTCCGGTTCCTGGAGGGCAGCAAGCGCTGGTTCGTGCTGGCGATTATATTGGGGATGCTTCAGGCGGGGCTATCCATGCTCAACCCCCGTATTGTGCAATACACCGTGGACGGGATTCTGGGCGGAACCGGCAGCGGGAAAAGCACTCTGGTACATCTGCTGAACCGGCTGTATGACCTGCCCCCGGAGGGTGGCCGCATCACAGTTGGCGGCGTGGACATCGCGGAAATGAAGCTGGACTGGGTACGCAGCCATGTGGGAATGGTTTTGCAGGAGCCGATGCTGTTCAGCAACACCCTGTCCGAAAATATCGCTATGGGCGCACAGAACGCAACTCTGGAGGATGTACGGGAGGCGGCGCGTCTGGCCTGCCTGGACGACTCCGTACAGGGCTTTGCCCGGGGCTATGATACCATTGTGGGGGAGCGGGGCGTGACCCTCTCCGGCGGACAGAAGCAGCGTGCGGCTATCGCGCGGATGCTGCTGCAAAAAACGCCCATCATGGTATTTGACGACTCCCTTTCCGCCGTGGATGCGGAGACGGACAGCAAAATTCGCGCTGCCCTGCACACGCAGATGAAGGAGGCCACCTGTATTCTGATTTCACACCGCATTTCCACTCTGATGGACGCTGACCAGATCATTGTGCTGGGGCAGGGGCGTATTCTGGAGCGGGGCAGCCATCAGGAGCTGCTGGCGCAGAATGGCTTGTATAAGCGAATCTACGACGCGCAGCTTGCCTGCGAGGACGAGGGGGTGGACCCCGTTGCGTAAGGAGCGGAACAAAGAAAAAACGGAGCGCCTGCCCTGGTTCGGCCTGGGCTTTCTGAGGCCGGTGATGCGGGAATACCGGGGCTTGCTGATTGCCATGGTGATTTCCGGCGCACTGTGCAGCGCCTTTGACGCGGTTCTGCCGCTGTATCAGCGGTACGCCGTGAACCACTTTATCGGCGGGGGAACGTTGAAGGGCCTCCGATGGATGGTGCTGGCCTATCTGGGTACGCTGCTTTTGAAGGAGCTTTTTGAGATGTGGTCGGCCTACGACGCCAGCAAGATGGAGGTCGATGTGGGTTATTCCCTGCGGAAGCGGGTGTTTGACCACCTTCAGGAGCTTTCGTTGAGCTATTATAATCAGAACGGCGTGGGCTATATCCACGCCCGGCTCATCAGCGACGTGGACCGTATCGGCTCCCTGTGCAGCTGGACGCTGATGGAGCTGGTGTGGGACGGCGGCTATCTGCTGTATGTCATCGTCATTATGCTGTCCATCAACTGGCGGCTGGGGCTGCTTCTGCTACTCCTGACGCCGGTGGAGATTCTGATTTGCTTTTACTTTATGAACAACATCACCCGGGCCAATCGCGAGGTGCGGGAGATCAACAGCCGCATCACCTCCCGCTACAACGAGGGCGTCACCGGCGCGAAAACCATCAAAACGCTGGTGGCCGGCCCCAGAGTGGAGCGTGCTTTCGTGGACGAAACGGGAAACATGTATCACGCCGCCGTCCGGGTGGGCCATTTCCGGGGGATGCTCCGGGCCATAGGCGATTTGGCCGCCAGCGTGAGCCTGGCGCTGGTGCTGTGGCGGGGCAGCTCTTTGAGCATGATTGGGGGAATCGACCTGGCTACCCTGTCTGCGTTCACCGTCTATGCCATTTACATGACGGAGACAGTCCCCAGCATTTCGGAGGTCATGCAGAGCCTCATCAACGCCCAGGTGAATATCGAGCGGGTGAGCGGCCTTGTGAATACCCAGCCGGATGTGGTGGACACCCCGGAGGTGATTGCCAAATACGGCACCTCTTTGGAGCCGAAGCGGGAGAACTGGGAGCCGCTTTATGGAACCGTAACCTTCCGGGATGTGACCTTCCGCTATCCGGACGGACAGGAAACGGTGCTGTCCCACTTCAATCTGGAGGTTCCCCAGGGCGCAAGGGTCGCCATTGTGGGCGAAACCGGCGCCGGAAAAGTACGCTGGTGAACCTTGTGTGCCGGTTCTTCGAGCCGACCTCCGGACAGGTCCTGATTGACGGCCGGGATGTCCGGGAGCGCAGCCAGCTGTGGCTTCACTCCAACATCGGCTATGTGCTGCAAACGCCCTATCTGTTCAGCGGTACGGTGCTGGAGAATCTGCGCTACGGCAAGCCGGACGCCACCATGGAGGAGGTAGAGGAGGCCTGTCGCCGGGTGTGCGCCGACCAGGTGATTGCCCGGATGGATCACGGCTATGACAGCCAGGTGGGGGAGAGCGGCGACCTGCTCTCCACGGGAGAAAAGCAGCTGATCAGCTTTGCCCGGGCGATTCTGTCTGACCCCAGGATCCTGGTGCTGGACGAGGCCACCAGCAGCGTGGACACCCTCACGGAGCAGATCATCCAGACCGCCATTGCGGAGGTCACGCGGGGAAGAACCAGCTTTATCATCGCGCACCGCCTGTCCACCATCCGGGATGCGGATACGATTCTGATGATGCGAGACGGAAAAATCATCGAACGGGGCGCCCACCGGGAGCTGATGCGTCTGCGGGGAGCGTACTACAACCTGTACACCACCCAATTCGCACAGAATACCCTGAATCAGCTGACGGAGGGGGCCTGACAGGGCGGATACATCATCTGTTCACAATTCTGTCGCAGAAAGTTAGAAATTTATACACCACTCCTTCCTTGTAAAACGTGTAAAATAATTGTTACACTGAGGTCAGGTCTGGCCATCGTCCGGAGCGCGTCTGCCCGATTCGGGTATTCGCTGCTCCGGATGATTGAAATTTTATATGCAAGAAGGGTTGATTTATGCCGCAAATCGGGGTATATTGGGAGATGCTACATCTGCGGCATACAGGCGCTATACATAGAACGGAACACAGTTCCACATCATCATCTGCGGTGCGGACACAGGGGCAACGGGTTGTCTGCAAGCTGCCGCAGGAGGAATAAGAGGGATCTCTATGCAGGAATTATCTCATTTGGATAAGCTGGAGGCGGAAGCCATCTATATCATTCGGGAGGTGGCTGCAGAGTGCGAAAAGCCGGTGATGCTCTACTCCATCGGCAAGGACAGCTCTGTGATGCTGCATCTGGCACTGAAAGCCTTTTACCCGGAGAAACCGCCCTTTCCCTTTTTGCACATTGACACCACCTGGAAATTCCACGAGATGATTGAATTCCGGGATCGCATGGCCGAAAAGTATGGCCTGGAGATGCTGGTGTATACCAACGAGGAGGGCGTCAAGCAGGGAATCAACCCCTTTGACCACGGCTCGGCCTATACGGATATCATGAAAACCCAGGCCCTGAAACAGGCCCTGACCAAATACGGCTTTACAGCGGCCTTTGGCGGTGGTCGCCGGGACGAGGAAAAAAGCCGTTCCAAGGAGCGCATTTTCTCCTTCCGCAACTCTGCCCAGGCTTGGGGCCCCAAAAACCAGCGGCCCGAGATGTGGAAGCTGTACAATACCCGCATCCATCAGGGCGAGAGCATCCGGGTTTTCCCCATCTCCAACTGGACGGAAAAGGATATCTGGCAGTATATCCGCCGGGAGCAGATTGAAATTGTCCCCCTGTACTTTGCCAAGGAGCGCTCGGTGATTTACCGGGACGGGGATATCATCATGGTGGACGATGACCGAATTTTGCAGCATCTTCGCCCCGGCGAGGAGGTCGTGACGAAAAAGGTGCGGTTCCGCACCCTGGGCTGTTACCCGCTGACCGGCGGGGTGGAGTCCCAGGCCGACACGCTGGATGCCATCATTCAGGAGACGCTTAGCGCAGTGGAGTCGGAGCGTACCAGCCGGGTCATCGACCACGACGGAGGCTCGGCCAGTATGGAGAAGCGGAAAAGAGAGGGCTATTTCTGATGAACGGACTGCTGAAATTTATCACCTGCGGCAGCGTGGACGATGGAAAGTCTACGCTGATCGGTCATATTCTGTATGATGCAAAGCTGCTGTACGCAGACCAGGAAAAGGCCCTGCTGCTGGACAGCAAGGTTGGCTCCCGCGGCGGGAAGCTGGACTATTCCCTGTTGCTGGACGGATTGATGGCCGAGCGGGAGCAGGGTATCACGATTGACGTGGCCTATCGGTATTTTACCACAGACCAGCGGAGCTTTATTGTGGCGGATACCCCTGGCCACGAGGAATACACCCGCAATATGGCGGTGGGGGCCTCCTTTGCGGAGCTGGCGGTGATTTTGATTGACGCCACCCAGGGTGTTCTGGTGCAGACCCGCCGCCACGCCCGCATTTGCGCCCTGATGGGCATTCGGTATTTTGTCTTTGCGGTCAACAAGATGGACTTGGTTGATTACAGTCAGGAGCGGTTTGAACAGATTTTGGCACAGATTCAGGAGCTACAGGAAACGCTGGGGCTGCGGAACGTGGTGACGATTCCTCTGTCCGCCACGGAGGGCGATAATGTGACCCGGCGTTCTGAGCATCTGGACTGGTACGACGGCCCGGTGTTGCTGGATTATCTGGAGCAGGTGGACGTGGAAACGGAGCCGGAGGAGGGTTTCTATCTGCCCATCCAGCGGGTATCCCGGCCTGACCGCACCTTCCGGGGCTTTCAGGGACAAATCGAGGCCGGGGAAATCTCGGTGGGAGATCAGCTTCTGGCTCTGCCCAGCGGGGAACAGGCCCATGTGAAATCCATCTATGTGGCGGGTGTTCCCGCCGAAAGCGCCTGCAAGGGCCAGCCCGTTTCCATCCAGCTGGATCGGGAGGTAGACGTGTCCCGGGGCTGTGTGCTGGTGAAGGATACCAGACCGGCGCTTTCCGACCGGTTTGAAACCACGCTGCTCTGGATGGACGACGAGGAGCTGACAGAGGGCAAAAGCGTTTTTGTGCGGCTGGGCACCAATCTGCTCCCCGGGCAGGTATCGAAAATCCTCTATTCCATCCAGGTGAATACAGGGGAGACGCGGCCTGCTGACCACCTGAAAAAGAACGAGATTGCCCGGTGCCAGATCGTTCTCGCGGAACCCTGTGTGATAGATACCTTCGCGCGTCACAGGGCGCTGGGTGAGCTGCTTTTGATTGACCGAATCACCAACGCCACCAGCGCCTGCGGCGTTGTGGAGGAGGTGCAGGAACACGCAGAGGACGTGCTGGCAGAGGTCACGCCCCAGGTACGCGCCGACCAGAAGGGGCAGCAGCCCTATGTGGTTCTCACAGAGTCCCTGTCCAAGGCCAGGGAGATGGAGCGCCATTTGATGCTTTGCGGAAACCACACCATGACGCTGGAACGGGCAGAGAACCTGCTGTTTTCCGTGGAGCTGCTTCGGCAGGCGGGGCTGATTGTCCTTGTGCCGAAGGAACTGCTGGATGAGGAAACCTACGCCGCTTTGAAAGCCCGGATTCCGGCGGAACAGCTGTTGGAGGGGCAAGACCCCGCCGAGCTGAGCCTCCGCCGGGCGGTTCTACAGACGCATTTGAAGTAAACAATGACGAAAAAAGGCTTTGCAGCAAGAAGCACCGGAACCTCCGGTACATCTGCCGCAGAGCCTTTTTTGATAAGCGATCAGGTGGAGCCTCCCAGCTCCATGCGATAAATCAGTGCGCCGCCATGCTCGTTTAACCAGCGTTTTGGCGTTTCGTAATCGGGCAGGATTTGAGCGACCTCTGCCCAGAATTGAGGGGAGTGGTTCATTTCCTTCCGGTGGCACAGCTCATGCACCACCACATAATCCTGCACCTCCGGCGGGGTGAGCATCAGCAGACAGTTGAAGTTCAGGTTTCCCATGGAGGAGCAGCTGCCCCAGCGGGAGGTTTGGTTCCGAATGGTGATACGCCCGTAGGTGACGCCGATTTTTGGCGCGTAGTAGGCTACCCGCGCGGGCAGAATTTTCAGTGCCTGCCGAGCCAGCGCACGAAGGTCATCCATGCTGAGCGGCCCCTCGGCCTCGGAATCCCGGCGGCGGGCCCGACCTATCGCCTGATGCCGCTCAATCCAGTCCTTCTTTTCCAGAATAAATCGGTTGATCGTCTCCTCGGATACATGGTAGGGCGCGCGAACCAAAAGGGTGCCGTCCTTGGTAATTTCCAACGCCAGCGTTTTCCGGTTGCTGCGAATCATGCGGTATTCGTACTTGTTCATGCTGCCTCCTTTCTTGGGTGCTGATAGAGTAGCATAGAATGACCGGTGGTGTCAAGCTGGCGTGTCAATTTGGAATACAGAAACAGCAAAAGCAGGAAATCCACGCAAGATTCCCTGCTTTTACTATTTTTTATTTCCCAATATGAATTGTATGCAACGCCCTCTGTGCGACCACAACCATATAGACCGCCATTACGGATATCACCAGGCAGACGCCGGTTCCGGTCAGCACGGTCATGGTCTGAAAAAAAGACCAATCCTCTCCAAAATGCAGAATCATGGCGATTTCCAGTGACAGCATGGAAACCATGGCGGAAACAAAGCTGATGACCTTGGAGCCGGCCAAAATTGGCTCATGGAAATTCCGGTATTTGACGAGGCTCCTGATGGCAATCACGATTTTGCAAGTGGTGTATGCGGCCATTGCGTAGATTAAATATCCGGCATAATGGGAGCCCTGGTGATTTCGCACGGCTAACACAACAATACCGGTCAGGATGAGATTCAGGAATAGCAGCAGGATACCGCAGGCGCGGTATCTTTTCCATTCCGCCTGCCGGGCCGCTTTTCTTCCGCGGGCTTCGCGCAGCAGAAGCAGGCGAGCCAGTGTCAGCAAAATATAATAGCATCCCAGCGTAACGAACCAGTACGACTGATAGTAAATGCCGCAGATCATTTCCCAGACTGCGTACAGCACGTTGAAGGTCAATGAGCTGACTAGGGAAACGAAAACCTTCAGCAAATCGTCTGACAGGTATCTGTGGATGACCGGATGGCTGTGGAGAATTTTTTGCACCCGTTTCATTGCTCACCGCCTGACGACAACCATCATAATTCTGGCAATATCGTCAATGGAATCCTTGCAGTCCGATTGTAGCCAGCGCTTGACAATTCCCATCATGCCATCTATGTAGAAGGAGAGGACATACTCCCGTTCTCCCGCAGGAATTTCATATCGCTTCAATATTGGGTCAAGTATATCACGGTATAAGGTGGCGTATGCTCTGTCCGCCTGCATAACCTCGGGCTTGGCAAGGACAACCTTGAAAACAGTTCTGTTATCTGATATATAGGTCAGGTATGGAATTAACTGTTCCGGCGTAATCAGAAACAGCTGTTCCAGAGACGCTGTCCTGATGCGCTGCTGAAACTCCAAGGATGTTTCCTTGAAGTAGGTCAGGAATTGTTGATTCATTTGCTCTACGCACTCAGACAGCAAATCTCCGATGGTTTCATAGTGCAGATAGAAGGTGGAGCGGTTGACGCCGGCCTTCTCACAGATCTCCTTGACCGTAATGTACTCGAAATCCTTCTTTTCTATCAGGGCAAGAAAGGCCTCGTCCATTTTCCGGGCGGTATTGAAATATTTGCTCTCTGCTTTTGTCATATGCTCCACCTCCTGATATACACCGTTTTCTCAGCTGCCGCTGATCTCCTTTGCAAGCTCCATAATTTCAAAGGCATACTTTTTCTTGCCCTTTTCCAGCAACCGCTTGTAGATGGGATAATTGACCGATACGGCAAGGAACCCAACCACGCCGATGACAATGCCTGCTGCCATCGTTCCCGTACCCGGAGAACCGATCACCTGCATGGACAGGCACATCCCAACGCCTGCCACCAAAGTCCCGATGATGCCAAAGGTGTACGCGAAGACGGTGGACGGCAGCTTTGCTTTTCTGTCCAGCTTTTTCAGCGCGACGACCTTAGACGTGTCCTTGGGGGCGTACTCGTTGGCGAGGGCCTCTGCAAAAATCTTGTCCGTGTTCATTCTGATGAACCTCCTTCGTTTTGATGCTTTTATGATAGGAGATTCGGACGGTGAACGGAACAACAAAAATTGCAAATCGTGTTGTTTTCAACACATGGTTTTGATACGTCTCATCATAGCACAAGTTTCGGTGCCAATCCAGAGGCGCATTTTCCTGTTTCCGAATCTGGTTCGCCTTTTTTTGCAACAGAGCTTGTTCTCCGGGGCAGGTTGTGCTAAAATAAACGTCAAGTGAAAGAGAAGCTAAGCCTGAAAAGGAGGACGTTGCAGTGGAGTTTCGGCATTTGATTGACTTTGACGACCTTAGCCGCGAGGAATGGGAGGAGTTATATCAGCACGCCAGCGATATCATCGACCACCCGGAGAATTATGTGGAGGCTTGCAAGGGCAAACTGGCGGCCTCGCTGTTTTACGAATCTTCTACCCGAACCAACTTTTCCTTCCAGGCGGCAATGCTCCGGCTGGGGGGAAGCGTATTCGGCTTTGCAGACCCCAATTCCTCCTCCACGGCCAAGGGAGAAACCCTGAAGGACACCATCAAAATGGTGTCAAGCTATGCGGATGTCATCGTCATGCGGAACCCCCGGGAGGGGGCGGCCAAGGCCGCTTCGCTGTACTCCCATGTGCCGGTGGTGAACGCAGGCGACGGGGGACACATGCACCCCACCCAGACCCTTGCGGATCTGACCACCATCACCCGGCTCCACGGTACGGTGGATGGTTTGACCATCGGCTTGTGCGGCGATTTGAAATATGGCAGAACCGTTCACTCGCTGATTAAGGCGCTGGCAAAGTTCAACGATATTCGCTTCTTCCTGATTGCGCCGCGGGAGCTGGCGATTCCGGAGTATATGCGTTCCTTTATGAAGGCGCACAATATGCGCTTTGTGGAGGTGACGGGCCTGGAGCCGGCCATCCCCCAGCTTGATGTGCTGTACATGACCCGGATTCAGCGGGAGCGGTTCATTGACCCGCTGGCCTACGAGCGGGTCAAGGGTATCTATATTTTAAAGCGTCGGATGCTCTCCCGGGCGAAGGACAGCCTGCTGGTGCTGCACCCCCTTCCCCGGGTGGACGAGATCGCCCAGGATGTGGACGACGACCCCCGCGCCGTGTACTTCGACCAGGCACGGTACGGGATGTTTGCCCGGATGGCGCTGCTGGACTATCTGGCACACCTGCCCCGACTGGAGCGGACGGAGCCGGTGGAGATCGGATCTGCGCCTGTCTGCACAAACCCCAAGTGCATCTGCCAGACGGAGCATTATCTCCCGCCGCTGGTGAAAACAATCGGCGGTGTGGACTACTGTGCGTTTTGCGACAGTATTCTGCGCTGACGCATACAGAGCGGCGAGATGCTTTTTTTGAAAAAACGAAAAAAAGCAGTTGACAAACACACAAAATTGAGGTATGATATCAAGGCTGGTTCGTGATATGCGGGTGTAGTTCAATGGTAGAATCCCAGCCTTCCAAGCTGGTCGCGCGGGTCCGATTCCCGTCACCCGCTCCACTATGCGCCTGTAGCTCAGCTGGATAGAGCAACTGCCTTCTAAGCAGTGGGCCGGGGGTTCGAGTCCCTCCAGGCGTGCCACTCTATGCAGAGACAACCGGCAGGTGCAGTATGGTGGGTATAGCTCAGTTGGTTAGAGCGCCAGATTGTGGCTCTGGAGGCCCTCGGTTCGAATCCGAGTACCCACCCCACTTATTTTTTCCCAAGCCTGTAGCGGCCACAACGTCTGCAGAACACCCCTGTTCGGAAGATGGGAAGTCAAATCGGCAGTATCGTCCTCCGGTTTGACTTTTTATTCGTCTCAGAAGGGGAGTAAGACATTCTACGATGGGATGTCGCCAAACGGTCAAGGCACGGGACTTTGACTCCCGCATCGTGGGTTCGACTCCTGCCATCCCAGCCAGGATCCTGCGGATGACGCAAAGTACCCGCAGGATCTTTTTTCCTTCAATTTCATATGATCCAGTAGCTCAGTCGGCAGAGCATCTGCCTTTTAAGCAGGGTGTCGAGGGTTCGAATCCCTCCTGGGTCACCAACAACCCCCCGGAATCGTGCGATTCCGGGGGTTTGAGTTTTTCTTGCGTCAAAAAATCAATTTATGTTGCCGCAATTTCTTTCCTCAAACATGAACCACGACAGCACATAATTGATTTTCTTTCCCTTGTCCCCGGTTGTTTCCCATGCTATAATGATAAAAACGAAGCCTGGCCTTGCAAGCCGCCAAGGCACAGCACACGGGGGAACCACTATGAAACGCACCTTTTTCCTGTTCATATTCGCGCTCACGCTGGCGCTGAGCGTAGCCGCCTGTGGAGATGCAGCTGTTCCCGCTTTGGAGGAAACGGAGGCGCCCGCAGTTTCCATTACCGTAACGGAGCGGGAGCCGGAACCGTCCCCGACTGCGGAACCGGAAACTTCCCGCATCCCCGCGCTGTTTACGGAGAGCGCCTATAGTGCGACCCTGATGGAATACATGGGAACCGCGCTGGATGGGATGGACTATCCGGAGGCCGCACTGTTTCAGGACTGTCTGCTGATATGGAACACCACATACAGCGAAATGGAGGAGGAAGCCGTTCTCACGCTGCGCCTGCTGGCGCTGGACACCGGCGAGGTGGAGGCGGAGACGCAAATCACCACCATGGGCTTTGTGCAGCCCCAGGTATGCGGCACGCTGATTGCCCTGTGTGACAGCGACAGTGGGCTGGTGCAGCTGTTGGATGAAAATCTGAATGTCACCCGGAAAATCCAGCTACAGGGGGATTACGGCTCCTGGTGCATGAGCAGCGACGGGTCAGCCCTTTACCGCACCCCTGACTATACCTCGCTTTCAAAAACCGATTTGGATACCGGCACCACCTCCACCTTGCTGTCAAATGCAGTAGACCTCTATGGCGGCCTTGTGTCCAACAACGGCGTGAATTTGACCCGGCTGGACAGCACAACGCAAACCTATCAGGAGCTTTGGCTGGATCTGGACACGGGAACCGTCAGCGAGCCGCCCTTTGACGGCAGCTTTTCCTGGGTCAGCTGTGACAACGGCCTTTGGCTGGCAGACCTTTACCGGGATTCCTCCGTCTATTATCTGGGAACGGACGCAAGCCCGCTGGTCATCGACCTGGAGGACGGATATCTGAACCTGACCGAAGGCGGAAAGCGGCTGATTTACACCAGTAACGAGGGGGATTTCCTGGCTCTCTATGACGAAGAAGGCAGCTTTGTCTCCTCCTGCACGCTGCCCGAAGGGAGCTGGACAGGGGGAACCTACCTTTGGAGTGAGGCCAGTCAGGGCTATTTCTTCCTGCTGTTCCCCGGCGAAGGGGAGCCGGAGCTGCTGTTCTGGGATTTGAACACCGACAGCACCGGCGAGGATCTCGAAACGCAGAGCCTGACAGACGAGCAGCAGACCGCGCCCGGAACCGCGGTTGATGCGGCCCTTTATGAGCGGGCAGAGGCGCTTGGCGTGGCCTATGGTGTGGAGATTCGCATTGCCGACCAATGCGAGCTGGTCTATGACGATTTTGAGGCAGAGCAGATTTTCGACGAGGCGCAGATTTCCACCGGGCTGGATGTGCTGGCAACAGCGCTGTCCACCTACCCGGAGGGCTTCTTCAACCAGCTGAAATTCTGCCGCACTGAGACAATCCAAATCAACCTGACGGGAACGCTGACCCCCACCAATGAGAATTGGGGAGACGGCAGCTACTGCGCCTTTACCCAGGAGGACGGGGATACCTACTTAATGGTGCTTGACCTGTACCAGCTGGAAATCGGGAATATCTACCACGAGTTTTCCCACATCATTGACAGCAAGCTGGAATGGGACAGCTATTGCAGGGGAGAGGAGGCGCTGTTCTCCGAAGACAGCTGGGCGGCCCTGAACCCCACCGGCTTTGAATATCAATACATCTACGATGGCTTTTGGGACTGGTCGTTCCAGGGGGACGAGTGGGATTACTTCGTCGACAGCTATTCCATGGTCAGCCCCACGGAGGATCGGGCCAGAGTGATGGAGTACGCCATGAACGGCAGCGACTGGGTCATTCGGGACTCCGCATACCTGACCGCCAAGCTGGACTATTATTGCCGATGCATCCGGGATGGTTTTGATACTACCGGGTGGCCGGAGGTCACCGCCTGGGAACAACCCTTATCCTGACAAAATGAGCCCCTGAAATGCGGTTTGACAGCCGTGTTTCAGGGGGCTTTTTTACAAAAATTCATTAGGCACCTTGACATTTTGCGCTTTGGGTGTATAATCTTAGGTGCCTAAGAATTTAAAGAGGTGAAGTCATTTGAGAAAAGAATGTAAGGCGCACTGTCCTTCGGAGCCGGTCACCCCGGAGGAGCGGCTGAACCGCCGGTTGCATCAATGCGGACACTACCTGTACCACCATGCCACCGGGCCGCGGCAGACCACCGTGATCCATCTTTTGCAGGAGAACGGCCCCATGAGCCAGCGGGACATTCAGGAGGCCATGGATATTCAGGCAGGTTCCGTCAGCGAGCTGATTTCCAAGCTGGAAAGCAAGGGCTTTCTGCTGCGTCAGCGGGATGAGGCAGACAAGCGCAAGGTCACCATTTCCCTGACTCCTCAGGGGCTTGCCCTGGAGGCCGTTCATCCGGAGCAGGTCCTCGCCAGACGGTACAGCGTCCTGAGCCGCGAGGAACAGGCCCAGCTGACCCTCCTGCTGGAGAAGCTGCTGGAAAGCTGGGATACGGGAGGGTATGGCCAATGAAATTTATGCTCTCCTATCTCAAGCACTACAAGGGGCTGGTGGCCCTCTGTATGAGCCTGAAGCTGCTGGGTACGGTGCTGGAGCTGCTTTTGCCCTATGTGCTGGAGTATATGATCGACGAGGTGGCTCCCACCAAAAACCTGTCCATGGTCATCCTGTGGGGCGTGATCATGCTGGTCCTGGCCGGTCTGGTGCGGGTCGTGAACGTCACCGCCAACCGTCTCAGTGTCAAGAGCGCCAAAAGCGCGACCTATGAGATTCGTCGGGATCTGTTCCGTCACTCCCTGAATCTGTCCGGAAATCAGGTGGACGCCTTCGGTCTGCCCTCCCTGACCAGCCGCATGACCTCGGACTCCTACAATGTGCAGAACTTTCTCCAGTCCGGGCAGGCGCTGGGCGTGCGTGCGCCCATCATGCTGATTGGCGGCATTATCATCACCCTGACCATGGACGTGGGTCTTGCCGCGATTCTGTGCGTTATGGCCCCCATTATGCTGGTCGTGGCGGTCACGGTGTCTATGAAGGGGATTCCCCTGTACGATAAGGTACAGCAGAGCGTGGACGAAATCGTCCGCATCATGCGGGAAAACATCACCGGCATCCGGGTTGTCAAGGCCCTGTCCAAGGAGGACTACGAGCGCCGCCGCTTCGGCGCAGCCAACGAGACTATGACCCGCCGTGACCGAAAGGCCAGCGTCGTGATGGCGCTGCCGGGGCCGCTGATGACCCTGGCGCTGAACATCGGCCTGACGCTGGTGGTGGTCATTGGTGCCATCCGGGTGAACAACGGCGTAACCAAGCCGGGCGTGATTCTGGCCTTTCTGACCTATTTTAACATGATTCTGATGGGCGTTATGGGCCTGAACCGGGTGTTCATGATGCTGTCCAAGGCCAACGCCTCCGCCAACCGAATTGCGGCTGTCATTGCCCAGCCCGAGGGGCTGGAGCCGATTCCTGTGGAGCAGGCGGCCCATACGGACGGGAATGGCTACATTGTCTTTGACCACGTTTCCTTCCGCTACGGAGAGCAGCCCATAGAAAACGAGGGGATTCAGATGTCCCTGTCGGACATCAGCTTTTCCATGAAAAAGGGCGGCTCCCTGGGCATCATCGGGGCCACAGGCAGCGGAAAAACCACGGTGGTCAACCTGATGATGCGCTTTTACGACGCCACCGAGGGCCATATCTTTGTGGACGGGCAGGATGTCCGCACCTATGACAAGGACAGCCTGCACCGAAAATTCGGCGTGGTCTTTCAAAACGACGTGATTTTCGCGGAGTCTCTGGCGGAGAACATCGACTTTGGCCGGGGCGTGGACGAGGAAGGGATTCGCACCGCCGCCGCCAACGCTCGCGCCCAGGACTTTATCGAAGCCTATGAGGATACCTATCAGCATCAGGCGGCCATCCACGGGGCGAACCTGTCCGGCGGACAGCGGCAGCGGGTTCTGATTGCCCGCGCACTGGCGGATCGCCCGGATATTCTGATACTGGACGATTCCTCCAGCGCCCTGGACTATAAGACGGACGCCGCTCTGCGGAAGGTCATCCGGGAGGAGTATCGGGACACCACTACCATTGTGGTGGCCCAGCGAATCAGCTCCATTATGAATCTGGACGACATTATCATGCTGGACGAGGGCGAGGTCATCGGCCACGGCACCCATGAGGAGCTGATGGCGTCCTGCCCGCAATACCGGGAAATCTATCACACGCAGATGGGGGAGGGAGTGTAAGCCATGCCGCCAAATATTACGGTAATGAAAAAGCCAAAGGACACCGGCGGAACCCTCCGCCGTCTGGTTCGGTATCTGGCTGTCTACAAATGGGTTTTGCTGCTGGTGCTGATTCTCAGCGTGGTGGCCAACGTTCTCTCCCTGCTGGGCCCCAGTCTGGCCGGCTCCGCCATCAACGAGGCCGCCGCAGGCGTGGGCAAGGTAAACTTTGAACGGGTCTTTTACTATGCAAAGCGGATGCTGATTTGCTACGTCTGCTCCTCGCTGCTGACCATCGCCATCAATGTGGTGATGATGTACGTCAGCAAATGGATCGCCCGCAAAATGCGGAAGGACGTGTTCGACAAGCTGATGCGGATACCGGTGGGGTATTTTGACCGCAACCAGGCGGGCGATATCATCAGCCGGGTGAGCTATGACATCGACGTGGTGTGTACCTGCCTTTCCACGGACGTGGTATCCATCCTGACCTCTGTGGTGACGGTGATCGGCTCCTTCTGCATGATGGTGTATCTCTCACCCGCCCTGTCCATTGTGGTGGTGGTGACGATCCCCGTCTCCGTACTCTATACGGTATCCATGCGGAAGAAAACCCAGCCCCGATACAGCCGCCGCTCCGCCAGCTACGGCGTGATGAATGGTTTTGTGGAGGAAATGCTCACCGGACAAAAGACGATTCAGGCCTACGCCTATGAGAATCAGGTGCAGGAGCAGTTCGCCGACGTGAACGAGGATGCCGCCGATGCCTACTATCAGGCGGATTATTACGGAACGTCCATCGGCCCCACCATGGGCTCGATCAACAATATGTCCCTGGCTCTGATTGCCATGCTCGGCTCCGTGCTGTACATGACCGGTATGGTTTCTCTGGGACAGATATCCTCCTTCGTGCTGTATTCCCGGAAGTTCTCCGGCCCCATCAACGAGATCGCCAATATCATCAACGAGCTGTTTTCCGCGCTTTCCGCCGCCGAGCGGGTTTTCCGTCTGCTGGACGAGGCGGAGGAGATCGCAGACAGGCCTAATGCGCGGGCGCTTACGGATGTGCAGGGCAATGTAAAGCTGGAGCATGTCAGCTTTGGCTACGACCCCGGCAAGACCATCCTTCACGACCTGAGCCTACAGGCGGACGCGGGAAAGCTCATCGCCATTGTCGGCCCCACCGGGGCGGGCAAAACCACCATCATCAATTTGCTGATGCGGTTCTATGACGTGAACGGCGGCTCGATTACGGTGGATGAACGGGATATTCGGGATTACACCCGTTCCAGTCTCCGGGGCGCTTATGCCATGGTGCTTCAGGATACCTGGGTGTTCCAGGGCACCATTTTTGAGAATATCGCCTATGGCAAGGAGGGCGCTACCCAGGAGGAGGTGGAGGCCGCTGCCAAAGCCGCCCATATCCATCCCTTTATCATGCGTCTGCCCCAGGGGTATCAGACCGTCATCAGCGAGGACGGCGGAAATATCTCCAAGGGACAAAAGCAGCTGCTCACCATTGCGCGGGCCATGCTGTTTGACTGTAAGATGCTGATTTTGGACGAGGCCACCTCCAACGTGGACACCAGCACCGAGCGGGAGATTCAGGCCGCCATGCGGAAGCTGATGAGCGACAAGACCTGTTTTGTCATTGCACACCGGCTGTCCACCATCCAGAACGCCGACCAGATTCTGGTGGTAAACCACGGAGACGTGGTGGAGCAGGGCACCCACGAGAGCCTGATGCAGCAGGGCGGCTTCTACTATAAGCTGTATACCGCTCAATTTGAGTAACAGGACAACAAATTACATCCAACGAAAACCGGAGCGTCGCAAAAGCGGCGCTCCGGTTCTGCTGTTTTCGTTTTTAAAGTGCGCGGCACTCATTTATCAGCTCTTTTGCCCTGGGGCTGATCGCGATACCGCCCCGGGCGGTTTCCTTCAGGCTCAAATCCATGGAGTCCCCCACCTCCCGCATGGCGTCGATGACCTGATCGACGGGGATAACGCTGGAGATACCAGCCAAGGCCATATCAGCCGCCGCCAGTGCATTGACTGCGCCCACGGTGTTCCGCTTGACACAGGGAACCTCCACCAGTCCCCCCACCGGGTCGCAGACCAGGCCCATCAGGTTTTTCAGCGCCATGGCACAGGCGTCGGCCATCTGCTGCGGCGTTCCACCCCGCAGGGACACCAGCGCCGCTGCCGCCATACCGGAGGCGGAACCGATCTCCGCCTGACAGCCGCCCGCCGCCCCGGAGATGGAGGCCCGTTCCGCAATCACCTGGCCCACGCCCGCCGCCACGTACAGGGCGTGGAGGATCTGTTCCTCCGGGCATTGGCCCTCCTTCCAGCAGGTATACAAAACCGCCGGCAGCACTCCGCAGGCTCCCGCCGTGGGAGCCGTCACAATGCGCCGCATACAGGCGTTGGAGCAGCCCATCATCAGCGCCCGCGCAATCACCTGGGAGACAAAGGGGCCGCACAGGGTATCCCCTTGGGCGGCATAGGCCGCCATTTTTCCGCCTTCGCCGCCCACCATGCCGCTGAGGGAGCGCATATCGGGGTCGTAGCTTTCAATGGAGTCCTTCATCACATCCCAGATATGATGCATCTTTCGCAGGGACTGGTCAATCAGGATACCCTGTTCCTCTGCGTCCGCCTCCAGCACCACCTGCCAGAAGGGGAGCTGTCTCTGTTGACAGGTCTGCAAAATCTCATCAATAGCTCGAAATGACATACTCATATCCTCCCTTCGTCAGGACGCTTCCAAATAGGTCACCCGCACCACGCCGCTGAGCTGCTCCAGCATGGAGATGGCCTGAGGCGGCAGCGGGCTGTCGATTTCCACCACCATAACGGCGGTGCCGCCCCGCTTGTTCCGGAACAGCTGCATCGTGGCGATATTCACCCGGCTGAATGCCAGAATGGAGGACACTTCTGATACCAGCCCGGTGCGGTCCTCGTTGTGGACGATCAGGGTGGTGGTGGCCCCGGAAAAGTTCACCGGCACCCCGTCCAGCTCCGTGACCACGATTCTTCCACCGCCGACGGAGGCGGCACGCATACAGACCTGTGCGCCGTTGGCGGCAGTCAGATGCACCTCCGCCGTATTGGGATGGGCCTCCCTCAGCTCCTTCGG
Source organism: Oscillospiraceae bacterium (assembly GCA_021203345.1). Lineage (GTDB taxonomy): Bacteria > Bacillota > Clostridia > Oscillospirales > Oscillospiraceae > JAJQBJ01. Next base: position 81,162 of record JAJQBJ010000068.1, read on the forward strand.
CTCCATGGTGAAGGAAAAGCCCGTCTGCTTCGCCAACGCAAAGCTGTCGGGAATCCGGGGGTCGTTCGGCTCCATCCCCAGCAGGCCCGCTACCAGCGCCCGGTCTGTGCCGTGGCCGGCTCCCGTGGCGGCGAAGGAGCCATGAAGATAAATAGTCGCCTGCACCGGGACTTCGCCCAGCAACTTTCGGGCAATCAGGCCAATGCGAACCGCCCCGGCGGTGTGGGAGCTGGATGGCCCCACCATCACCGGGCCGAGAATATCAAAAAGGTTCATCGCGTTCTCCTTGATATAGTCCCCTTAGAGTAGACACTCGAAAAAGCAAAAATTCGAGACTACA
>JAJQBJ010000049.1 GCA_021203345.1 Oscillospiraceae bacterium
TCTGCACCGCCATGTGGGCCATCTCCTGCCGGGGGATGTGAACGGTGGTCAGGGCCGGCTTCTGGTTCCACAGCCCTTCGATATCATCAATGGAAATCACCGAGATTTGGCGACCAATGCGCCGCTTTTGTTCGTTCAGCGTCTGAAGTACGCTGACGGCAGTGATATCGTTGGCGCAGAACACCGCGGAAAAGGCGTCCTTCCCCTCCAAAAGCTCCAGAATGGCCTGCCGACCCTGGGGCAGGGTCTGGTCGGTGGATTTGATCAGATGGTAATTGATGGGGATATCGTGCTGAATCAATGTGCTGCAATAGCCCACATACCGGCTCTCAAAGGAGCAGTCCCCAATGTAGGCAATGCTTCGGTGGCCCAGCCCGATCAGGTACTCCATCGCCAGCTCCGCTGCCTTTTTACCGTCGCAGACCACCTCGTCCACCTGGAAGTCCATAGTATTGCGCCAGATGCCCACAATATTCCGATTCTGCTTCCGGAGCCGTTCCAGAAGGGTTCGGGAGCAGCGGCCCAGGATAATCACCCCATTGGAACCGGCCGCCTCCGCCTCCGATTCGTTCTCGGCGTAAACAACGTGGTTGAGCAGCGCCCCCTGTGCATACAGCTCCGCTTTCAGACAGTGCAGCAGATCCTCAAAAAACGGGTCTGACTCCACATCCCGGAAGCGGGCCATCAGCACGGAGATTCGCGGAATATCCTCCGAACCCGATTCGGTTCCGTTGCCCCGCAGCGCCCGGGCAGCCTCATTGGGGCGGTATCCAAGCTCATGCGCCGCCGTCCAGATGCGTTCCTGCAATTCCTTCGAGGCGCATTTGGGCGAGGTATTGTTGAGTACACGGGATACGGTGGAGACGGATGTTCCCACCATCTCGGCAATTTGCTTGAGCGACATCATGCGTCACCTCTCATCAAAGTCTGGAACCATTGTAACGGATGAACATTCAGATTGCAAGCATTTTAAGCAAACGTTTGCATAACTTTGGATTGACAAAGCAGGCTCCACGGTGTAAATTGGTGGACATAAGCCAGTCAAACCCTGGAAATCCAGGCTGTTTCGGGAAAATAATGCGATTCTCTGTTACGCAAACATTTGACTAAAAGGAGCATATCATGAACATTCATCTGATAAAATCCAAACACCTTCCCCGGATGGCCGCTTTGGGCCTGAGCGTGTGCCTGCTGGCCGGTATGCTGGTCGGCTGCGGTTCCTCGTCTGATGAAGCGGAGGAGGACAGCGATGTGGTCGAGCTGCTGAACGTGTCCTATGACCCCACACGGGAATTTTACGAGGCCTATAACGAGCTGTTCACCGCCTACTATGAGGAGGCCTATGGCGTGACGGTGGAAGTCACCCAGTCTCACGGCGGTTCCGGTTCTCAGGCACGTTCCGTTATCGAGGGCAACGAGGCCGATGTGGTGACCCTGGCGCTGGCCCATGACATCACCCTGATTGAGAACGAAGGCATGATTGATGCGGGCTGGATGGACGAATTCGAGAACAACAGCTCTCCCTATACCTCCACCATCGTCTTTCTGGTGCGCGCCGGAAACGAGAAGAACATCCAGGACTGGGACAACCTGCTGCAGGAGGGCGTGGACATCATCACCCCTGACCCGAAATCCTCCGGCGGGGCCTGCTGGAACTTCCTGGCGGCCTGGTATTATGCAGAGCAGCAGTACGGCAAGGACGAAGCTCAAATCAAGGAGTTTATGCGGGCGCTCTATGCCAATGTGCTGGTCATGGATTCCGGCGCCAGAGGCGCAACCACGACCTTCGTGGAGAACGGACAGGGGGATGTGCTGATTGCCTGGGAGAACGAGGCCCTTCAAACCATGGCGGATTATCCCGATGAGTACGAAATTATCACCCCCAGCGTCAGTATCCTGGCCGAGCCTTCCGTAGCCATTGTGGACGAGAATGTGACCGACCATGATACGGCGGAGGTGGCGCAGGCCTATCTGGAATACCTCTACACTGACGAGGCCCAGCGCTTGATTGGAGAGTATTATTACCGGCCCACCAACGAGGAGATTCTGAGCGAATTCTCCGACGTATTTGACCTGGATGTGGAGCTTTGCACGATTGACGATTTCGGCGGCTGGGATAAAGCATATGAAACATTCTTCCAGGACGACGCGATCTTTGACGAAATCTATAACAGCTGATGGGTGGGACGACACATGAGGAAAAAACGGAACCGGGTCATTCCCGGCTTTGGTCTGACAATGGGCATCACAGTCACCATGCTGTCCCTGCTGATCTTGCTGCCGCTGGCCTCGGTGCTGATTCGCTCCTTTGAGCTGACCCCGGCGGAGTTCTGGGAGACGATTACCCGGAGCAACGTGATCGGGGCCTTCCAGACCAGCATCCTGTGCGCCCTGATTGCGGCGGCCATTAACTGCGTGTTTGGGCTGATTCTGGCCTGGATTCTGGTGCGCTACGACTTTCCGGGCAAGCGGCTCATCGACGGCATGATCGAGTTGCCCTTTGCCCTGCCCACCGCCGTAGCAGGTATTACCCTGGCTAAAATGTACTCCGACCAGGGGGTGCTGGGGCAGGCGCTGGAACGAATCGGGATTCAAGGCTCCTATACCCGGGTGGGGCTGGTGATTGCCCTGGTGTTTGTGGGGATTCCCTTTGTGGTGCGCTCCATCCAGCCGGTGCTGCGGAAGCTGCCGCCCTCCTGCGAGGAGGCGGCGCTGATGCTGGGCGCGTCAAAGGGCTTCACCTTCCGCCATGTTATCCTGCCTGAGCTGACCCCGGCGCTGTTGACCGGCTTCGGGCTGGCGCTGGCCCGGGGCATTGGTGAATACGGCAGCGTTATCTACATCTCCGGCAACAGTGCGAAAAACGGCACGCAGGTGGTGTCCTACGTCATTATGCAGAAGCTGAATTCGGGCAGCGCTGATTACGTTGGCGCCGCCGCCATTGCCCTGGTGCTTTTGGCGATCTCCTTTTTGCTGATGTTCCTGCTCAATCTGGTGCAGTGGTTCGCCGCCCGGCGGACCCGGTGAGAGGAGGCTGTGCTGTGAAACAAAAGAAAAAAGCCCGCCCTTCGGCGGGACAAATTGCATTGATTGTCATTGGGGTGCTGTTCTTTGACGTGATGCTGGTTTGGCCGCTGGCGGAAGTCCTCTACCGGGCGTTGAAGGACGGCTGGGCGCTGTATTGGAGCGCCGTTACAGCAAAGACGACCCTTTCCGCGCTGGGCGTCACGCTGCTGGCAGCTATCATTGCGCTGCTGGTAGACACATTCTTCGCCCTTGCGGCCTCCTGGCTGCTGACCAAGTTTGATTTTCGGGGCAAGAGCCTGTTGACAACGCTGATCGACATTCCGTTTTCCATTTCTCCGGTCATCGCCGGTCTGGCCTTCATCATGATGTTCGGACGCAGCGGCCTGGCTACACCGGTGGTCAACTGGTTCAACGACACCTTTGGCACTGATATCGCCCTGGTGTTCTCCATCCATGGCGTGGTGCTGGCTACCATTTTTGTGACCTTCCCCTATGTGCTGCGGGAGCTGCTGCCCGCCATGAACCTGCAAGGCAATGCGGAGGAGGAGGCTGCCGCCATACTGGGGGCGGGTGGCTTCACCATTTTCCGCCGGGTCACGCTGCCCCATATCAAATGGCCGCTGATCTACGGCATGGTGCTTTGCGCTGCGCGGGCCTTCGGGGAGTTCGGCGCAGTCTACGCCGTGTCCAAAGCCCGGGGCGAAACCTTTACGCTTCCGCTGGAGGTGGATGCGCTCTATATGTCCGGCGGCGCTGACGCCATCACGCAGGCCTTTGCGGTGTCCTCCATTCTGGTGCTGCTGGCGCTGGTCATGCTGATTTTGAAAAATATCGCCGAATGGCGGGCGAGAAAGTCCGAGGAGCAGGAGGGATTGTAAATGTTCGTTGAGGCAAGACATCTGAACAAGCGGTTCGACGACTACGAGGCGGCAAAGGATATTTCCTTTGGCGTGGAGCAGGGAAAGATGGCTGCATTGCTCGGCCCCAGCGGCGGCGGCAAAACCACCATTCTCCGCATGATTGCCGGGCTGGAGCAGCAGGACAGCGGCGATATTCTGATTGACGGCAAGAATGTCAACGAGGTACCGGCGGGAGAGCGGGGCATCGGATTCGTATTCCAGAATTACGCCCTGTTCCGCTATATGAATGTCTATGACAATATCGCGTTCGGCTTGAAGGTGCAGAAGAAAAGCAAGGCGGAGATTCGCGCACGGGTCACGGAGCTGATACAGCTCATCGGCCTGAACGGTCTGGAAAAACGGTATCCCAACCAGCTTTCCGGCGGTCAGCGGCAGCGGGTGGCCTTCGCCCGGGCCATTGCCCCCGGCCCGGGGCTGCTGTTGTTGGACGAGCCGTTTGCCGCCATTGACGCTAAAGTCCGCAAGGAGCTGCGGGTCTGGCTCCGGGATATGATCGTTCAGGTGGGCATCACCAGCATTTTTGTCACCCACGACCAGGAGGAGGCGCTGGAGGTAGCCGACGACATCATTATCCTCAACGAGGGGCGCATTGAGCAGATGGGAACGCCGACGGAGATTTATCTGCACCCCAAAACACCCTTTGTGGCCCAGTTTGCGGGCAACTCCAGCGTGGTGGAGAATCTGTCCGGGTTCCGTGGCTTTGAAGGGCTGCCAACGGGACGGAAGATTTTGATTCGGCCGGAGTTTGTGGAGGCGTTCAAGAAGGGCAATCCGCAAATGCAGGCTTTCGCAGACCGAGCGGAGGACGGTGTTGTCACCGGTATCAGCTTCCGGGGAAACTCCCTGGAGGTGCGGCTGGAGGTTCACGGTATCACGCTGGTGACCAACCGTTCCTTGGAGCGCCGGGAAATTCACCTGGGGGAGCATATGAACGTCTTTTTGTATCGGGTCTATTGCATGGAGGAAGGATGTACCCAGGTGGTGGAAAATGAGAGGTTGAAGGGGGTTAGCGTGGAGTAGGAAGGTGGCTAGTACCTTTCATCCTCAGACTTTTTTCGGCCCTGTTTCTTTCTATGGCAAGAGGAAGTGGGGCCTAAATATTTCTGTGAGACACCATCCCCGAATCAGATTTGCTGTTTCTCCTTGAGCATCCATTCTGCTGAAATATAAACAAGGCTGTTTTGATTCGATTTTGTGAAGAATCAGCGCTTGCTGAACTGCTGCGCGCGATGGGCCACGTTGTTGTGGTAGCTTACAGCAACAACCAAAAATGCCACGCTTGACAGAAAATGTACAACAGCGTATAATTAAAACGAAATATTAGAAAAGCGCTGTATTTTCCGATGAATCAGCTTATGTGACTGAACTGATGAAACGGTATGACGGGATAACAGGTTTAAGGAGTGCGATATGAATAAAAATGTCATTGATACAGAGCGATTTGTCGAATGTCTATATGAACTCAGGCAGATTGTGATAGAACACCAAGAAAAAAATCAGCCAATTTCATTCAAAAAGGGGTTTTTAGAAGAACAGGAAGGATACAAAAGAAAATCTTATTCGGATGCAAAAGCAGCATTCAAAAAGTTGAATTATGAGAAAGAGGGTGCGCTTTGCGGATGGCTTATGGATTCTCTAAAAAGAAACAACCTGATTGACTGGAGAGACTATAAATATCTGCAATATGATGCGAAATTGGAAAACCTTCTATATAGAATATATGTTGACCCCACAGAGAATGATGAAGCGCTATTTGAAGAAGCAATACAGTTCTTTGGAAGGCGCTACCCCATTATTTCGTATATTTTCTTTTTGAAGGATATGGAGAAATATTTGCCGGTCAGGCCAAGAATATTTCAGAAGCGCTTTCAATTTCTTGGTGTTGACATCGACTGCCTGAATCGCTGTACATGGGAAAATTACCAGACCTTTTGTAGTATGATCGGAAGAGTACGGGAGCTTTTGAACGGAAGTAATCTTTTTAAGAAAGATGAAGATGTAGAACTGATCGATGCACATTCATTTGTTTGGATGATGTGGTTGTTAGAAGAACCAGACGAGCAATCCGACTTGCGTCATGTAGATTTGCGTGTGTTTGTCAACTAAAAATGTGAGCAAAAGGGCCCCAAAAAGGTGCGCACCTT
>JAJQBJ010000119.1 GCA_021203345.1 Oscillospiraceae bacterium
GTAGTCTCGAATTTTTGCTTTTTCGAGTGTCTACTCTAAGGGGACTATATCACTGGCGCGGGGCATGACCTTTTTTACAGCGCCGCTCCGGTGAAATTGGCTTCACCGGAGCGGTTTTTTGCTGCTCAGAGATTTTTATTCCTCTACCAGCTGGAGATCATAGAGCTTTTTGTACAGTCCGTCGTGGGCCAAAAGCTCCTGATGGGTGCCGGACTCCCGAATCTGCCCCCGGTGCATGACGATGATTTTGTCCGCGTGCTGGATGGTGGAAAGGCGGTGGGCCACCATAATGGTGGTGCGGCCCTCCATCAGCGTCTCAAGGGCCTGGGTGATCAGGCTTTCCGTCTCCGTGTCAATGTTGGCCGTGGCCTCGTCCAGCACCAGAATTGAGGGCTGGTAGGCCAGGGTACGGGCGAAGGAGATCAGCTGCCGCTGCCCGGTGGACAGGGTGCTGCCCCGCTCGGTCACAGGGGCGTCGTACTGGCCCGGAATCCGCTCGATAAACTCATTGGCGTGAACCGTCCGGGCGCTGGAGCGCACATCCTCCATGGTGATGTCCTCCCGGCCCAGGGAGATATTGCTCTTGATATCGCCGGTGAACAGGAACACATCCTGCTGCACCTGTCCGATGGAGCTTCGCAGTACGTCGATGTTGTAGTCCTTGATATCAATTCCGTCAATCAGGATCTGGCCCTTCTGGATGTCATAATACCGGCCAATCAGGTTCAGGATAGAGGTTTTTCCCGCGCCGGTCGCCCCCACAAAGGCCACCTTTTCGCCGGGATGGATGGTGAAGCTGATGTCCTTCAGGATGTAGTCATCCTTCTCATAGGCGAACCACACATGGCGGAACTCGATATTCCCCTGCAGGCGCACCTCCTCCGGGCGGGGCGGCGTGACTGTCTCCCCTTCCGGGCCTTTCTGGGGCCGGTAAGCCTCCTCCGGGCCACAGGGATTGACGATTTTCGGTTCCTCGTCCAGCACGGAGAAGATCTTCTCCGCCGAGGCCAGGGAGGATTGCAGGGTGCCGAACTGCTCCGCCATCTCCTGAATCGGCTCGAAGAAGGAGCCGATGTAGGTGATAAAGATATACAGCGTACCCAGGGAAAGCGTGCTGCCCAGCACAAAATAGCTGCCTGCGCCAATGACGATCACCTTGGCCAGAATGGAGGCCAGATACACCGCCGGGCGGAAGATGGCGAAGGTCAGAACCTCCTTCCGGTAAGCCAGGTACAGCTCCCGGGACTTTCCCTCAAACTCCTGATACTTCTGCTTCTCCCGGGCGAAAATCTGAATCAGCTTCATGCCGGAGATATGCTCCGACAGGAAGGTGTTCAAATCCGTGATCCGGTTCCGGACAAGCTGATAGGCCTTTCGGGAATAGCTGCGGAACACAAAGGTCAGCACCGTCACTACCGGCAGCAGCAGGAAGGAGAACAGCGCCATTTTCACATTGATGGACAGCATGACCACGGCATAGCCGATAATCATCACGATGTTCTTGAACAGCTTCACCAGAATGGTGCTGAACATTTCGTTGACCGCCTCGGTATCGTTGCTGACCCGCGTGACCAGCTTGCCCACCGGCGTGGTGTCGAAAAAGCTGGAGGACAGCCCCTGAATGTGGTCAAAAACCTCCTCCCGCATCCGGTAGACGATGTTTTGTCCCATTTTTTGCAGCATCCAGGTATCTGCGGCGTTCAGCACAAAGCCCAGCAGCAGCATAAGCAGATACAGCGCCGCCGCCTGTAAGATCCCTCGAAAGTCGTAGGTGCGAAGCTCCTTCAAATCGTCCCGGCTCAGCTGGACGGAGGCTTTGGCATAGACGGCCAGCTCTCCGCTGTCCGCATCGGCCAGCTCTGCTGCCTCCGCGCCGGTCAGCTCCTCCGCCATATAATAGTGATCCTGATACAGGAAAATCTGATAGTATACCGCGTCGGCGGTATTTGTCTCGTCAACGTCCACGCCCTCCCGGGTCAGATAGAGGTCGCGGTAGGCCACGGCCCCCTCCCCGTCCTGGGTCGTCACCTGATAGGGATTGTAATAGGCGTTGATATAGTCGTCGATGGCATTGCCCAAAATGATGGGACGATACAGCTCCACGCCAATGATGCCCAGCACCAGCAGAGTTGCCAGCACCATGACCCATTTATGGGGCTTTAAGTATGTCAGCAGTCGCTTCATACCGTCTCCCCTCCCTTCCAGGGCGCATAGCGGTCCGCATGACGATGGAACGCCGCCTTCTGCTCGCCGATGGCGGCCTCCAGCTGCTGCTTCTCGAACATATCCCGGTAAATACCGCCCCGTTCCATCAGCTGGTTGTGGGTGCCGATCTCCCGGGCCTCCCCGTCCTCCAGCACCAGAATCACGTCCGCGTTCTGCACGGTGGAGATTCGGTGCGCGATGAGGATGGTGGTCTTGCCCTGTCGGTTGCGTTTCAGGTTGCGGAGAAGCTGCTCCTCCGTATCCGTATCCACGGCGGAAAGGGCATCGTCCAGAATCAAAATGGGCGAGTCCTTCATCAGCGCCCGGGCAATGGCGCTGCGCTGCTTCTGTCCGCCGGACAGGGTGACGCCCCGCTCGCCCACTACGGTATCATAGCCCTCCGGGAAGGTGGTGATGCTCTCGTGAATACAGGCGTCGGTGGTGGCCTGTACAATGGCGTCCATGTCCTCCCCCTCTGCGCCAAAAGCGATATTGGATTTCAGCGTGGCGGAAAACAGGAAGTTGTCCTGGGGAACGCAGGCGATATTCTCCCGCAGCGTGTGCAAAGGAATGCTGTTGATATCCCGCCCGTCCAGGCGAATCATCCCCGGCTCCGTGTTGTACAGCCGCAGGAGCAGATTCACCAGCGTAGATTTTCCGTTGCCTGTCCGTCCGATGATCGCCAGGGTCGTGCCCGCCGGCACCTCCAGGCTGATATCCTTCAGGGTCGGCTCCGTGCCGTCCTTGTGCCGGAAGGTCAGATGGGATAGGGTGATCTCCCCCTTCAGGGGCGCTGCGGACTGGGGATCTTCCCTGACCGCCTCGCTGTCCCTGACCTCCGGCTCTGCGTCAAATACATGCTGAATCCGTTTGGCCGAGGCCAGCCCCTGGGAGAACACGTTGATGGCCTCGCCGCAGGCCAGCATGGGCCAGACCAGCTGATTGATGTACTGATTGAAGGCCACAAACCGGCCCAGGGTGATATCCCCCACCAGCGTCAGATAGCCGCCGTAAATCAGTGCGGACAGGGTGCTGCACCCAATCGCCACGTCCAGCAGGGGGATCACCACGGATTGCAGCCGAACCGCCCGCAGCGTTTTGCCCCGGGTGTTGGCATTCTCTTTGGCGAACCGGTACAGCTGGGCCCGCTCCCGCACAAAGGCCTTCACCACCCGGATACCGGAAAAGCCCTCCTGCACAAAATCCGTCAGGTCGGAAATGGCCTCCTGCCGGGCCCGGTAGCGGCCGTGCATGACCTTCCCGTAAAACACCATACCCACGCAGATCAGCACCATGGGAATCAGGGTAATCAGCGTCAGACGGACGTTCACATAGGTCATCATCTGCACCAGCACCATCACCGTCATAACCACCGCGTCAAAGACGCAGATTGCCCCCGGCCCGATGGCCATGCGGATGGCGTTCAGGTCGCTGGTGAAGCGGGTCATCAGGTCGCCGGTTTTGTTCTCATTGTAATATTCCACATCCATGGTTTCCAGATGGGCGAACATATCGTTCCGCAGCTCCATCTCCACGATGCGGGCCGTACCGAACAGAAAATACCGCCACAGGAACCGGCCGATCGCCAGCGTCAGACCCAGCGCCGCCAGAATCAGCAAACACCGCGTCACGTCCGCCCACGCAAAGGAGTGATCCGCCAGGCCGTCGGTGATGTCGCCCGTGATACGGGGGATGTAGATGTTGGCAAAGTCCACCACAAACAGCGTCACAATGCCCGCCGCGTATCGAAACTTGTGCCGTTTGATGTACTGAAAAATCAATTTCAGGGAATCCAAAATCCGACCCCTTCCTCTCTATCAAATTTCACTGTGCCCAAATTTGTAAACAGACGTTTGTCATTATACCCGATTCGATGGAAATTGACAAGCCCTTAATGGCCGCCCAATTTTCCCGAAGCAAAACCCCCTGTTCGTTTCTACGATTTTATGGTATACTGTCTCCATACGACATACGATAGGAGGGGCACTCCATGATTTTGATGGCCACCATTGACGACAGATACGGCCTGCTGTTTCAGAACCGTCGCCAAAGCCGGGATCGGGTTCTGACGGAGCAGATTTTGTCCCGGACAGCGGGCAGCCTGCTATGGATAGCGCCGTACTCCGTGGCCCTGTTCGGGCAGGCCCCCCGGCTACGGGTATCCCATCGTTTTCTGGACGAGGCCGGCCCCGGAGAATACTGCTTTGTGGAAAACTGCTCCGTCGCGCCCTACGCTGACCGGGTGGAACAAATCATCCTGTACCGGTGGAACCGGCGCTATCCCGGCGACCTTTTCTTTGATATCGACGTGACCGATGGCCGGTGGAGGCTGGTATCCTCCCGCTCGTTTGCCGGTTCCTCCCATGAGGCAATCACCGAGGAGGTGTATCTCCGTGCGTAAAATGAAGGAATTCCTGTTGCCGCTGCTCCTGGCCCTGTGCCTGATTCTTCCAAGCTGCGAAGGAGCTTCATCCACGACCTCCGGTTCAGAGGAATCCGGTATCCCGGCCTACAGCGGGGAAGCCTATGTCGTTCTCAACGACAACCAGCCCGACTTTGACGAGGACGATTTAACCACCGTTTCCTTTGAAACGTACAGTGAGCTGGACGCGCTTGGTCGGTGCGGCGTGGCCTTTGCCAATGTGGGAACTGACCTGATGCCCACAGAGGAGCGCGGCTCCATCAGCGAGGTACATCCCACCGGCTGGCAATCCGTCTCCTATGACATTGTGGACGGGGGCTATCTGTACAATCGCTGTCACCTGATCGGCTATCAGCTGACCGCCGAAAACGCCAATGAGAAAAACCTGATCACCGGCACCCGGTATTTAAATGTAGAGGGGATGCTCCCCTTTGAAAACATGGTGGCGGACTATGTGAAGGAAACCGGAAACCATGTTCTCTACCGGGTAACGCCTGTTTTTGAGGGGGACAATCTGGTTGCCAGCGGGGTGGAGCTGGAGGCCCTGTCCGTGGAGGACAACGGCGAGGGGATTTTATTCCATGTCTACTGCTATAACGTGCAGCCGGGCGTTACCATCGACTACGCCACCGGGGAGAGTTGCCTTTCCGGGGAGGAAATGGCAGCGGAAAGCGGCTCTGCGGACAGCGCCGAGCCAGAGGAAAGCGCCGTGGGTACTTACATTCTGAACACCAACACAATGCGCTTTCACCTCCCCGACTGCTCCGGCGTCAGCCAAATGAGCGAGGCCAACAAGGAGGAATACACCGGCAACCGGGCAGACCTGATCGCCCAGGGGTATGTGCCCTGTCAACAGTGCAATCCATAAAAAGCAAATAAAATACGCTGCGACCAGCATCGCAGCGTATTTTTTACTTTCTTATCGCTTCTGGCTCCAAACTCAGGCGGAGGGCAGAAGGCTCAGCACCAGCGTCAGGACAATCCAGACAACCGCCACATACTTCGTCCAGCGGGCCAGCTTTGCGTCCCAGCCCTTTGCCTTGCCCTTGGACACAAAGGAGTCCACGCCGCCGGCAATGGCACCGGACAGGCCCGCGCTCTTACCGGACTGCAACAGGACGACCGCAATCAGGAACAGAGAGGCAATCAGCTGAATGATGGTAATAATTGTACGAACAACAGTCATTTTTTCGCTTCCTTTCCAACTCGCCGGTCTGCCGAGGGAACGCCCAGGCAAACGGACGCAAGGTTCTCAAAAGTACACTACATAATACCATAAAGCGAGATCGTTTTCAAGGGCTTTTTTCGGGTTTTTTCAGTTTTTCTGTATCTTTACAATAGATGTGAGACTGAGGGGTAGAAAAAGTGATTGAGTTCTGTTAAAATCAAATCACCACAATCCTAGATTAACAGGAGGACTCAATCACCATGACAAGTATAACAC
>JAJQBJ010000001.1 GCA_021203345.1 Oscillospiraceae bacterium
AAAGAAAAACCCCTGTTTCCCGTGGCCCGGAAAGAACGGGCCACGGGTCTGTAACATGACATCAGGTTTACCTCGTAACCAGACCCGCAGGTGATGTAGGCTAATTGTGCTTTGTGTAGCCCCGCTTGCAAACGTGGCCGCTTGTTCGCTTATTTTGCTTTGTTCCATGTGAATCAGATTATGTTGTTTCTCGTCCGGAAATTATTTCTGTAATTCTGCGAAAATTCCTGTTGAAATCCTGCAAAACCGTTCGTATAATAAGATGGTTACAGCATATGCTGTTCTCATTATATGCTGTTCTCATTCCGGAAAGCGAGGGATAACTGTTGATCTTTCACAACAAGACAGGCCGGGAGGTTCTGGACGAGCTGGACTCCGACCTGCACACCGGCCTGACTGCCGCGCAGATTCAGGAAAAGCGCAGCCGGTACGGGGAAAACCGCCTGCGGGAAAAGAAGAAAAAGACCCCGTTGCAGCGGTTTCTGGCGCAATTTAAGGATGTCATGATTCTGATTTTGCTGGCGGCGGCGGCAATCTCCTTTGTGATTGCCTGCGTTGAGGGCGACCCGAAGGAGTTTTTTGAACCGATACTGATTCTCCTGATTGTCATTCTGAACGCAATCATGGGCGTCGCCCAGGAGAGCAAGTCGGAAAAGGCGCTGGACGCGCTGAAAAGTATGTCCGCTCCCCACGCCCGCGTGATTCGGGACGGGGCGGAGTCCATCATTGACGTGGCGGAGCTGGTGCCCGGCGACATCATCAAGCTGGAGGCCGGGGATATGGTGCCCGCTGACGCACGGCTGTTGCACAGCGCCGGACTGAAAAGCGAGGAATCCGCCCTGACCGGTGAATCCGTCCCCTCGGAAAAGGACGCGGAAGTGATTGTGGAGGAACGCGCTCCCCTGGGCGACCGGACGAACATGGTATTCTCTGGCTGCTCCATCGCCTACGGCGCGGCAACCGCTGTGGTCACGGCCACGGGGATGGACACGGAAATGGGCAAAATCGCCAACCTGCTGGAGGACGAGGAGGACGGGCAAACGCCGTTGCAGCAGAAGCTGGCCCAGCTGGGAAAATACCTGGGCGTGCTGTGCATTGGAGCCTGCGCCATTGTCTTTGTGGTGGGACTGCTGAACGGTATCGCCCCGCTGGAAATTTTTATGACCGCCGTATCTCTGGCTGTCTCCGCCATTCCGGAGGGCCTGCCCGCCATCGTGACCATTATCCTCTCCATCGGCGTACAGCGCCTGGTGAAGAAAAACGCCATCATTCGCCGTCTGCCTGCGGTGGAAACCTTGGGCAGCGCGTCCGTGATTTGCTCGGACAAAACCGGCACCCTGACCCAGAACCGCATGACGCTGGTAAAAGCCTATGTGGACAGCGAGCAGCGCATAGAGGACATCTCCACGGAGAACTCCGCCCCGGTGCGCGACCTTTTGAGGTATGCGGCGCTGTGCTGTGATGGCTCCGTGGTCTTTCACGGTGAGGAAGAACAGCACATTGGCGACCCCACTGAAACGGCCATCGTCCTGGCGGCCCACCGAAACGGGATGCCCAAGGAGGATTTGAATCGGGCTTGTCCCCGGCTGGCGGAGCTGCCTTTCGACTCCGACCGGAAGCTGATGACCACCGTGAATCAAATCGACGGGAAAAACGTAGTGATTGTCAAGGGCGCGTTTGACATGATGGAGCCGCGCTGCATCGCCGGGAATCTGGATTCCGCCCGGCAGATCAACAACGGCATGAGCAGCGACGCTCTGCGGGTGCTGGCCGTGGCCTGCAAGGAGATCGACACAGTGCCCGAAGCCCCCACCTCGGAGGAGTTGGAAACCGGCCTGACCTTCCTGGGCCTTGTAGGGATGATCGACCCGCCCCGCCCGGAGGCAAAGGCCGCCGTAGCCGTTTGCCGTCAGGCCGGGATTCGCCCGGTGATGATCACCGGCGACCATGTGGTGACCGCCTCCGCCATTGCCCGGGATCTGGGGATTCAGCAGACCGGCGATTTGGCAATCACCGGCGCGGAGCTGGACGCCATGACGGATTCCGAGCTGGACGAACGGGTGGAGCAGATTTCCGTCTACGCCCGCGTCTCCCCGGAAAATAAAATTCGCATCGTGAAGGCCTGGCAGCGAAAGGATCAGGTCGTCTCCATGACCGGCGACGGCGTAAACGACGCACCCGCGCTGAAAGCGGCGGACATCGGCTGTGCCATGGGCATCACCGGCACCGATGTAGCCAAGGGCGCGGCGGATATGACCCTGACCGACGACAACTTCGCCACCATCGTGGACGCTGTGCGGGAGGGCCGCGGCATTTACGCCAACATACAAAAGGTGGTGGGCTACCTTTTGGGCACCAACATCGGCGAGGTCATCACCGTGTTTGTGGCAATGCTGCTGTGGCACACCTCTCCCCTGCTGTCCATGCAGCTGCTTTGGATCAATCTGGTGACGGATACCCTGCCCGCCCTGGCGCTGGGACAGGAGGCTGTGGAGCCGGACATCATGGAGCATAAGCCCAAGCCGAAAAAGGAGGGGCTGTTCGCCCACGGCTTCGGCGTGCGTATCATCCTGCAGGGCTGTATGTTCGGCGCACTGTCTCTGCTGGCATTCTATCTGGGCAATCGCTTCTCCGGTCAGGTGGAGGGCGGACGCACGCTGGCTTTTATGGTTCTGGCCTTGTCCCAAGTGGTACAGGCGTTCAATATGCGCTCGGAACACTCCCTGTTCCATATCGGCCCCTTTACCAATCGCAGGTTAAACCAGGCCGCGCTGCTGTCCCTTGTGCTGGTCCTGTTTGTGATGCTCGTGCCTCCGGTGGCTACGGCCTTTGGCCTGATTCAGCTGTCCCCGGCCCTGTATCTGGTCGGTGTCGGCCTTGTGCTGGTGCCGCTGCTGGTGAAGGAGCTTTCCAAGACCTGCGGGCTGATTCAAAAACGCAAATAAACGATGAAAAAGAACCGCCGGGAGGCTCCGTAAAGCCCCGGCGGTTCCTGTTTTGTCTTGTATCAGGGATGCACCCGTTTCCATGCCTGTTCCAGCTGCTCCACCGCTGTCTCCGGGACCCGCAGGCGGCCCATGCCGGTTCCCAGCTGAATGTGGGGCTTTCGCGTCCCGTGGTAGTCGCTGCCGCCGGTGTAAATCAGACCATACCTGTCGCCCAGCGCTTTCAGGCAGTTCCGCTGTGCCTCATCGTAGCCTGAATAGTAGACCTCCAGCCCCACGGCTCCGCAGTCTGCGGCGGTTTTCACCAGCCGTTCCAGTTCCTCCGCCGAATAGTCGTATTGCAGCGGATGCGCCAGCACGGGAACGCCCTCCGCCGCCTGAATCACCTTCGCCGCCTGTGCAAAGGGCATATAGGTGCGGGGCAGATAATACGGCTTGCCCTCTGCAAGAAGCCGGTCAAAGGCATCCTGTATGCTGCTGACCTGCCCGGCCTGATACAGCGCCTCCGCCATATGGGGCCGCCCGATCACGGTGTTGGGATGCTCCGCCCGCAGCTGTTCCATGGAGATTTGGTATCCGTCCCGCTGGAGCAGCGCCACAATTCTTTCGTTCCGGGCGTCCCGATCCTGCACCGTCCAGTCCAGCACCGGCCGCAGGCTCTCCGAAGCCGGGTTCACGAAATAGCCCAGCAGATGCACCTCCCGGTGTTGATATTCCGTGGAGATCTCAATGCCGCTGAGAACCTTTATCCCAGCCGCCGCCCCGGCCGCCTGGGCCGCCCTGACCCCGGCCACGGTGTCGTGGTCGGTCACGGCAATGGCGGACAGCTTTTGCTCCGCAGCGATTGCCACCACCTCCGCCGGTGTTTTTGTCCCATCCGAGCAGGTGGTGTGAATATGCAGGTCAACGTATCTCATAACTTACACGCTCCATTTTCCCATTCTTTTTGTACAATAATTTCCCCGAAATCCGCTTGATTTTAACCGGCAATCCGGTATAATAGTAGTATCACGAATTAACAAAGGAGGTTCCAATCCAATGGTTGTTACAAAGAAGTTCAATTCCGTAGACGAGCTGCAGAAGCTCCAGCGCCTTGCCTGCGAGGTTCCCGAGGATGTGTTCATCCACTCCATCGACGACTCTATCATGGTGGATGCCAAATCCTTTATCAATCTGTTTACGCTGGACTTTACCCAGCCTGTGAAGATCGTCACTGAATCCAAGCGGGTTGTCAAGGCGTTTGAGTAAGCTGTCCAATCTGAATCAAAACGAGGCCGATGTACATCCATCGGCCTCGTTTTTATCGAAATTCAGACAGCATAGCCGCGCCGATCACGCCAGCATCGTTGCCAAGCTGCGCCCGCACCAGTTTGCACCGGCGGGTGGAATTGTGGGCATAGTCCTCCCGGTTCAGAACCTCCCGCACCGGGGCCAGCAGCGTCTCCCCCGCGTTGGAGATGCCGCCGCCGATGCAGATCACCTCCGGCTGGAAGATGTTCACCATGTTCACCAGCCCGGTGGCCAGGTATTGGGCGTACTGTCCCACCACCGCTGCGGCGGCCTGATCTCCCCGCTCCATGGCGGAGAAGGCCGTGCGGCCATCTACCCGGTTCAAATCGCCGTCTACCTCGCTCCACATCAGGGAATCCGGATTCTGCTCCATGGCGGCCTTTGTCTGCCGGATCAGCGCCGTGGCGGAGGCATAGGCCTCCCAGCAGCCCCGACGACCGCAGTTGCACAGCTCGCCGCCCTGTATAATGACGGTGTGCCCCAGCTCGGCCCCGGCAAAGTTAAAGCCCTGCACCAGCCGCCTGTTGACCACCACGCCGCCGCCGATGCCGGTGCCCAGCGTAATTGCCACCAGACTGCTGACGCCCTTGCCGGCCCCGGCGTAAAGCTCCCCCAGGGCGGCCACATTGGCGTCGTTTTCAATCAGAACCTCTTTCCCCAGCCGACGGGAAAGCTCCGGCCCCAGGGGCGTATTGTCAAAGCCCAGGTTGCAGGAGTATTCCACGATACCCGTGTCGCAGTTGGCGATGCCGGGCGTTCCGATTCCCACGGATTTCACCTGCTCCAGAGAAGCCCCCGCCTCCCGCAGCGCCAGCAGCGCGGTTTCTTCAATTCTGGAAATGATAGCCTCGTCTCCCTGGGTTCGCGGACAGTCCAGGTGAACGTTGGAGAGGATGTCCCCCGCCTCGTTCAGGACTGCGGCCTTTACTGTGGTTCCGCCCAGGTCGATACCGATATAATACTGTTCCATCGGGAAGTTCCTCCTATCTGCTTCTTCCCTCATAATGTATCACAATGTACAGAAAATTGCAACGTCTGTTTTTATGGAATCTGCCGTTTCTGTCGCTTTGACGAACGGCAAAATCTGTGCTATACTTTAGGGCGTTGTATGCAGCGATATATATCGCACAAAAAAGGAAAGAAAGGATAAATGAATCATCATGTCTGACCTATCAGCGCAAGAGTTGATCGACTTTATCGCAAGCTCACCCAGCACCTTCCATGTCTCCGAAAACCTGTCCGCCCTGCTGCGGGAGGCGGGCTTTCAGCCCCTCTCCGAGGGCGATATCTGGCATCTGGAGCCGGGTAAGGCTTATTATGTTCGCCGCAGTCTGACCTCCCTGATTGCGTTCCGGGTTCCCACAGAAAAGCCCCAGGGCTTCCAGCTGGCCGCCGCCCATTTGGATTCCCCCACCTTCCGCATCAAGGGGAAGATGGAGATGGTTTCCGACCACTACACCCGCCTGAACGTGGAGCGCTACGGCGGGATGCTTCTGCCTCCCTGGTTTGACCGACCCCTGTCCGTGGCGGGCAAGGTCATCGTGGAGGAGGACGGGATGCTCGTCAGCAAGCTGGTGAACGTAGGCCGGGACTTGCTGGTGATTCCCCACCTGGCAATCCATATGAATCCCCAGGCCAACGCCGGCGAAACCCTGTCCGTCCAGACGGATATGGCCCCCCTGTACGGGGACGAAACCGCCAAGGGAACCTTCCTGGACACTGTGGCGGCCACCATTGGCCGGAAGGGTGAGGATATTCTGGGCTTTGACCTGTTCCTGTACCTCCGCACCCACGGCACCATCTGGGGCGCTCACAACGAGTTCTTCTCCTCCCCCCGGCTGGACGATCTGGAGTGCGCCTATTCCCTGATTCAGGGCCTGATCGCCTCCCACGGGTACAGCAAAGCTATCCCCGTCTGCGCTATTTTCGACAATGAGGAGGTCGGCTCCTCCTCCAAGGACGGCGCAGGCTCCCCCTTCCTGCAAAACACGCTGGAGCGGATCGCCAACAGCCTGGGTCTGACCTTCCAGGAGCTACAGGCGGCGCTGGCGTCCTCCTTTATGGTTTCCGCCGACAACGCCCACGCCAAGCACCCCAACCACCCGGAGAAGTCCGACCCCACCACCTATCCCCTGATGAACGGCGGTATCGTGGTCAAGGTTCACGGCGGGCTGAAATACGCCACCGACTCCACCGCCGCCGCCATTTTCCGCACAGTCTGCCGCCGGGCCAACGTGCCGGTGCAGCTGTTCAACAGTCATTCCGATATGCGGAGCGGCGGCACCCTGGGCAATATCTCCACCCATCATGTGGCGGTGACGACGGCGGATATCGGTCTGGCTCAGTTGTCCATGCACTCCCCCTATGAAACGGCGGGAACCAAGGATATGGCCTATCTGGTGGACGCCATGACGGAGTATTTCAACTCCCACGTTCATCTGGTACAGCCGGGCACCTATCAGGTCGTATCGTAACAGAACACAGCGTTCTCTCAAATATGAGAACCGCGCAAAAGGCCGCTGCAAGCGTTTGCTTGCAGCGGCTCTTTTTAAACTTGATTGCGCTTACTGCGGAATCTGCCGTTTCTTTGCGGCGGACTCCAGCGCTTTGGCGTCGGCAGCCCTCTGTTCCTCGATGGACTGCTCCAAAATCATATCCTTGACCTTCATCAGCCGAATGGTGTTGTTACGGTCATTTTCCTCCAGCTTCATAGAGATATACTTGATGCTCTCCTGCATCTGGGGAATCTTCACATACTTCAGCGCATTCACGCGGCGGCGGGTCTTTTCAATTTCCTCGGCCAGCATCTGGCAGGTCTTTTCGATCCGCGCCAGCTCCAGCATGTCCTGGAACACCTCAGACAGCGCCTCCACAGCGCCGTCCAGCTCGCAGCTGGTGGTGGCAAAGCCATAGGGATACAGATCGCCCTTGTCGGCGTTCTGCGTCTTAAAGTGGTACACCGGTACATTGACGGACATAATGTTTTGGAAGCTCATGTCCAGCTCCACGGTCTGCTTGGGGTACATCAGGGATTGCTCCAGCATCTCGGTGGACATCAGAGCGGAGGCCACGGTGAAGGAGCCATGAGCCCTCATCAGCCCCTCCTCTACCTTAGCCCGCAGAGCGCGGTTTTGACGCACATTGTCCATGAACTGCTTCATCAGCTCGTCACGCTTATCCTTCAGGAGCTTATGGCCCCGGGTGGCGGTCTTAAGACTGCCCTTCAACCGGGTCAGCTCCATTCTGGTAGCGCTTACGGTGGTAGAAGCCATTTAATCCACCTCCTTAGTCTTTCTTCGGGAGGTATTTCTCAATATACTCCGGTTTAATCCGCTTCAACTCGGACGCGGGCAGGATGCTCAGCAGCTCCCAGCCCAAATCCAGCGTCTCGAAGATGGAGCGGTTCTCGTCCGTCCCCTGGGAGACATAGCGCCGCTCAAACTCGTCTGCGAACTTGGCGTACAGCAGGTCGGTGGAGGACAGCGCAGCCTCGCCCAGAATACTCATCAGCTCCTTGGCGGACTTGCCTGCGGAATAGGCCGCAAACAGCTGGTTCATGGTGCCGGAGTGATCCTCGCGGGTCTTGCCCTCGCCGGTGCCCTTGTCCTTCAAACGGGACAGGGAGGGCAGCACGTCGATGGGCGGGTTCACGCCTGCACGCTGCAAGTCGCGGGACAGGATGATCTGACCCTCGGTGATATAGCCGGTCAGGTCGGGGATGGGGTGGGTCTTGTCATCCTCCGGCATGGTCAGGATGGGGATCATGGTGATGGAGCCTTCCTTGCCGATCTGCCGTCCGGCACGCTCGTACATGGTAGCCAGGTCGGTGTACAGATAGCCGGGATAGCCACGACGGCCGGGAACCTCTTTCTTGGCGGCGGAGATCTCACGCAGGGCCTCAGCGTAGTTGGTGATGTCGGTCATGATGACCAGAACGTGCATCCCCTTGTCAAAGGCCAGATACTCGGCGGCAGTCAGAGCCATACGGGGCGTAGCGATACGCTCCACGGCGGGGTCGTTTGCCAGGTTGGTGAACAGCACGGTACGGTCAATGGCACCGGTGCGGCGGAACTCCTCCACGAAGAAGTTGGATTCCTCGAAGGTGATGCCGATGGCGGCAAAGACCACGGCGAAGTTGGATTCGCCGTCCAGCACCTTGGCCTGACGGGCGATCTGAGCCGCCAGGTTTGCGTGGGGCAGACCGGAGCCGGAGAAAATCGGCAGCTTCTGTCCACGAACCAGGGTGTTCAGGCCGTCAATGGCGGAGATACCGGTCTGAATGAACTCGTTGGGATACTCCCGGGCGGCGGGGTTCATCGCCAGGCCGTTGATATCCCGGTAGTCGTCCGCCAGAATCTCCGGGCCACCGTCGATGGGACGGCCCGTGCCGGAAAAGACCCGGCCCAGCATATCGCTGGACACGGCCAGCTCCATGGGATGCCCCAGGAAGCGAACCTTGGATTCGGCCAGGTTGATGCCGGAGTTCTCCTCGTACAGCTGGACAACTGCGGTGTCGCCGTTGACCTCCAGGACCTTGCCGCGGCGCAGCTCGCCGGTGGGCAGCTCGATCTCAACCAGCTCGTCATAGGTGGCGCCTTCCACCTGATTGACCACCATCAGAGGGCCGTTGATGCTCTGAATCGTTTTATATTCTTTAATCATCAGTCCAGACCTCCTTCTTCCGCAATGGCGTTGATCTGCTCCTCCATCTCAACGCGCAGCTGCTTGTAGACCTCCACATACTGATCCTCCGGCACGCTCTTGGCACGGCCCAGACCGTTGCGGGCCTCAATGCCAAACAGGTCGTTCAGGTTCACTTCGGGGTTCTTGGCGATCACAGCGCGGCACAGGGTATCATAATCCAGCACCAGCTGCATCATCCGGGCCTGCCGGTCATAGGTGGAGTAGGTGTCGATGTCCACAAAGGCGTTCTGCATCAGGAAGTCCTCGCGGATGATCTTGGCGGTTTCCAGGGTGAGCTGATCCGCCGGGGAAAGGCCGTCCCGGCCCACCAGCTGAACCATTTCGTTCAGCGTGGACTCCTCCTGAAGGATCGCCAGCGCCTTCTGGCGGTTTTCCAGGAACGCCGGCCCCAGATTCTCGTCATACCAGGGCTTCAGAGAGTCCAGATACAGGGAATAGGAGGTCAGCCAGTTGATGGCGGGGAAGTGACGGGCATAGGCCAGGGATGCGTCCAGCGACCAGAACACCTTGACGATACGCATGGTGCCCTGAGAAACCGGCTCGGACAGGTCGCCGCCGGGCGGGGAAACTGCGCCTACAGCGGTCAGAGAACCGGTGCGGTCCTCATGGCCCAGGGTCTGTACCACGCCGGCCCGCTCGTAGAACTGGGCCAGACGGGAGGCCAGGTAAGCAGGGTAGCCTTCCTCACCGGGCATTTCCTCCAGACGGCCGGACATCTCACGAAGGGCCTCAGCCCAACGGGAGGTGGAGTCAGCGATAACCGCCACGTCATAGCCCATATCCCGGAAGTACTCGGCAATGGTGATGCCGGTGTACACGGAGGCCTCACGGGCGGTCACGGGCATATCGGAGGTGTTGGCGATCAGTACAGTACGCTTCATCAGGGAGTCGCCGGTTCTGGGGTCAACCAGGGTGGGGAACTCCCGCAGAACATCGGTCATCTCGTTGCCGCGCTCGCCGCAGCCGATGTAAATCACGATGTCCACATCAGACCACTTGGCCAGTGCGTGCTGCACCACCGTCTTGCCGGAGCCGAAGGGGCCGGGAACTGCGGCGGTGCCGCCCTTTGCCACGGTGAACATGGTGTCAATGACACGCTGTCCGGACTGCAGGGGGCGGGAGGGCGCATACTTCTGCTTGTAGGGGCGGCCCACACGGACGGGCCACTTTTGCACCATGGTCAGGGGCTTTTCCTCCCCCTTCTCCGTCTTGATGACGGCGATGGTGTCCAGAATGGTATGTGCGCCGCTTTCGATGGAGGCCACCGTACCGGAAATGCGGTTGGGCACCATGATCTTGTGGAGGATGGAGGGCGTCTCCTGAACAGTACCCAGCACATCGCCGGGGAAAACCTGGTCGCCCACCTTCGCCACAGGCACAAAGTCCCACTGCTTTTCCCGGTTCAGCGCAGCGACCTGCACGCCACGGGGCAGGTTATTGCTGCCGGTGACCTTGCGGATCTCCTCCAGAGGGCGCTGGATCCCGTCATAAATATTCTCGATCAGGCCGGGGCCAAGCTCCACGGACAGAGGAGCGCCGGTGGTCACCACGGGTGCGCCGGGGCCAAGGCCAGAGGTTTCCTCATACACCTGGATGGAGGCCGAATCGCCGTTCATGGTCAGGATCTCGCCGATCAGCTGCTGATCGCCAACGCGAACCACGTCGTGCATGTTGGCGTCTGCCAGACCGGTGGCAACCACCAGGGGGCCGGAAACCTTTACAATCGTTCCGTTGCTCATTGGTTTATTACCTTCTTTCAAAAGAGAGAATCGTATCATTTGCCGGCTTTGCAACTATCACAGGATATTTGCGCCGACCGCCCGGATGACAGACTTGGTCACATTCTCCTGGCCAATGCCCAGGGACCCGTCCTTGCCGGGAATCAGGATGATGGCCGGCATCAGCGCGTCCTTATACCGGGCCAGCTCCTCGGGCATCTGCGCCCCAAGCTGCTCGGTCATATAGACAATGGCACATGACTCCTTCGCCAGGCGGTGCAGGGTCTTGCGGGCCTCATCCACGCTTTCCACAGGATAGACATCCAGCCCCAGAGCCTTAAAGCCCAAAACGCTGTCACTGTCCCCCATTACTGCAATCTTATACATAGCTTTCACGCAGCCTTTCCCGGATGGTGTCCGCCGACAGGCCGGCCAGCCGCCCCGTCAGGATGATTCGGGCAGCAACCAGCTCCGATTCCTTTGCCGCCAGATAGGCCACCAGCGTGGCCTCGCCAAAGGCGACATATTTGGCGTTTCGCACATAGGCCATGATTGCGTCGTCACAGAGCTTTTCAAACTGTGTCAACGCCCCGCCCTGGGCGGCGGCTGTTCCGGCCTCTGCTGCCTCCCTCAGGGCGGAGGTGGCATACAGATCCGTCAGCTGTGCCCCGGAGCTGACCGTGCTGACGATGCGGTTGATATCAAGGTTGCCCCCGGCAAAGAGTACGGTTCTCAAAAAGTCCGTATCCTTGCCCATGCGCTGTACGCGCACCAGGCTCTTTAAATTCACCGCGTCGATATTGATGCGGACATAGCCCGCCAGGAAATCGGACTCCGATTCCTTTGCCATGGCGAACATATCCTCGAAATAGGCCCGATCCAAAACGAAATCAGACAGCTGCGGGTCACGGGTATTGCCCAGAACCTCCCGCGCCTCCTGAATCGCCTGTGGCAGCTTGCCGGGAATCCCCATGAATTCCGAGGCCCGGACAGCCTCCTTCAGCTTCTCCACCGGAACACGGCCCGCGTCGGTCAACAGGCCGTCCGCTTCGATGCCCAGGGCCTCCGCCTTTAACAGAGCCTTTGCGTTATGGTAATCATATTTGATCTTGAACACATCCACGATGTTCTGATCCGGAGCGTCACGGTAGAGGTCGTCCAGGACGTGCTGGCGATACTCCGTCAGCATCCGGTCGATGCTGCTGAGCGTCACTTCCTCCACCTCCGGATACCCACATTCCACCAGAACCTTCACCGCGTCCATGGTAGTCTGGGCGTCCAGCATCCGCTCCATCCGCTCCCGGGTCAGCAGCTTGCCCTCCAGCGAGCGAATCCGACCCGAAATAAACAGATAGTCTGTATCCTTGTTAGCCAAGGGTTGATCCTCCTTTCCCTCTGCGGCCCCGGAAGTTGGGGCTGTCAGAGGCGCCGATTTGGCGCGAGGGGATTCCGCTTTGGTTCAGCGTCAGTCAAACAGGACTTTACTGACCTCGCCGGTCGCCTCGCTTCGTACAAGGCGAACCAGCGTCTCATACGCGCAGTTGACTTCCACTGCACCGTTCTTTAGCAGCAGACCGCCCCGGATATCCCGAACCTGCTCAGACAGCGTGATATTGCCTGTCTTGCCTGCGGCCTCCAGCTGGGCGTTCGCCTGCTGACAGGCCTTCACGCCATAGCGGGTGCGGTCAGCCTGATTGAGGATGACCTGTTCGCTGCCGGTGGAGCTGGCCTTCACGATCAGGCTGGCCAGCAGCGCCACCGTGTCCTGCTCGGGCAGCTTGCACAGCTGCTCCAGCGCCAGAGCAAACGCCTCCTCAATGACCTCCTGCTTGGCGGCCAGGGTCATTTTCTTGGACTCCATCTGGGCGGCGCTGACCAGACGCTTCTCCCGCTCCTCGGCCGCGATGCGGCCCTTCCGCAGGATCTCGTCCGTCTCCTGCCGGGTGCGCTTCTGATAGTCGTCCCGGATCTGCGCCACCTGGGCGTCCGCCTTCTGGTTCACCTGGTCGATCTGCGCCTGAGCGTCCGCCTGAATCCTGCCGGTGATATTTTCAATGCCAGTCATCGTATCCCTACCTTTCTGTCGTTCTGATAGACCTGTGAGATCATCAGATGAACAGCAGCATCATGAAGGAAGCCAGCAGGCAGAGGATGGCGTAGAACTCGACCATGATGGCCATGATAATGGCCTTGGACATCTGATCAGGGCGCTTTGCAGTCAGGGACAGACCGGCTGCGGCGCAGCGGCCCTGCGCGATGGCGGTGAAATAGCCGCCGATGGCCATGGGGATACAGGCGAAGCAATAGCCGATGCCTTCGGGAACCGTCAGGGTAACGGGGCTGCCGCCCAGAATGCCCAGGGAGAAGATTGCATAGAACCAGATAACCAGGCCATAAATGCCCTGGGTGCCGGGGATGATCTCAAGGATCAGGCAGGATGCAAAGCGGTTGGGGTCCTCGGAGAGGACACCGGCAGCAGTCTCGCCCACGATGCCAACGCCTTTACCGGAGCCGGCGCAGGCCAGAGCCACAGACAGGGACGCGCCGATGACGGCGATGTACAGGCCAGCATTGGCCAGCAGTTCTGAAAATTCCATAATTAAATTTCCTCCTTGTTGTCGATTACATCGACATATTTTGTGTCATATTGCAGGGGAGCAAAGGGAACTCCGCCCTCCTTGTAAAACTTACCAAAATACTCCAGGTACTGGAGACGGGCCGCGTGAACAAAGGTGCCGATGATATTGACCGCGATGTTCAGCACATGGCCGAATGCAAAGATGATAAAGAATGCGATGATATTGCGGGGCATGGCGGCCAGCGTGTTGAACACCATGGCGATAACCGAGGTCGCCAGCATCAGCGCCATCAGACGGGAATAGGACAGGACGTCCGACAGCCAGCTTGTGATATCATACAGGCTGGAAATACCGCCGAAGATTTTGCCGATGATCGTGGGGGAATGACGGCCCTGGGTGGCAATCAGCGCAACAACGCCGACGATCAGCAACCAGTACTGACCGAGGAACAGCAGGCCGATACCCGCGAACACGATCCACCAGGGAACCACGTCCAGCAGTCCGTCCAGACCGTTTCCGTCCCGGAACCCCATGTAAATGTGGATGCACTGGCCCATTATCAGCTGGACACAGCCCAATACAATGGCGATAATCAGCACCGTCATCGGGTCGTTGATGGGGCTGACAACCAGGCCGTTGCAGAAGCTCTCCAGCCAGCCGGGCATGACGGCGTTGGGCAGGAACGTCTCGTAGAAAATCTCGATAAAGTTGCCGAAGAAGCCGCCGGTAAAGATACCCATTACTGCGGTGGAGCCGCCCAGCCACATGGCGAGGCTGAACATCTTTCCCATGGTCTTTTTGGGCGCATACACCTTTGTGATGATGAACGAGACTACGAAAATAATCAACCCGTAGGCCACATCCGCGAACATAATGCCGAAGAACAGCACAAACCAGAAGAAAATCAGGGGGTTGGGATCGATTCCATCATAGTCAGGCAGGGAATACATTTCCGTGACCATGTTGATACCGTCCATCCACTTGGGATTCTTCAGCTTGACAGGCGGCTTTTCCTCCGGCTCCCGGTCTACGCTTTCGTAGGCCGCAGTAAAGGAGCGCAGAGCCTCCGTCACCTGGGGCAGGTTCTCCTCCGGCACCCATCCCTCCAGGAAGAAGATCCTCCCGTCGGTCAGGAACCGTTCGCAGACCGCCGCCTTGTTGATATCCTGGTTTACCCGATCCAGACAGACCTGAAGCCGGTTCCGCTCCTCCTTGTGGGAGACAATGGCGTCCACCTGCGCCTGCCGCTGGTCGGCCAAATCGGACAGCTGACGCTTCAGCTCAGCCATATTCTCCGCCGCTGTGCCGGTCATATCCTTAAAGCGCACCACACTGAAGGAATGGGGCCGCAGGGCGTTCAGCGCCGCCTCCGTCTCTGCCTTGTGACAGACCAGCAGGAGGTAGTGCTGGGTCTTATCGTCGCTGACTGTCTGTAGCTCCGCCAGAGGGGTGGCCGCGGCCAAGTCCCCTTGCAGGGCGCTCAGCTCCACGGTTGCCGGGCATACGCCCAGCATCACATCCGCGCTGACGGTTTCCTGAACCTCCAGGGGGAGATCCAGTCCGGTCCAGGGAGCAAGGCCGGCAGCGACGGCGTTCACCTTGTTCTCCTGGGAATAAAGCCTTGCGATCTCTCTGGTTCTGTCGTTGATGTCGTCCGCACATCGGAGGGCATCCCCCAGCACCTGATTGTCAAAGAGTTCTGCCTCGGTAAT
Organism: Oscillospiraceae bacterium; assembly: GCA_021203345.1. Taxonomy (GTDB): domain Bacteria; phylum Bacillota; class Clostridia; order Oscillospirales; family Oscillospiraceae; genus JAJQBJ01. Next base: position 14,949 of record JAJQBJ010000001.1, read on the forward strand.
GTTAGACCGCTTGATAAACAGTCCCGTCTTAGCCGGTGCGTACTTCTTTAACGCATCCAGGGCAGAGGTCAATGTGCCCGCCTGTGCTTTCACGTCGGACAGATTGGAGGAGTCCCGCCGTACCAGAGCCATCCACTCCGGGTCAGTCAGCTTGTCCTCCGGTTCCGTCACCTCAACGCAGCCCAGGTGAAGCAGCTGTGCGACCAGCTCGTCCCGTTCTTCTGACAGGCCGATCAGCCGCAGACGCTTCATTTTGACAATGGACATCAGTTATTCACTACCCTTCTCACAATCAATGACGCCGCAGCGTCCAGCTTCGCTCGCGCATTCGCCTTCAACTGCTCACACGATTGCTCTGTTTGCTGCCGCACAGCCTGGGCTTCCCCTGCCGCGCGCTGTTCCGCTCGGGCAAGCATCTCCCTGGCTTCGGCGTTTGCTGCTGCTTTCGCCTCCTCCAGCTGTGCCTGCCCCGCTTTTTCGGCTTCGGCAACGGAGCGCTTTGCCCCCGCTTCGGCATCCGATAAATGCTGAGCAGAGGCTGATTCCACCTCTGTCAGCATTTTGATTGCTTCCAGTGACATATCCTCACCGCCTTTCTGCTTTTTCAACGTTTTCTAGAAAATTACATATTACCCATAATACCAATGATACTATCTATTGTACCTTCTTTTTGCCAGAAGCGCAAGGGCTATTTTCGATTTTCTTCATGCAATTTCACAACGGCTGTTTCCAACCCGAACAGTCGCCTCTCCCCTGCCCCTCCGCCTGTGAAAAACCGGTTGCAAACCCAGTCAAAAACCGCTATACTATTCCTTACAAAAGCTACGGAGGGATGTGCCATGAAGGAACGCCTGGACAAAGAGAACTATTATCTGGATATTGCAGAGGCCGTGCTGGAGCGCTCCACCTGTCTGCGGCGCTGCTACGGCGCAATCATCGTCCGCAACGATGAAATCATCTCCACGGGCTACAACGGAGCGCCCCGGGGCCGCAAAAACTGCATCGACCTGGGCTATTGCACCCGGGACGCCATGAAGGTTCCCTCCGGGGAGCGCTATGAGCTGTGCCGCTCCGTTCACGCGGAGGCCAACGCCATTATCTCCGCCTCCCGGGCGGAAATGCTGGGCGGGACCCTCTATCTGGCGGGACGAGACGCCAAAACCGGGGAGCTACTGTCCAACGCCACCTCCTGCTCCATGTGCCGCCGCCAAATCATCAATGCAGGCATCAGCCGGGTGGTCATCCGCAACACCCCCACCCGCTATTCGGTGGTGGATACCCAGGACTGGATCACGGAGGACGACTCCCTACCCCATGCCATCGGTCAGCCCTGTGAAGGCTGCGTGGACTGCTGAAGCCGCTTCTCCCCTGCTCTGTCTGAAAACCTGTCTGAAAAAGGCGCTGCCCCACTTTGCTGTGGAGGCAGCGCCTTTGCTGATATTATGGATTTTAAATTCAGGGCCTCTCATATTGATAGGCTTCTTCCCACAGAACCACCCGATCCTGTGCCAGGGACTTCTGCACGTCGATTACCCGCTGGTTGCTGGAGCCGCGAAAGCGCAGCTTCAAATCCTTCTGTGCCTCGATGAACTCCCCGTCCACCAGCACATCCAGACAGTGCAGCAGCTCCTCCGTGACGCTCCAATCCCCCAGGTGTCCGGCCAGGATATCCTGCTCGTAATCGTAGCCGGTGTAGCACCAGATGGTCTTGTCCGGGTAGGTTTGCCGCACCCGGCGGGCCAGATTCTTGACCGTCAGCTGGTTCTGAACCTCAAACGGCTCCCCGCCCAGCAGAGACAGGCCCCGAATATACCAGGGCTCCAGTGCCTGCATGATCTGTTCCTCCGCCTCGGGCGTGTAAATCTGACCGTAATGGAAGCTCCAGGTTTCCGGATTGAAGCAGCCCTTGCAGTGATGGGTGCAGCCGGAGACAAACAGGGATACCCGCACCCCGGGGCCGTTGGCGATATCGTGGGTTTTGATGGTAGCGTAGTGCAACGCAACGCACCTCCAATCGTGTTCGGAATATCCCCTGTCACAGACGGGGATGCGGTTGTTATTCAGGTTCTTGCCCGGATTGTCCGGTTCCCAACGGCGATTGCCATCGAAATCACAGCGGCGCAGGCCGCACTCAAAAGGAACCGGGGCGCTGTCAGGGAACCGCCGGAGATCACCCGGGCCAGCATGGTCAGCACCGGGGCACAGAATGCGCCCACATTGCTGATGGCGGTGTTCATGGAGGCGGTCAGTCCGGATCTGCCCCCGGCGTGTCTGGCCCCCATCATCAGGCAATGGGCCATATTGTTGCCGTGGGAGGCTCCGGCCACCAGCCACCCCAGATAGACAAACCAGATGTTGGGCGCCAGGGCGCAGATCAACTGCCCCAGGCACATCAGGCCAAAGCCCAGCGTCAGCACATAGTTCCCCAGCCGCTTGGACAGCCTGCCGTAAAACAGGCTGCTGATCGCCCCGCTGAGGAGCATCAGGGACACGGCGGTTCCCGCCTGAGCGGAGGTTCCGATCCCCGCCTCCGCCACCCGCATACTCAGGTTGGAGGGCGTGGTGCTGAACAGCATCGTAGAGAAAAAGGCGATGACCAGGGCCGCGAGAATCGCCGGCTCCCGCAGCAGCGACAGCATCCCGCCCTGGGGCTGCGCCGGGGACTTCGGCTGCTCTCCCTCCGCCGGGGCGGAGCGGCCGGGAAACGCCGTCAGAGCCAGCACCATTGCCGGCACCGCAATCAGATAGACCAGATAATCACAGCTCCAGTGAATCAGGGCCAGATATCCCCCCGCCAGGGTCATCAGCATGGAGCCTAAATTGGCGCTGCTGGTAGCCATCCCCATCACGGTGGCCTGCCGTACCTCCGGAATCACCTCTGTGATCTGTCCCGTGTTCACCGGCACGGCCAGGCCGATTCCCGTGCCGATCAACGCTGCCCACAGGAACAGGATGGCAAGAGAGCCGTGAAACAGCCAGGCCAAAAGGCCGCCCAGGGCAAACAGGGCGCTGCCCGAAAAAATCAGCCATTTTTTCGGCATATACTGAGCAGCCACGCCTGCCGCCAACCCGCTGATAATCACCATCAGGCTGGGGAAGGTCATCAGGAACTGGATGGTGGAGGCGCTGGCCTGGGAAAATGCCTCCGCCAAATCTGCCAGGATGGGGGAAATTCCGTTGGTTCCCATCTGCATGACGGACGCCGCCAGGATTGCCGCCACGACCAAGGATTCGTTCTGTTTTCGCTTCATACCGGGTTTTCGTCGGGCTTAAAGGTGCAGCACGCGGGCCTTAATCTCCTTTGTCTTGCCCACATTCCAGAAGTTTTCTCCCAGATAGCCGCAGGTACGGCGGGTGACGTTCATCCGGGACTGATCCTTGTTGCCGCAGCAGGGGCATTCCCACTCCAAATCGTCATTGATGATGATTTCGCCGTCAAAGCCGCACACCTGGCAATAATCGCTCTTGGTGTTGAACTCGGCATACTGGATATTGTCATAGATAAAGCGAACCAGATCCTCCATGGCGTCCAGATTCTGGCTCATATTGGGAACCTCCACATAGGAGATCTTTCCGCCGGGGGACAGGGCCTGGAACTCGCTCTCGATGGAGAACTTGGAGAACGCGTCGATAGGCTCCCGCACGTCCACATGATAGGAGTTGGTGTAATAGCCCTTATCGGTGACATCGGGGATGGAGCCGAACTTCTCCTTGTCGATTTCGGCAAAGCGATAGCACAGGGACTCGGCGGGCGTGCCGTACAGGGAGAAGGCGATACCGGTCTGGTCGCGCCACTTGTAGCAGGTGTCCCGCAGGTGGGTCATCACCCGCAGAGCGAAGTCCTTCCCCTCCGGGGTGGTCTGGCTGCATCCCTTCACCATCTTGGTCAGTTCATAAATGCCGATATATCCCAGGGACAGGGTGGAATAGCCGCCGTTCAGGTATTTGTCAATCGTCTCGCCCTTCTTCAGCCGGGCGATAGCGCCATACTGCCAGTGGACAGGGGACACGTCGCTCTTTACGCCCAACAGGGCATTGTGGCGGCACATCAGCGCCTCGTAGCAGATTTCCAGCCGCTCGTCCAGCATCTTCCAGAAGGCATCCTCATCCCCCTGGCACAGGATTCCGATCTGCGGCAGGTTGATGGTGACAACGCCCTGGTTGAACCGGCCCTCGAACTTGTACTCCCCGTTCTCGTCCTTCCAGGTGGTCAGGAAGGAGCGGCAGCCCATGGGGGCAAAGACATTGCCCTCGTAATACTGGCGCATGATTTTGGCGGAGATATAGTCAGGGTACATCCGCTTGGCGGAGCATTTCACGGCCAGCTCGGTGATATAATCGTACTTGCCGCCCCGGAGGCAGTTGTGTTCATCCAGCACATAGACCAGCTTGGGGAAGGCAGGCGTAACATACACCCCGGCCTCGTTTTTGATGCCCTCCAGCCGCTGGCGCAGAATCTCCTGGATGATCATGGCGTTTTCCTCCACATATTCGTCATCCTCCTGGAGGTTCAGGAACAGGGTCACGAAGGGGGACTGGCCGTTGGTGGTCATCAGGGTGTTGATCTGGTACTGGATGGTCTGCGCGCCGCTGCGAAGCTCGTCCTGGAGCCGCTCCTGGGTCAGGGCCTCGATGATCTCCTCAGAGACATGATCGCCGCAGGTGGCGGTGATTTTTCTGCGGAACTTGTAATAGCTCTTCCGCAGGTACTTGCCCAGGTGCCGCACATCCACCGACTGGCCGCCGTACTGGTTGGAGGCCACGTTGGCGATGATCTGGGTCATGACGTTGCAGGCCACCTGGAAGGACTTGGGGCTTTCGATGAGCTTGCCGTTCATCATGGTGCCGTTGTCCAACATATCCCCGATGTTGATCAGGCAGCAGTTGAAGATGGGCTGAATGAAATAGTCCGCATCGTGGAAATGCAGGATACCTTCGTCATGGGCCTTGCTGATTTTCTCCGGCAGGAGGATGCGGCGGGTCAAATCCCGGGAAACCTCGCCGGCGATATAGTCCCGCTGGGTGGAGGCAATTACGGTGTTCTTGTTGCTGTTCTCCTCGGCCAGCTCCTTGTTGTCGTTGTGGAGCAGCGACAGAATGCTTTCGTCCGTGGTATTCTGCTTGCGAACCAGCGCCCGGTTATAGCGGTAAATGATATAGGCCTTGGCCAGATTGAACTTGCCCGCCTCCATCAGCTTATGCTCCACCATGTCCTGAATATCCTCCACCAGCAGGCGGGGTCTGGGGCGTTTGCTGACGTACTCCGCGATTTTGTCAATGGAAACCTGGTCGATGCGATCCTGTTCCTCTACAGCGGCGTTGGCTTTTTGAATGGCAACGACGATTTTGCTGCGGTCGAAGTCTACGGTGGTTCCGTCCCGCTTGATTACTTTCATGCTGAGCGTCCTCCCTTTCGTATATGTATGTTCCTATCTTCCTTTGCCCGATGATCGGCCGGAAAATCTCTTTTTACATCCGGTTCCACCGTCACAGGCGCACAAGATGGGCGGCCCGCCGTGGAACATCTCCCATTATAACAGATATCCCGTTGATGTCAAGAGAAAAAGACAAGATATTGCGGAATTTTTTATGTAAACCGCAATATCTTGTTGTTTGAGCAATATCAAAGCGCCGCACACGGAGCAAAGCCCTTTTCCCTACGGCGCAAGCTCTATTTTACCACCCTCCCCGCCGATGTCAAGGCCAAAATCAAGATATTGTGTATCTTCTACAAAAGCCACAATATCTTGGCCGCATAAAGTCCCCATGCCTCGCGCAATGTTGCAGAAACAGCGAAATCCCCGCTGAATTCCGAATCTTCCCCCGTAAATTGTACGGCAATTTTCTCCCGCTCGCCTGGAGGGCTCCCATATCCTGTGGCAAAAAACAAGCCCGGAGGATAGTTTTCCTCCGGGCTTGTTTGTTCGCTTTTCCCGTTTGGCGCGTTTTTTACGCGCTTGCCAATGCCTTTCCGATTTCCCGGCAGGTGTCCAGCGCCCCATCGTCCGGGGCATCGTAGCAGGGGAAAGGCTTTGCCACCAGGTTTGCGCCCAGCTCCCTGCAATTTTCCTCCCAGGTGTTCATCCACTCCCCATCGGCCCAGGCGTAGGAGCCGAAAATGGCGATGTTCCTGCCGCTCAGCTTGGGGGATACCGCCTCAAACATGGGAGCGAACTCCGTCTCCTCCAGCTCCTCGGAACCCATCGCGGGGCAGCCGAAGCCGACGGCGCTGTATTCCTCCAGCAGCTCCTCGGAAAATGCCGCTGCCGGCAGCACATCCGCCTCCGCACCGGCGGCCTGTGCGCCCTCCGCCACGGCGTTTGCCATTGCCTCCGTATTTCCGGTTCCGCTCCAATAGACCACTGCAATCTTGCTCATAATGATGATTCATCCTTTCATAAAGTCATAAAGTATATCCGACCTGTCCGGCGGGCAGGAGGATAGGTTATTATACCCGGTTCGGGTCAATTTTACCGGGCCGCCACCGTCAGCCGCTCCATGGAAAAGCCTCGTTGCAGGCAGGAGCAATAGACCTCGGTACACTTGTGGTACTTCCGGAACAGCCTTTTGGCGGCGTCCTCGTCGCCGTAAACCTTCCAGCAGCCCACGCATTTGCAGTCCTCGGCCCGGTTCTCGATAAAGCCCCACACGTCCTCCGGGGGATATCCCAGGAACAGGCCGACCTCGTGGGGAAATTCCGATTCCTCCCGGAGCCGGTGCATCAGCTTCCTCACGCACCGGTCTGAGCTGCCCACGGGATAGCCCATCCCGGCCAGAAGGGTGGCCGCCTCTAATGCCTCCAAGTCGGCCTCCAGCTTCCGGGGACGGTAAACATAGATCAGCGCCCGTCGATTCTGATATCGCAGCGGCAGCACCCGCAGGCCCTTCCCGCCCAGTCGGCGGTTCATCTCCCGAATGTCGGCCTTCAGCGCCTGAACAGAGTCGTATGGACAGGAAAACATGCTGCCCGTTTTCAGCCCCGCCAACGTAGGCGCACAAAAGCGAACCATCAAATCCTCAGGCATGGACGGTATGCTCCTCTAAAATGCTGCGTAACGCGCTCATGGAGGCGGATTTGGAGTGCGCGATTACGGTGCCGGTTCCCTTCAGCTCACACAGGGCGCTGCGGAGCATCTTGTGGGACATGGTGTTGGTGAAGAACACCGTCAAGTCCGGATTCCCCAGCTTGTTTTTCAGCCCGCCCACGGGCTTGATAAAGATTTTGGCCCGACACTGATATTCTCTGCACAGCTCCTTATACTGCCTCTCCATACATTCGTTTCCGCCTAAAATGACTACGCTCATTTTGCGCCTCCTGTCTATCGCGGTTAGATATGTCTAACCATTGCGTAAAAGCAAGGCCCCGCATGGGGCGCTTCTGTTATGGTGGTATTATACCCAAAGAAAGAGCCTTCTTCCGCTCCAAAGAGCAAAAAAAAGGCTCCATTCGGACATATTTTATTGGCCTGGCTTACGCCGCCACAGCGCCATCCTCCACCAGACGGCTCCCGGACAAATCCGCGCGGTGGTAATACAGGGTCATCAGCAGGCTGCACACAAACCAACCGGCGGGATAGCTCAGGACAATGGGTATCGTCTCGTTGGCGATGAAGTTTGCCACGATGAACAGATAAATCTGCCGGAACACCACGAAGGAGGACAGCATGATAATCATGGGCATTTTGCTGTTCCCGGCGCCCCGGAGTGCGCTGGAATAAATCTGGTTGAAGCAGCACAGCACATAGAACGGGGAAATGCAGCGGAGCATCAGCGTCCCGTACTGTACCACCTCCGCCTTGGAGTTGAAGAACGCCACCAGCCAGGGCGCAAAAATCAGCACGGGAATCATCAGCAGAATCGTTGCGGTCACAGCCATGCCCAAAGCCGCCCGCACGCCCTTCTTGGCCCGGGCCTCCTGTCCGGAGCCGAGGTTCTGCCCCACAAAGGTAGTGGCGGACAGGGCCACCGACTGCATGGGCAGGAACATCAGCTGATCCACCTTGGCATAGGCCGTCCACCCGGACATGCAATCCGCGCCAAAGTGGTTGATGTAGGACTGGACAAACACATTGGAGAAGGACGTTACCGCCATCTGGACAGAGGACGGGATTCCCACAATCAGCACCTTCATCAGCACATCCTTGTGGATGCGGAGCTTTTTCGCTCCAAACGGATGCAGGAGTCGCTACGCATCAGAGTAGCCAGGCACAGCAGGGCAGAAATCAGCTGGGACAGGACGGTAGCCAGAGCGACCCCCTCTACGCCCATCCCCAGGAGCAGCACAAAGGTCAGATCCAGCACAATATTCAGCATCGTGGCCACCACCAGGAAATAAAAGGCCCGTCTGGAGTCCCCCACCGCCCGGAGAATCCCCGCCCCCATATTGTACAGCATCAGACCGATGATGCCACCAAAATAGACGGTGAGGTAGGTTCTGGACTCCGGGAACACATTCTCCGGGGTATTCATCAGATGGAGCATAGCGGGCGTCATCAGAATTCCCACAGCGGTAAACACCACGCCCAGCAGCAGGGTCAGCGTCACAATCGTGTGAACCGTCTCCTGCACCTTATCGTACTGCTTGGCCCCGTAAAACTGGGAAATCACCACCCCTGCGCCGCTGGACAGCCCCAAAAAGGTGCCGATCAGCAGGTTGCAGATAGGCGTCACCGTTCCCACGGCGGAGAATGCCTCGTTGCTGACAAAGTTCCCCACCACCCAGGTATCTACCATATTATAAAGCTGCTGGAACAGGTTCCCCGCCAGCAGCGGCAGGGCAAACAGGGCCAGATGACGAACAATGCTGCCCTGGGTCATGTCCACGTCGCCCTGTCTCTCGTGGGAGCGGGCCTTTGCAAATCTCTGTATCATGTTCATTCCTTTTTGCTTCATGGGGTAAATTTGACCGCCCCTTCACAGGGACGGCTGAGCCTGTCGTAATCCGACAGGCTCTCGCCCCAAATGCGTGCATTTGGGGCGAAAATGCGGCTCCTCTCCGCACTCGCTTTGCTCGCACAGTCGTCGCCTCCCTGTGCCTTTTTGCCGGTACAGAAGGTGAATTGCCCGCAAGGGCAAGAGAAGCCACCCTGGGGTGTGCCCGGCTAAAAAGGCGGATTTGACCTTATTTTGTTGCTGACGCAACAAAACTCCTGCGGAGGGCTTTTCATCTTGGTTTGGCCTTTAGACAGATTAGACCGCCCCTTTGATATAGTCCCCTTAGAGTAGACACTCGAAAAAGCAAAAATTCGAGACTACA
>JAJQBJ010000091.1 GCA_021203345.1 Oscillospiraceae bacterium
CTCAGTGCTGCATTTTTACGGCGCCCTATGCTGTAGTTTTATTGTAGCAAACACAGTGCTCACATTCTGGGGGCCTTTTGCGCTACTTTCATTTTACCGAAAACAGTCTCTGATAACAAACAGATAAGTTATGATACCACAGATACGCCCAATCATCAAGCAAATTTTTTGTGACATTTGTCCAGGGAAGCTGAAAATCGTCTGCGAAGAAAAACAGGGGCCGTTACTTTTCGCTACGGTTCCTGTTCTGCGTTATGTATGCAGCAACGCCGCCTTAGAAATCACGCCGACAAGCAGAAATGGCACACGGCAGGCGGCACCGCCCAGGCATATGCCCACCAGTCTGGCAGTGTTAAGTTATCCTACTTTACAGAAAAAATCAGCAAATCCCGCGCATCAGGACAGCACCGTACCGAGGTCATGGTATTGTCAATGCCCATCTCTCCAATGGACAAAAGCTGAACGCCCTCCAACCAGCACTTCGGTCAGTTCAAATCGCCTGTAAAGTCTATTCCCTTGCCATAGCTAACTTTCAGAAAAATCATAGGTTCCCGGCATTATCAGATGGAGTTCCTTGCTGCATGAAAAGATGGCCTTCGCCCTGGGGCAAAGACCACCTTCATGGAAAGCCTTTTTTGTCACGAAATATAGTGTTCCAGCTTTATCCTTTTCCCCCGACCTGCTTGACTACCACGGCGCTGTCACCGAGCCATTCCCGCAGCTGATCCAGCATAGCGGGATGCAGGGCGGCGGTACCGCCATACCGGCGCTTTGTGTCCTCCATATAGAGAACGACCTGAACGGTTCCGGGAAACATGGCAAAGAGCTTGTGAATCTTGGCGTAGTAAGGAGACTGCACCGAGGGCAGCTTCAGATACAACTTTTGAGGCCGGTCTGCGTCGGATACCTGCTCCTGCTTTGGGCTGTCTGTCAGAGAACGCACCCCGTCACAGAGCAGCTGAGGTGCTTTTTCATCCCGCACGGAAATGCGCCCCTCGGCAAAGACCGCATTTCCATCCTGAATCAGATTGCCGCACTCCGCCAGCGTGCGGGCAAACACCAGCAATTCGATGGAACCGGTGTCGTCCTCCAGCGTCATATAGGCCATCAGGGTGTTGTTCCGGGTGGTTTTCGTTTTCACAGCCGTAATGACCCCGGCAAGGGTCACCTTCTGCCCGTCCTGATACCGGGCGGGGCCGCCCTCCTGGGTCAAGTCCGCCATCATCGGGCCGATTGCGGCGGCATTGGCCCGCCGAGCCTGCTCCCGATACTCGTCCATGGGGTGCCCGGAGAGATATAGGCCCGTGGCTTCCTTCTCCATCCGCATCAGCTCCTGCTTGGAAAATTCGCTGATGTTGGGCAGGGGGATTTGAGAGACAGGGTCGTTTTGCCCCAATCCGCCGAACAGGTCAAATTGTCCCTCCAGATTCCGCTTGCGGCTGTCCGCAATGGAGTCCAAAATGGTGGGGTAAACCGCAAGCAGCTGCGCTCTGGTATTTCCCAGGGAATCAAAGGCCCCACAGCGAATCAGATTCTCCACCACCCGGCGGTTCAGCTCCCCGCTGAAGGTGCGCTCACAAAACTCCTGGAAGGTGCGGAAGGGGCCGTTTTCGGTGCGCTCCCGGACAATGCTCTGAATGACGCCCTGACCGACACCCTTTACGGCCACCAGTCCGAAGCGAATATTGCCGTCCTCCACGGTGAACTCCGCAAAGGAGGCGTTGATATCCGGTGGAAGGAGCTTAAGCCCGATTTCCCTGCACTCGGCAATATACTCGGACACCTTGTCGCTGTTTTCGAGGATGCTGCTGAGCAGCGCTGCCATATATTCGCCGGGATAATAGTATTTCAAATAGGCCGTGCGATAGGCCACGATGGCGTAGCAAACCGCGTGAGCCTTGTTAAAGGCGTAGTTGGCAAAGTCGTTGATCTGGTCGTAGATGGCCTCCGCCACATCCCGTGGGATACCGTTGGCAACAGCGCCGGGGATTCCCCGGGTCGGGTCGCCGTCGATAAAGGCACTGCGTTCCTTCATGATCTCGTCCAGGTGCTTTTTGGACATGGCGCGGCGAACCAAGTCCGCCTGTCCCATGGTGAAGCCGCCCAGCTTTCGCAGAATCTCGATCACCTGTTCCTGATAGACGATACAGCCGTAGGTGACGGACAGGATCGGCTCCAGAGAGGGGTGCAGATAGGTGGTCAGGGATGGGTCGTGCTTGCAGGCGATAAACTTTGGAATGGAATCCATGGGGCCGGGCCGGTACAGGGCGATAATAGCGGTCAAATCCTCGATGGACTGCGGCCGCATGGAGACACACACGCCGGTCATGCCCGCCGACTCCATCTGAAACACGCCGGAGGTTCGGCCCGCCGTAATCATTTGGAATATGTTTTTATCGTCCTCCGGTGCATCCGCCACAGAGAAGCCGGGGACCCGCTGCCGAATCATCTTTTCCGCATCGTCCAACACGGTCAGGTTCCGCAGGCCCAAAAAGTCCATCTTCAACAGGCCTAGATGCTCCAGCGTCGTCATAACATACTGGGTCACAACGGAGTCGTCGTTTTTCGCCAGGGGGACATATTCGTGAACCGGTTTCCGGGTGATAACCACGCCGGCCGCATGCTTGGAGGCGTGCCGGGGCATTCCCTCCAGCTTCATAGCCAGGTCAATCAGCCGCCTGATGCGGGCGTCACTGTCGTATTTCTCCTTGAGCTGCTTGGACAGCGCCAGAGAGTCCGCAATCGTAATGTGCAGGGTGTTTGGTATCAGCTTGGCAATCACATCCACCTCGTTATAGGGTATATCCAGGGCACGGCCCACGTCCCGGATGGCGTTCTTGGCCTGCATGGTGCCGAAGGTGACGATCTGTGCCACATGATCCTCCCCGTAAAGTTCCTTCACATAGTCGATCACTTCCTCCCGGCGGCGCACACAGAAGTCGATGTCGATATCCGGCATGGAAACACGATCCGGATTCAGGAACCGTTCAAAGTACAGGGCGTACTTTTTGGGGTCTACATCGGTGATATTCATGCAATAGGAAACCATGGAGCCTGCGGCGGAGCCTCGCCCCGGCCCCACAGGGATACCCTTCCGCTTGGCAAACCCGATAAAGTCAGCCACAATCAGGAAGTATTCCACAAATCCCATGCGGGAAATCATGTTCATCTCGTATTCCAGCTGAGCATGATACCCCTCCGGGTCGTTGGGATAGCGGCGTTGATAGCCCTCCTCACAGAGCTTGTGGAAGTAGGTATCCGCTGTATATCCCTCCGGGCACTTGAATTCGGGCAGGTGATAGGTGCCGAATTCAAAGGTCACATTGCATTGATCCGCAATTTTCTGCGTATTTTCCAGCGCCTCCGGCCAGTCCGGGAACAGCGTCGCCATTTCGGCCTCGGATTTCAGATAGAACTCCTGTGTCTCGAACCGCATCCGGTCCGGGTCATCCACGGTTTTTCCCATCTGAATACACATCAGAACGTCCTGGGTTTCTGCGTCCTCACGGGTCAAATAATGTGCGTCATTGGTAGCCACCAGGGGGATTCCCGTCTCCTGGTGGATGCGATACAAGCCCTGGAGGACAACCGGGTCCTGCTCCAAATGGTGATCCTGAATCTCCAGATAATAATTGCCCTCGCCGTACATCGCCTGCATATTCAGGGCGTATTCCTTCGCGGCCTCATACTGGCCGTTTTGCAGCAGGCGGGGAACCTCTCCGGCCAGACAGGCGGAGAGCGCAATCAGCCCCTCCGTATGTTGGGACAACAGCTCCCAGTCTACCCGGGGCTTTTTATAGAAGCCAGTCAGATATGCCTGACTGACCATATAGGACAGGTTGCGATAGCCCGTTTCATTTTTGCACAGGAGAATCAGGTGCCGGGCCTCCCCGTCCAGATTCCTGTCCTTGTCAAACCGGGTTCTGGGCGCTACATAGACCTCACAGCCGATGATGGGCTTGATTCCCTCCTTGAGGCACGCCTCGTAAAAGTCAATGACCCCATACATCACGCCGTGATCGGTGATTGCCACCGCATTTTGGCCCAGAGCGCTCACCCGCTTGACAAGCTCCCGGATTCGGCAGGCCCCGTCCAGCAGAGAAAATTCCGTATGCACATGAAGATGAACAAAAGACATGGGCCATTCCCCTTTCCAGGTGTTTTTTAACCGTCAATGATTCGTGCTGTCCGGTACAAGCTCCATCAGCTTTTTCAATCGGTAACGGAAGGACGACTTCGTAACCGGCGGGTCGCACAGCTCCCCCAACTGCGTCAGGCTCAGCTCCGGGTTGTCCCGGCGCAGAAGCGCGGCCTCCCGCAGTTTTTCCGGCAGGATGTCCAGCCCCTTTGCGTCCTCCAGCTGTCGAATAGCGGCCAGCTGCTCCTGTGCGGCGGCCACGGTTTTATCCACGTTGGCAAGATCACAGTTGGAGCGGCGGTTCGCCTTGTTGACGCTGACCTTTTGCTCCCGGGCGGTGTTGACCCTCTCCCCTGCCTCAAGCGCTCCCAGCGCCGCCAACAGTCGGGCGATCTCGCTGCCCTGTTTAAAGTAAATCAGATAGTTTCCGTTGCGGAGCGCCGTTTTTCCCCGAAAGCCGCACTCCTCCAGCACGCTGAGGATCTCCCGGCTGACCGCCGCGTGGGAGGTAGAAAGCTCCAGATGATACCTTTTTTCCGGGTCGGTCACAGAGCCGCCCGCCAGAAAAGCGCCCCGGAGGAACGCAAGGCGGGCCTTGCCCGTCTCCAGCAGGCCGAAGTTCAGGTGCATGGAAATCAGCATCCTGGCATCATAGCCGCAGGCGTCCAGCAAGCGGGTCAGCTTCTCCCTTTGAACAATCTCAAAAATCAGGCGACCGCCGTTTTGAGCCTCTGGGCTGCGGTCAAAGGCCACGCCAAAGGCTTTTTGGAAAAGAGGCGGGATTCGCTCCGCAAAGGCAGCGGACTCTGTGACGATTCGCAGACCGTCCGCCGTATACTGATTGCAGAAAAGCAGGATGCCATAGGCCTCCGCCAAAGCAAGCTCCGGGTCGTTGACCGGTTCCCGACACAGCTCTGTTTTTACCTCACTGGAAAAAGACATAATCCCTTCTCCTTATTTTTCTGTCTCTGCAAGGGCCTTAAAGCAGCTTTACCTCCGGCTCCAGAGCCACGCCGGTCTGCCGAAGAACCTCATCCTGAATCTCCTGAATCAGCTGAAGGATATCCCGGCTGGTGGCCCCGCCGGTGTTGATAACAAAGCCTGCGTGCTTTGTGGAGACTTGCGCCCCGCCAACGCTGCGGCCCTTTAGCCCGCAGTCCTGAATCAGTTTGGCGGCATAGTGGCCCGCCGGGCGCTTAAAGGTAGACCCAGCGCTGGGATATTCCAGCGGCTGGCTGTCCCGCCGCCGGGTCGCCAACGTGTCCATTTGGGCCTTGATTTGCGCGGAATCGCCCGGCTGTAGCTGCACTGTGACCGAGAGAATCACATAGTCCCCGTTGTCAAAGCAGGAATGGCGATAACCGAAATCCAGCTCGTCGCCCCGCTTGATTACCGGCGTTCCCTGCAAGTCCAGACAGCGCACCTCGGTAATAACGTCTTTCAGTTCTCCGCCGTAAGCGCCGGCGTTCATAACGGTGCCGCCGCCTACCGTCCCCGGAATCCCGTGGGCAAATTCCAAACCGGTCAGACCGGCGCTGCACGCTGCGGTTGCCAGCTTTGCCATGGTGCAGCCTGCACCGGCGATGATACAGCTTCCCTGTATTTTAATTTCTGACAGGTTTTTCGTACAAATGACAACCTGCTCCAGGCCCTGATCCGGGGCAAGCACATTGCTGCCGTTGCCCAGAATCAGGGGAACCTCACCCGCAGCGGAACAGGCTTGCAGAATGGCAGCCATCTCCTCCTCCGAGCGGGGAAATGCCATCAGCTTGGCCGAGCCGCCGACCCGGAAGGTGGTGTGAGCCGAAAGGGGTTCCTGGCTCTGTAGCTCCAGTCCCGGACACAGGGACAAAAGGACATCTTGATTCATATTCAAACCTCCGTAAGGGGGATTTTTCCATCCGATTTTTGGGCGTGGCAATGAGTTTCCACCGCCCCCATTATTTTCATAGTATAGCACATCAGCCTGAAAAATGAAAGTCTAACTCGTAGAAATCAGCAGATACCATCTCCACAGAAAAAATGGGCTGCTCCCATCGGAAGCAGCCCAACGCACCTCAAATTGGCGCTCAATCCATTGCGCCACGAATGGCGGACAGCAGCTCGTCATACTGCTCGAAAGCGGGCAAATCGGGGTTGTCCGCCTTGATTTTGTCCGTGCTGCGGAACAGGAATCCCGCCTTGCTGGCGCGAATCATCGCCAAATCGTTATAGCTGTCGCCGCTGGCAATCGTCTCGTAGCCGATGGACTGCAAGGCTCTGACCGTGGTGAGCTTGGAATCCTTGACCCGCAGCTTGAAGCCCGTCACCTCCCCGGCGGGAGATACCTCCAGGGTGTTGCAGAAAATCGTGGGCCAGCCCAGCTTTTTCATCAGCGGCGTGGCAAACTGGGTAAAGGTGTCGCTGATAATAATGACCTGAGTGGTGGCCCGTAGCTCGTCTAAAAATTCTCTGGCTCCGGGCATAGGGTCGATGGTGGCGATGGTGTCCTGAATCTCCTTCAGGCCCAGATAGTGTTCCTTCAGGATGTTCAGACGAAAATTCATCAGCTTGTTGTAGTCCGGTTCATCCCGGGTCGTCTTTCTCAGCTCTGGAATCCCGGTGGCCTCCGAAAAAGCAATCCAAATTTCCGGTACCAAAACGCCCTCCAGATCCAGACAGGTGATATACATAGCAATTCCTCCCATACTATAGATAAAAGGCACCTTGCAGACACAAAATGCAAAAATTTCAATTCCGCTGTTATTTTAACATTTTAACGCGCTGATGTAAAGGATAAATTTGGCGCGGCGGCGTGAGACAGTGGAGCATAATTTTCAGATTGAATCGCGTGAATTTTTTTGATTCTAACCTTGCAAAAAATCTGTAAGCGTGTATAATAATACTGTTATGAACGTGCGCCGCTTTTTGTTGGCGGTAAATCAAGCACAGATAGAGAGGGATTGAATACCAATGAACAATGTTTCACCAATTTCTGCCGAGCTGTTGAGCAAATTTGAGGCCGGGTATGAGGCCCGTCCGGAGCTGACGGTGATGGCCAACGCCATCTCCCGCACCAGTCTGGATGACGCGGCCTTTGTTCCCGCAGGAGCTGCCAAGCTCCGCATGGACTTTTCCATCACCGTTCCCACCACAAAAATCACGAACCAGAAGCAAAGCGGTCGCTGCTGGATGTTCGCGGGAATGAATATTCTGCGGGAGCGTGTGATTAAATCCTGCAATCTGGAGGAGTTTGCTCTGTCCGGCACCTATTTGGCCTTTTATGACAAGCTGGAGAAGTGCAACAACTTCCTGGAGGCAATCATTCACTATGCCGATCAGGATATCTACGACCGGGAAACCTATGAGCTGATGCGGAAGCCCCTGCCCGACGGCGGCGAGTGGGAAATGTTCGTCAGCCTGGTGCGGAAATACGGCGTAGTTCCCGACTGGGTGATGCCCGAAACGGTACACTCCACCGGTACGGCGGCCTATTTGCCCATCTTGGGCCGCAAGCTGCGGGAGGACGGTCTGGAACTGCGGGAACTGGCCCGGGCCGGTGCGGATACCACTTCCCGGAAGGAGGAAATGCTCCAGGAGCTGTATAACGCCCTGCGGATCCTCTACGGCCAGCCGCCTAAGACTTTTGACTTCGACTATACGGACAAGGACGGAACCTTCCATTCCTATCCCAACATGACGCCCCGCACCTTCCTGGACACCTTTGTGAAGGACGATCTGGACGATTACGCCGTGCTGGTCAGCACCCCGTTCTATCCCCAGGGCGTTACCCTGTGCCAGCCCTGGCGGGGAAATGTAGTTGAGGATGATATGCACTGGCTGAACGTCAGCCAGGAGGAGCTGGAGCAAGCCGCATTGAAGCAGCTCAAGGCGGGCGAAGCCGTGAATTTCAGCTGTGACTGCCGCCCGGATCGGGATCGGAGCAGAGGCTACTGGGACCCCGATTCCTTCCAGTACGGCGAAGTGCTGGGCGGTATGCACTTCGGCATGGACTACAAGCAGCGCCTGGCTACCGGCGAGAGTACCATGAATCACTGCATGGTGTTCTGCGGCGTGAATTTGACCGCAGATGGCACGCCCAACCGCTGGAAGATTGAAAACAGCTGGGGCGACGCCTCCGGTCAGAAGGGGTATTTCATCGGTAGCGAAAAGTGGTTCCACACCTATGTCATGCAGGTCATTGTTCGGAAGGAACACCTCACTAATCGTCAGCAGGAGCTGTTGAAGCAGGAGGCCATTCCGATGAAATTCTGGGATGCTTTGACCTGATTCCTTGCATTTCCGGAAGCAAACAGCAAAGAAAAATGGGGCCGTTGCAAAACGGCCCCAACAGAAAAGACTCGCACAGGTCAGAGGAAATCCCCAACCGGTACGAGTCTTTTTTTTGTCAGATATTTACCGCATCACACATCCGATCAGATGTACAGCCGCGGGAAAATCAAGGCAGGAAACAGGTCTAGCGATTAGCCCATGCCCTTGGCGGCAAAGTAGGTGGAACCATACTTCTCGCCAGCCTCGACCTTCTTGGCCTCCAGCTGCTCGATGGTAACCTCAGCCAGAGCAGCCTGAGTAGCAGCCAGATCCAGGGGCTTCAGGCCCAGCATCTCGCGGGCTTCCGCGGGAGTAGCAGGCTCGTTGCCATAGGCCTCAACAGCGCGGACAGCGCGCTGAACCAGCATCAGGTTGGTGGCCATGATCTTCTTTCCGTCAGCAGTACGGCCATAAATCACGTTGTCCTCCATGCCCACGCGGATGGAGCCGCCGTTGGCCAGAGCAGCAAACATGACAGGCAGATGGCCCTTGCCGATACCGAAGGCAGACCAGGTGCACTCCTGGGGCAGATCGCCGCGGCCCTGCATCAGAACCATCTCGTCGACCAGCAGCTGCAGGTCGTGGGGAGTGGCAGCCATGCCGCCCACAACACCCAGGCAGAACTGGAAGTGCAGAGGAGCCTTAACAATGCCCTTCTTCCAATACACGCCGACAGCGCGGAGCATGCCCAGATCGAAGATCTCGAACTCAGGCTTGATGCCCTTCTCCTGGTACAGGTAGCCCAGGTTGGTCAGCATGGTGGGAGAGTTGTGGAACACGCCGCCGGGGATGCCCCAGTTGAAGGAGCCGGCGTCGAAGGTGCCCATCTCGATGCCGGGCACGTTCTCGTGATGCAGAACACGCATGGCATTGCCATAGGGGGAGTCATCGGAAACGCGGTTGTCGCCGGAGGAGGTGCAGTTCACGATCACGTCGCAGTCAGGATACTTGGTACGCAGCGTGCTGATGGTCTGATAGAACTTCACGGGGTCCATCACGCCAGCGCCCTGGTCGTCACGCATATGCAGATGAACGACGGAAGCGCCAGCCTTCCAGCACTCGTAAGCGCAGGCGGCAATAGCCTCGGGAGTCTCAGGGATGTCATAGCCGTGAGGGGTAACAGCACCGGTCAGAGCGGCAGTAATGATAGTCTTAGCCATAAGAAATCAATCCTTTCAAGAATTTCTTTAAGTATTGTACAACAATTTACCGTCAAATGCAAGCGGGGTCACGAAAATCCCGCCTGTTCCGACGGACATTTGTCCGTCGGAATTTCGGGCTGTTACATACGCTCGTGCATCTTCAGCACGTTGATAATCAGGTTGTCGCGGAAGTCAGCGATCTCGGGCTTGGTGTTGCCGATAGCGGGCGGGAAATTCGCCATCAGAGGAACAATCTCCTCACCGGACTGGTCAGCCCAGGTGTCGGGAACCTTCTTCATGTCGGAAATGTCAGCAAACACAGCGTCGGTCATAGCACCGAACTTGATGGCGCAGCCCTTCAGACCCAGGTCTCCGCCGCCCAGCTCATAGTTCATAGCGGGGCCGAAAGCAGCCAGACGGATGCCAGGGCCAAAGGTCCAGGCGTCGTCAGCGTCAGCCATGGAGCACACGCCCTCGGTAACCAGAGCGATCTCCTCACGCCACAGAGCGTGCATCAGGCGGTTGGCGATAAAGCCGTTCTTCTCCTTCTTCAGGACGCAGGGGGCCTTGTCGTACATCTTGTAGAACTCGCGGGCCTGCTCGATAACAGCGGGATCGGTCTTTTCGCCGCCGCAGATCTCGATCAGGGGCAGCAGGTAAGCGGGATTGAAGGGATGGCCGACGATGATACGCTCGGGGTGCTTGGCCTCGGAGGCGATCTGCGTCACGGGAGTGCCGGAGGAGGAAGATGCAATGATAGCGTCCTCAGGCAGATACTGCTCCATGACGGCTACCATCTGGTGTTTCTGCTCCAGATTCTCAGCGCCGTTCTCCTGAACAAAATAAACACCTGTGAAAGCCTCAGCGGGATCGGTGGTGATCTTGATCTTGTCCCAGATCTTCTGGCCGTCGTCAATCAGGCCGTACTTCACATAGGAGTCGATAGGAGTCTGAATCTTGGGGATCGCGCGCTCCTTGGAGCCCTCGGAACGGACGTAGACGTTGACGTTCAGGCCCTTCAGCGCAAAGTAAGCCGCAAAGCCGCCGCCAATGGTGCCAGCACCGTACATAGCAATCGTCTTAATGTCTTTGACATTCATGGGTGAATAACTTCCTTTCAATGAATTGATTATTTCAGACCAGGGGAAGGTCGCCCCTCCCCTGTCGTTTGAAAACAAGGAATCGTAAGAACTCGCTTACTTGTTGTAAACGTACCAGCCCTCACCGGACTTACGGCCATACTTGCCCTCGGAAATCTTCTGCTTCACAGCCTCAGGCGCAGCCCAGGTGGTGACAGGCAGCTTCTCCAGGATCTCGGTGACATGGGGGAAGGTATCCAGGCCAGACAGATCCATCATCTCGAAGGGGCCCATGGGGTGATTCAGACCCAGCTTGATAGCGGTGTCGATGTCCTCGATGGTGGCAACGCCATCCTCATACTCATGAACGGCCTCCAGCATGAAGGCGAACAGGCAGCGGTTGACGATGAAGCCCGGAGTGTCGGTGCGGCACAGCACGGGAACCTTGCCCATCTTCTCGGAAACCTCGCGGACAGCCTCAACAGTGGCGTCGGAGGTAGCGTCGGCGCGAATCATCTCGATCAGCTTCATGGCGTACACGGGGCTGAAGAAGTGCATACCCATGCAGCGCTCAGGATTCTTGGTGCCGCCGGTGATTTCGGTGATGGACATGGAAGAGGTGTTGGTCACCAGGATAGCGTCGGGCTTGCAGATCTCGCCCAGCTGCTTGAAGGTGTCCTGCTTCAGGCTCATGATTTCGGGAACAGCCTCGATCACGAAGTCAGCAGGAGCCACATCCTCCAGATTGACGCAGGTGGTGATGTTAGCCAGGATTGCGTCAGCAGCCTCCTGAGTGGTCTTGCCCTTCTTCACCTGTCTGTCCAGGCCGGACTTGATGGTGTTAACACCCTTGTCGCAGAACTCCTGCTTGATGTCACGCATGATAACCTTATAGCCATTGGTGGCGGCGATCTGAGCGATGCCGGAACCCATCTGGCCTGCGCCGAGTACGGCGATGGTTTCGATAGCCATTGTAGTATTCCTCCTGATTTTAATATTTCAATGGGACAGCGTCCCAAAGCTTACGTTCGGCAGCCTCTCCCCCGGCGGAGCCGGGGAAAGCCATATTTTTCAGTGAATTCAGTTGTTGGTAAACACGGCAGGACGCTTTTCAATCATAGCGGCCATGCCCTCCTTCTGGTCGTGGGTATCGAACAGAAGGGTGAACTCGGTCGTCTCGGTGGCCTTGCCGGCGGCAATCGTCTCAATAGCGGCCTTGTTGATGGCAGCCTTTGCAGCGGCCAGCGCACAGGCAGGACGAGCCTTCAAACGATTGGCAACCGCA
This sequence comes from Oscillospiraceae bacterium, assembly GCA_021203345.1. Lineage (GTDB taxonomy): Bacteria > Bacillota > Clostridia > Oscillospirales > Oscillospiraceae > JAJQBJ01. Next base: position 11,956 of record JAJQBJ010000091.1, read on the forward strand.
ACAGCCTTGGCATAAATCGCGTCATACTCCGCCTTGGAAGCGGCAGCCTCCGCAGCCTTGGATGCGGTCTTGGCGGCCTTCACTTCATCCTCAGAGCCACTGGCCTTTGCGCTCTTGACAGCCTTCTTTGCCTCAACAGCGGCGGCGTCCAGAGCGGCGTCGCCGGTGACATACCAGTTCAGCAGGCCCAGGTCATAGGCCTCCTTGCCGGTGATGGGATGAGCGGGGTCGGAGAGCATGACCAGCTCCTTGGCCTTGGCAGCGCCCACCAGAGCGGTTGCCCGGGCGCAGCCGTTGGCGCCGGGGATGATGCCCAGACCGCACTCCGGGAACGCCAGCATCGTGCGGGGGCCGCCGATGCGGAAGTCACAGGCCAGAGGCATCTCAAACCCGCCGCCGAAAGCGAAGCCGCAGACAGCAGCGATGGTGGGGATGGGCATGGACTCCAGAATGTTGTTGATGTCGATCGCCAGGCCGGAGAACTCGCGGGCGTAACGGGGAGATGCCTCAGCCATCTCCTTCACGTCAGCACCGGCGGCAAAGGCGCGCTCGGAACCGGTGAGGATCAGGACGCGCACAGAGAGATCGGCCTTTACCAGCTCGATGGCCGCCATGATATCCTGATTGATATCGGTGTTCAGGGCGTTCAGCGCCTTGGGGCGATTGAGCTTGATGGTAGCGATGCCGTCATCTACCGTGTAGATAATGTTTTCAAATTCCATGGGACACAGCTCCTTCTAACAAAATTGATGTAATTCCTGCAAATTATTCTGCCGGAATGGACTGTCCGCCATCCACCAGGAGATAGCTGCCGGTCATATAGCTGAAGGAGTCGGAGCAAAGCGCCAGCGTGGGGCCGGCAATTTCCTCGATGGTGCCCAGACGGCGGACGGAGGTGGACTTGGACTGCTGCTTGTAATAAGCCGTCTCGTTGCCGTCCTTGTCGATGAAGAACTCCTCGTTCAGGGGGGTCACGACATAGCCCGGGCAGATGCAGTTGCAGGTGATGTTCTCACGGCCAAAGTTGTTAGCCATGGTACGGGCCAGGGACAGGCAGGCCGCCTTGGAAGCGCCGTAGCCGACAACGCCCTTGCCGCCGATGAAGCCGCCCACGGAGGCGGTGATGATAATGCGGCCACCCTTTTTGCCATTGGTGGCGTTCTGCTTGATCATCTGACGGGCAGCAGCCTGGCAGAACATAAAGGTGCCGGTCAGGTTCGTCTCGATGACCTTGCGGAATCCGTCCACGGTGTACTCAGGACGGCCCTCGCGGGTCTCCACGATCAGCGCGGTGGGGCCGGAAATACCTGCGTTGTTGATGAGGATGTTCAGCTCGCCAAATTCCTCGACGGTCTTGGCAATGACCATCTCCACGTTCTCCTGCTTGGATGAGTCAGCGGCAATGCCGATGGCACGGCCACCCTTGCAATAGTTCTCGTTCAGGTCGGCAGCTGCGTCCTCTACCTTGGACACAGTGCGGGCGGTGATGACCACGTTGGCGCCATAGGCGGCCAGCGCACAGGCCATACCAAAGCCGAGGCCCTGGGTGCCGCCGGTGATAATGGCGGTTTTGCCCATCATATCGAAGGACGGAATCCCGATCTTGCGATTCAAATGAGCCATTTCAATCACTCCTAAGTTAAATTTTCCAGCCGCCCATTACAAATATGAGATGCTGTCCTACCCCCTATGCAGAGCATAGGGGGTAGATTTGTACCAAAATGGGTTGATTACTGCTTCTTGGCTTCCTTGGCAGCCTTGGCAGCGTCGAACTTCGCCAGCATGGCGGAGGGGTCAACATGCTCGCGCTCGAAGCGGGGGCACTTCTCGTAGCCGGGGATACCAGCCAGATACTTGGCGATGCCCTTCAGCTCTTCCAGAGGATAGCGCTGCATCATGCAGATAGTCTCCATCAGAGGAGAACCGCCGCCGTGAACGCCGGCCACAGCCTGAGCAGCCTCGAAGGAGTCGCACAGCTTGTTCTCCATCATACGCATAACGCGATGGGTGTTCTCGGGAGTCCAGGCGGGGTTACGCTGAATGTACTTGTTGCACAGCTCAGCAGTCTCGGGAGCAAAGTAGGACTCCTCGGTGGGCAGGGAGGCGCAGATACCACCGGTCAGGTCAGCCATCGTCTCATACTCATGATAGATGTTATGACCAGCCAGACGACGGCCAGCGTTGGTCAGGATCTCGTCGGGCACCTGCTGACCGGACTCGAACTTCACAGAGCGATAAGCGGCGCACTGACCGGCAGCGAATACCAGCTCAGCGGTCTGAATGATATCGCAAAGCTTGTCGCGGACATGGGACTCCTTGGCGATGTCGTTGACCTCGGCAACCAGAGCGGCCTGGGAGGCAATGCACTCGGAAACGGCGGTCTTGCAGCCGGTGTAGGAATGACGATGATAATGAGCGAACATCAGAGCCAGATAGCCGGCATAGCGGCAAACGCCCTCATGCTCCAGGCCGTTCATAAAGACGCGGCTGTTGGGCACGAACACATCGTCGAAGATGGTCAGGGACTCCACGTCACCGATCTTGGCAAAGGGAGCATCCAGGTGGACGCGCTTGTGATGCAGTCCGGGCAGAGCCATCAGCTTCAGGCCGGGCCAGTCAGCGGGCAGAGCGAAGGCAACTGCGTACTCGGCATCCTCGGAATCCATGAACTTGGTGGGGTTGGCGATGATCTCGTCCACATAGGGGGCGTTGGAGTTGCAGATCTTGGCGCCGCGGACGATGATGCCCTTGGTGGGAGTGCCGTCGATGTCAACACCGTCCACATCAGTGGCGATGATGTGCAGGAACTGATCGGGGTCGGGCTGCTGATGGGCTCTCTTATACTTCTTGTTCCGGGAGCCCTTCACGTCGGTCTGAGCGCAGTTGCAGACCAGATCGTTGTCCTGACAGTACTTGATGTACTTCAGCAGACGAGCATGATACTCGGTGCCGCAGGCCTTGTCGCAGTCATAGGTGACGGAGTACAGAGCGTTCATAGCGTCGGTGCCCATGCAGCGCTGCATACAACCACCCACGCGGTGGCAGATCAGACGGGTCATCAGCTGCTTCTTCAGCAGGTCGTCAACGGACTGGTTGATGTGGGTGCAGCGGTTGTGAACAGAGCCGTCAGCCTCAGTGACCACGCAGACATCCGCGTAATCGGGGTCGTTGGCAGTGTCATAGCACTGCTTCATAACATAAGTGCCGCCCTGGATCCAGTCGGCCAGGTCGCGCTCCTCGCCCTGCTTGCCGTTGGAACGGTCCACGCACTTGCCGTGCAGGTAGACATTGGGCTTCATAGCCAGCAGTCTAGCCTTGTACTGTTCATAAGTACCAATAGCCATTTTAAATTCCTCCACTTTCAATTAAAGGTGTATTATTTATCTGCAAATGCCGAATGGCTTTACATTCAAAAAAATTAGTTGATCGTCATGCCGCCGTCAACGGGAATCAGCACGCCGGTCAGATAGCCGCCTGCGGGGGAGGCTACGAAGTTAATCACGGATGCAATCTCTGCGGGCATAGCATAGCGGCGCAGGGTAATCATCTTCTGTACGGCGGCGACGTTCTTCTCGTCCGCCATAACGCCCTTGGTCATATCGGTCAGAACATAGCCGGGGGCAATGGTGTTGCAGGTGATGCCGAACCGGGCCAGCTCGTTGGCCATGATACGGGTCAGGTGCGTGACAGAGGCCTTAGCCGCGCCATAGACAGTATCGCCGATGGGGCTCTTGATGCCGGCGGCGGAGGACAGGTTGATGATACGATAGGGGTGGGTGCCCTTCTCGCAGCCCTGGGCCTTCATCTGGAGCGCGGCCAGCTGGCTCATGAAATAGACAGCCTTCAGATCCGCATTCATGATACTGTCATAGTACTGCTCGTCCATATCCACCATTTTCTTGGGGATACCGCCTACACCGGCGTTGTTGACCAAAATGTCCAGACGTCCAAATTCCGCCACGGTCTTTTCGATCAGGTTCTTCCGGGCATCGGGGTTGGAAACATCCGTAGCCACGCCGATTGCCTTGCTGCCGGGGAACGTCTCCATAATCTCGGCGGCAACCTCGTCGCACTGGGGCTGCTTCCGCCCTGTGATGACCACAGAAGCGCCAAAACCGGCCATCACATGAGCAATGGCGTTGCCGATACCACGGGTAGAACCGGTGATAACAGCGACCTTACCATCCAGACGGTAAGAGGGAAGTTCATAAGCCATAGTAAATCTCTCCTTTTATTTTACATCCTGCACCCTGGCTGTTCGCCTTTCCCATGGCTGAGAAAAACGACCGCCCTCTGAGGATGTCACAGATTAAATATGTCAGATATGGGTGTGGGCAAAAGCCGTCACCCACTCGAACACATTTGTATTGTACCACAATTCAATGTGTTCTGCAAGTTTTCTTGAGTGAATTACTCCAGGAAAATTGCAGAACTTTTTAAATTTCCGCAATTTTTTTCCCGACCAAACAGGCATTTTTCAGACATTTTCCCGACCTTTGTAGAAGAATGATGCTATCCTTTCATCTTTTTGTGCAAAATGACAGCCCTTGCTCCCGTCCAGAGAAGCACGCCTGCACAGCATCCCGCCAGATCCAGCCACACATCCTGGAGCTGTCCGGAGCGTCCCTCCACAAAAAGCTGAATGGTTTCGTCCACAAAAGGCACCGTCAGGAGGGCAAGTCCCAGAAAAGAACGACTGCCTCTCCCCTTCCGGCCTGTGACGGTACCGGTCATCAGAATCCCCAGCAACATGTACTCCAAAAAATGCGCCGTTTTCCGGACGATATGCTCCGTCAGCACGGCGGAAATCCCCAGTTTTTCAAACAGCTTCATCAGGAGAACCAAAACCGCGCTGCTCTCCTGGGAGGAGTATACTGCGGGAATCATGGAGTGAATCCAGATAAAGAGGACGACCAGAATCGTGCAGAGGGTCAGAATCCCCTGGCCTCTGCGCTTCACTGCTTGCAGAAGTCCTCTGCTACCTCGGTGATATGCTCCGCGCTGAGGCCGAACTGCTTCAACAGCGCGGCAGCCGGGCCGGAGTGACCGAATTCATCGTTGACGCCGATTTTACGCACAGGCGTGGGCAGCTTTTCGCTGAGCAGCGCGGAAACCGCTTCGCCCAGTCCGCCAATGACGGAGTGTTCCTCGCAGGTGATGATTTTTCCGCAGTCCCGGGCGGCGGCCAAGACCGCTTCTTCGTCCAGCGGCTTGATGGTGGCCATATTGATAACACGGGCGGATATCCCCTTTTCCTCCAGGGCCTTAGCTGCCTCCAGCGCCTCGTTGACCATCAGGCCGGTGGCAATCAGCGCCACATCGCTGCCGTCCCGCAGGATCTCGGCCTTGCCGATTTCAAAATGGAAGCTGTCCGCATCATGAATCACCGGCACTGCCAGACGGCCAAAGCGGAGATAGACCGGCCCCACATATTCATAGGCAGCCCGGACAGCGGCCTTGGCCTCCACATCGTCGGAGGGGCAAATCACCACCATACCGGGGATGGTACGCATCAGGGCAAAATCCTCGCAGCACTGGTGGGAGGCGCCGTCCTCGCCTACGGAGATGCCGCCGTGGGTCGCGCCGATTTTCACGTTCAAATGCGGATAGCCTATGGTGTTCCGTACCTGCTCAAAGGCCCGTCCGGCGGCAAACATGGCGAAGGTAGACACAAAGGGAACCAGACCGAAGGTAGACGCGCCAGCGGCCACGCAGGTCATATTCGCCTCTGCAATGCCGCAGTCAAAGTGACGATCCGGGAAAGCCTTCTGGAAGGTGCCGGTCTTGGTCGCTCCGGCCAGATCTGCGTCAAATACAATCAGGTCAGAAACCTCTGCGCCCAATTCCTTCAAAGCGTTACCATAGCTCTCGCGGGTGGCAATTTTCTTTACATCTGCCATCTTACATCGCCTCCACTTCTGCAAGCTGTGCGTTCAGCTCGTCCATTGCAATCTTATACTCCTCGTCGTTGGGGGCCTTGCCGTGCCAGCCGGCCTGATTCTCCATATAGCTGACGCCCTTGCCCTTGGTGGTTTTCATGACGATGGCAAAGGGCTTGCCCTTTGTCGCCTTCGCCTCGTTCATTGCGGCCTCGATCTCGTCAAAGTCGTGACCGTTGATCTCCTTCACCGCAAAGCCAAACGCCTCCAGCTTATCCACGATGGGATAGGGGCTCATGACCTTGGCAACGTCGCCGTCGATCTGCAGACCGTTGTTGTCAATGATGACACACAGGTTGTCCAGCTTGTAATGGGCGGCAAACATGAGCGCCTCCCAAACCTGTCCCTCCTGAATCTCACCGTCGCCCAGCAGGGTGTACACCCGGCAGGCCTTTCCCAGCTTCTTTGCCGCAAGCGCCATGCCGGCGGCGGTCGAAACGCCCTGGCCCAGGGAGCCGGTGGACATATCCACGCCGGGAACGGTGTTCATATTCGGGTGGCCCTGCAAATAGCTGTCGATATGCCGCAGGGTGGGCAGATCCTCCACCGGGAAATATCCCCGGTAGGCCAGTGCAGAATACAGGCCCGGAGCTGTGTGGCCCTTGGACAGGACAAACCGATCCCGATCCTCCCACCTGGGATTCTTCAGGTCGATATTCAGCTCCTTAAAATAGAGATAGGTAAACAGATCCGCAGCAGAAAGGCTCCCGCCGGGATGCCCGGCCTTTGCTCCGTGGGTGGAGGTGACTACACCCATCCGAACCTTGCAGGCCGCCGTCATAAGCCGCTTCTTTTCATCTGCTGTCATCGAGCAACACTCCTTCATCAAAATACAGTGGGACACCAGGCGGTGAACTGCTTCTCACACCTAATATACCAGTATCATAATACCCATTTCCACCCCTTTTGTCAAATGCGGAATCCTTGATAATTGGAAACATTTTTTGTTCAAATTGGTTAAAAACATGTCATCTTTGTTATCTTTTTCTACATCCGTGTCCAAAACATCAAAAATTGCAGGAATTTTTGCAAAAACGGGCTTCTTCCCCCGTTCGGCCCGATTTCCCGTTTTGGCCGCACTTTATGAAAAAAAGGGTAGAATTTTTGGCGCATACCTGTTATGATAAGGAAGGCAATCACGCCATATGGAATCGAACAATTATGAAACGGAGATATTGTGAGCTATGAGCGACCATCCCAATACGCAACCGAACTTTGAAAAAATCGAAACAGTCACCTCAGGCTATTTTTCCTATATTATCGGCCACTTCCACCAGCCCAACCTGTATGTACTGGGCGCCATGGATTTGAACGACCCCGCCAGCTGGAGCGGCGGAGAGACTGCGGTGATATTTTACTTTATGATAACCCCGGAGGAATACGCCTGGCTGTCGGCGGATCGAAGCAAGCTGGATGAGCTGGCACAGAAAATCCAGACCAATATGCCGCGGAGCCGGTTCTTCTCCGCCACCTGTACCAAAAAGGGCACCACACCGGAGGCGCTTCAGGCCCTGTGCGAGCAATCGCTCAAGGCAGACGCGCTGGAGAACGACGAGGTCTTTGAGGCATGGAAGAAAACGCTATCCCTCCCCCGCCGGGTTCAGGTGCCCAAGACGCCCTATCACGAGGCCAGGCACAATCTGGCGGTCTGCCAGCGGAGCTTTCGCCCTCAAACGGCCACGCAGGAGCAGCGGGATGAGGAGGCCGATTTGGAAAAGAAGCTGGGCTGGCTGATTTTCAAGTCAGAGGCTCTGTATGTGGCCTATGATACCTGCTTCAATCCGCGCTTTCCCATGATCGAGACGGCCCAGGGTGCCGTACACCTCTATTCCAGCCAGGAGCTGGCGGACAAAAGCGCCGCCTATTATGCGGAGCATAACTATTATTTCACCACCATCAAAAAGCTGGAGCAGGCGGGCATCAAGCCCTTCCTGCGCCACTGTGAGGAATACGGGCTCCTCCGGTTTCGGGTGGACGACGGACTGGAGCCGGTGACAATTCAGCTGAACAATATCATCCCCACGCTGGATCGGGGCTTTATCGAGAATTATAACGCCCATATCCGGGGATTGATGCTCCGCACCATGCAGACCCTTCGGCTGGTCAAGCTCCACGGTGAGGAGATGGAGCCCAAGCGGAAAGCGGGGCTGAACGACTGGTTCATGACCTGGAACCGCATGATGCTGCAAGACCTGGGCAAGACGACCCTGTTTGTCCCCTGCGCCATGCCCGCCAAGCTGCGGGAGCAGTTGAAGAAGGATCACGCCTATACCGCCGCCGGTCTGAACCACATCAAGGAACTGATGCAGACTGCCAAAGCAACCGGCAAGTCCATTTCCCGCCCCGGCTTCCATGGCCGGGAGCTGGTACTCAACCTGGCTGAAGGAGCAAAATACCCCGTGCGGATGCTGAAAACGCCCGACGAAAAGCAATGGCTTCTGGCCTTCACCAGCCGGGAGCAGGCCGAGCAATTCCTCCAGCGGAGCGAGCGTGGGGATATGATTGTCGGAATGACGCTGGATGAGCTGGCGGAAATGGTGGGTCTGGTCGAGGTTTGCAGCGGCGTTCTGGTAGACCCGGTATCTGTCGGCCTTTGCCTGAACGAAAAGACGCTGGAGCAGGCGTTGAAAGTGCGGAACGAAAAGCGCGTCATCTATCGCTCGGAGGCCGCAGGCACCGCGCCGAAGGCAGATAGTGAACCGGCAGTGGAATTCCGGGCCGAGCCTGATGTGCAAATCTCAGATACAGGCGAAGAAGATACCGCTGCGACGGAGCCTTCCGATGTTGCCGAAGTATCAAATGAGACCTCTGAGGAGGCGCTGCACGGCATGGAAACCGATCCCTCGCTGGAGGTTTCTGTTCCGGTGGAGGGCGACGCTCCGTCTGAAATCGAGCAAAAGGAGCCTGACGGCTCTCAGAAAAAGGTCAGCTTTTTCAGCCGGCTGTTCGGCAAGAAGTAAGGCGGCAACTTTCCCGGCCCGGCGCTCCCCAAAGGAAGATGTCATAGCAGGGGAGCAAACCGGGAATACTGTCATATGTCACGCAAAGCAACAAATTGCGAGCCATAAAAAGATATCAAGGAGGCAATCAATATGGAACTTACCCTGACAAAAGAGAATTTCCAGGCCGAAGTTCTGGAGGCGGACAAGCCCGTGCTGGTGGATTTCTGGGCGGAGTGGTGCGGCCCCTGCCGCAAGCTGGGCCCCACCATTGCAAAGCTGGCGGAGGAACATGCTGACGCTTGGAAGGTCGGCAAGGTCAACGTCGATGACGAACCGGAGCTTTCCAGCCAATACGGGATTTCGTCCATCCCCACACTGATCGTATTCAAGGGCGGTCAAATCGTCAACCAGTCGGTGGGCGTAATCCCCAAGGCGCAGATCGAGGCCATGGTGGAGCAGCAGTAAAAGCCACAAATGCTTTGTCCCCGGAGGAATTTGGTTCCTCCGGGGACACTTTTTGCAAATATTTTAAAATACGTACTTTTCCAATCGGTTCAGCGCCTCCAGCACACGGCTGTGGGGTACCGCCAGATTCATCCGAATGGCATAGGGCCGATGAAACGGCTTGCCGTCCTGCCAGGTAACGCCCACATCCCATCCGGCGTGCAGCAGTTCCTCCTGGGTTTTGCCGTGGGCCTGGCACCACGCCTGACAATCCAGATAGAGCATGTAGGTTCCCTCCGGCTTTGCCAGAGAAACGCCCTGTACCTTCGTGGTGAAAAATTCGTAGGCGGCGTTTACGTTTTCGCTGAGTACCGCGCAGAGCTGATCCACCCAATCCATCCCCTCCGGGCTATAGGCCCCAATCAGGGCGTGCATGGACAGCACGTTCATAGAATTATAGTAGGTGCGCTGTCCGGCGGAGTTCAGCCTGTCCCGCAGGTAGGGGTTATAGACCACATGGTAGGAGCCAATCAGCCCGGCCAGATTGAAGGTTTTGCTGGGCGCATAAATCGCAATGGTGCGGTTCCGGGCCTCGTCGCTGACGCTTTGGGTGGGAATGTGCCGATGTCCGTCCAGCAGAATATCCGACCAAATCTCATCGGACACCACGATCACATCGTTTGCGGCATAGACCTCCATCGCCTTTTCGATTTCCCAGCGCTCCCAGACACGCCCGCAGGGGTTGTGAGGGCTGCAAAACACCGCCATATGAATGTGATGCGCCCGAATCTTTTGCTCCATGTCAGCGTAGTCCATCCGCCAAACACCCTGCTCATCCTGCACCAAATCGCTGAGAACGATCTCCCGTCCCGCGTCCGTGATGGAATGGGTAAAGCCGATATAGGTCGGGCTGTGCAGCAGCACTGGCTCCCCCGGCAGTGTAAATGCGTTCAGGGCAGAAACCAGACAGCCCAGCACCCCGTTTTCATAGCCGATATCCTCGGCAGACATATGTTCCACGCCGTTGCGGGTTCGGTGCCAGTTAATGATGGCGTCGAAGTATTCCTTCCTGGGCTGGAAATAGCCGAAAGCCGGATGCTCCGCCCGCCGAATGATGGCCTCTGTGATGGTGGGAGCTGTGGGAAAGTTCATGTCCGCCACCCACATGGGAATGGAGTCAAAGCCCTCCCTGGGCTTGCCGGGCGCAAAACCCTGGGGATCCCCGATGCCGTCCACCGCCATCGCGTCCCAGCCGTGCCGATCCATAATACTGGTAAAATCGTATTGCATGATGATTCTCCTGTTCTTCTGTTATGTTAAAGACTGCTCTGATTCTTATGATTTTAACCGTTACCGTTTACCGCTCCCATCATACACCATTTTCACGGATTTGTCTTTAAATTCTTTCATAAATTTTGCGGCGCATCCTTTCTTCCGCCGCACGCTTGCCAAGCGCGGATTTTTCCGGTATACTGGTACGCAGAAAAATCGTTGGAAACGAGGTCATTCACATGAAGCGGAGAGAATATCCCATTGTTACAATTTCCCCCAAGGGGGAACGGGCCGCCCGGACAGGCCACCCCTGGGTTTATGGGGCGGAAATTCGCGCTGTCCAGGGAGAACCGGTCAACGGGGAGCTGGTGGATGTCTGCGCGCAAAATGGGGCCTATCTGGGGACGGGCTTTTACAATGACCGCTCCAAAATAACGGTTCGCATTCTCTCCCGGAACGCCAACGACCGGTTTGACGCGGCTTTTTGGCGGCGCAGGCTGGAGTACGCAGTGAACTACCGCAAAACCGTTATGCCGGGGGAGGATTTCTCCTGCTGTCGGCTGATTCACGGGGAGGCCGACCAATTCCCCGGCCTGACGGTGGATCGCTACAACGACCTGTTGGTGACGGAAACCCTCTGCCTGGGCATGGAGCAAATCAAGGACGTGCTTTTTCCGCAATTAGCGGACATCTTGGGCAGCATGGGTGCGCCGGTTTCCGGCATTTACGAGCGGAACGAATCCTCTATCCGCAAGCTGGAAGGCCTGGAACAGGGCAAGGGCTGGTATCCGCTGGAGGGGCGGGAAACACCTCTGTCTCCACTGACGGAAATCACGGAAAACGGCATCCGCTACTGTGTGGATGTGGAGAACGGGCAAAAGACCGGCTTCTTCCTGGACCAGAAGTATAACCGGCAGGCAGTCGCCCGGCTCTCACTGGGGCGCACTGTGCTGGACTGCTTTACCCATACCGGCTCCTTCGGGCTGAACGCCGCCAGGGGCGATGCGGCTCATGTGACCAGCGTGGATATCTCCGCAGAGGCCATCCGCATGGCGGAGGAAAACGCCCGGCGCAACGGCCTGGAGGATAAAATCACCTATCAAACTGCCAATGTCTTTGACCTGTTGACCGAGTTGACCAACAACCGGGAAAAGCGCTATGACTTTATTATTTTAGACCCTCCGGCGTTTACGAAATCCCGCCAGACCATCCGGAACGCCGCCAGAGGCTATAAGGAAATCAACCTGAAGGCTATGAAGCTCCTGCCCCGGGGCGGCTATCTGGCCACCTGCTCCTGCTCGCACTTCATGACTGACGAGCTGTTCCGGGATATGCTGCGTGCCGCCGCCTCCGACGCGCAGGTGTCTCTGCGGCAAATCGAGGCCCGCCAGCAGTCCCCGGATCATCCGATTCTGTGGAACGTGCCGGAAACGGACTACCTGAAATTCTACCTGTTTCAGGTAGTGTAAATTGAAACAACTTTACAATGGAAAACGCCCCGCTGTCGTTATGATATAATCCCCTTAGAGTAGACACTCGAAAAAGCAAAAATTCGAGACTACACTAAGGGGGC
>JAJQBJ010000104.1 GCA_021203345.1 Oscillospiraceae bacterium
TCATGGAAAGACTTTTTTGTTTTTTCACTGTCTACTTGACAGGGGGCACTTCATGTTGCAGCCGCAGCACCCTTTTTCATTTTCATTGAGCTGAAAAGTGAGGATCGTATGGCAACACAATTTGTAGATACGGCAAAAATCACCGTCATCGCCGGCAAGGGCGGCAACGGTGCGGTGGCCTTCCACCGGGAAAAATATGTCGCCGCCGGTGGCCCGGACGGCGGCGACGGCGGTCGGGGCGGCAACATCATCCTTCAGGTGGATGATAATATGTCCACCCTGATGGACTTCCGCTACAAGCGGAAATATGTGGCGAAAAACGGCGAGCCGGGCGGCGGCGCCCGCTGCACCGGCAAGGACGGGGAATCCCTGACCATCCGGGTTCCCCGGGGCACCGTGGTTCGGGATGCGGAAACCAACGAGATCATTCAGGATATGTCCACAAAGGAGCCGTTCATCCTGTGCCGGGGCGGCCGGGGCGGCTGGGGGAACCAACACTTCGCCACCCCCACCCGGCAGGCTCCCCGCTTCGCCAAGGCGGGACTGCCCGGCCAAAGCCGGGAAGTTGTGCTGGAGCTGAAGCTGCTGGCTGACGTGGGCCTGGTGGGATTCCCCAATGTGGGCAAGTCCACCCTGCTCTCCGTTGTCTCCAAGGCGCAGCCCAAAATCACCAACTATCATTTTACCACCCTGTTCCCCAACCTGGGCGTGGTCTATGTGGAGGAGGGCGTCTCCTTCGTCATGGCGGATATCCCCGGTATCATCGAGGGGGCCTCCGAGGGGGCCGGTCTGGGTCACGACTTTATGCGGCACATTGACCGCTGCCGCCTGCTGATTCATGTGGTGGACGGCTCCGGCTGCGAGGGCCGCGACCCGGTGGAAGACTTCAAAATCATTAACGAGGAGCTGAAGCAATACTCCCCGGAGCTTGCACAGCGGAAAATGCTGGTAGCCGCCAACAAGACCGACCTGGTCTATGACCGGACGGAGCTGGAGCGGCTGAAAGCCTATGTGACGGAGCAGGGCTACCCCTTCTATGAAATCTCCGCCGCCACCCATAAGGGAACCAACGAGCTGATGCACAAGGTGGCCGGGGAGCTGGCGAACCTGCCTCCGGTGACGGTGTACGAGCCGGAGTATGTCCCCCGCGCGCCCAAGCTGGACACCAGCGACGAGCTGGTCGTCGAACAGGCGGACGGCGTGTGGTATGTGGAAGGCCCCTGGCTGGAGAAGCTCATCTCCAACGTGAACTTTGGCGACTTTGAATCCCGCAACTGGTTTGACCGTCAGCTTCGGGAGTCCGGTCTGTTTGCCCGGATGGAGGAAATGGGCGTTCAGGACGGCGACGAGGTGAACCTGTACGGCCTGGAATTTGAATATCAGTCATGATGCAATACTATTCCCGGCTGTACCCCTCCCCCATTGGAATGCTGCGGCTGGTCGGCAGCGAAACGGCGCTGGCCGCCGTGGGATTTCCCGACGGAAAATACCAGCCTGACTGGGCGAATTTCAACCTGATTGCATCGCCGTGTCCCGTTCTGAAGCAGACCGCCGAATGGCTGGATCGGTATTTTGCCGGGGCCGAGCCGGGGGATACCCCTCCCCTGGCTCCGCTGCCACAAGTCGCCTCCCCCTTCCGTCAGCTGATCTGGTCGCTGCTGACCGAGATTCCCTACGGAGGCTCCACGACCTACGGCGCTCTGGCTGCTCAGGCAGCTTGTCGCCTGGGTCGGTCTAAGATGTCCGCCCAGGCAATCGGCGGGGCCGTGGGGCACAACCCCATCCCCATTCTGATTCCCTGTCACCGGGTTCTGGGTGCAAACGGCGCTCTCACCGGCTATGCCGGGGGACTGGAGCGCAAGCGTTTCTTGCTGGAGCTGGAGGGATGGCAGATTCAGGGCAAAAAACAGTCTGAATTTCAGTCCAGGTTCAGATTTAGCTTTATGATTCATAAATTCTTTATAAAAAAGCATGGAAAAAGCGGGGCACCCATGCTATAATAAGCCTGTAACGATTACAATTCGTAAGGGGGCGCAGCGGTGTCGCCGCTGCGCCTTTTTCTGATTCGAGATATGAGGATGAAACGAAGCTATGAATGAAAAAGACTGGGAAGAAACCGAAAACAGCCAGAATGATCCGGAACAGGTGGACGATGTAGACACCTCTCTGGGGGAATTTCCCGAAGCCCATGAATTTTCCATGGACGGGAAGGGCAACCAACCCGCAACACCCCCACAGGAGCCTTCGGAACCGGAGGAACCAGTTTCAGGCAATGAAGCTGCGCCTGACACGCCGGAGGACTCCGAGGAGCCGGAGGAGGATATTCCTGAGGATGTCCCAATGCCGGAGAATGACAATCCCCCGGCGGAGCTGGCGTGGAAGCCGGTGTACGCGATGGATGATTCGCCGCAGGAGCCGGAAAAGCCAAAGAAAAAGCACCGCGGCCTGAAAATCGGTCTGATTGTGGCCGCGTGCGTGCTGGTGGTATCGGCGGGCGCCGTGGCCGGCGGCTGCTACTATATCCTGAACGACGGCGGCGCCTTTGATACGGAAACCTTCTATGCCAACACCTATATCAACGGCATCGACTGCTCCGGCATGACCGTGGACGAGGTGTATTCCGCCATCACCGAGGACTTGGGAACCTATTCCCTGACCATTGTGGAGCGAAACGGCTCGGAGGTCATCACCGGCTCGGACATCGACCTGGCGGAGCGCCCGGACAGGGCCGCGATTCAGGAGGTGCTGGACAGCCAGAACAGCGCAAGCAAGCTGTCCCTGATTCAGCAATACTACGGTCAGTCCGAAAGCGAAATTGCGTTGATTCGCAGCTATGACGAGGAAAAGGCCGCCGCCTGCATCGACGCGCTGACCTGTCTGGATACCAGTCAGATGGTTGCCCCGGTGGACGCTGAGCTGGTCAGGGGCGAGGACAGCTATTATATCACGGAATCCGTGCTGGGTACTACCCTGGACGCGGATACCGCCCGCACCATCATCGAGGACGCTCTGGCGAACTACGAGGAAACGGTGGACTTGGAGGCGTTGGGCCTGTATTCCAGCCCCAGCGTCACAGAGACGGACGAAAGCCTGACCTCCCAGCTAGCTCAGATCGAAACCCTGCTGTCCGCCAGCATCACCTATAATTTCTCTGACCGAACCTACACCTGCGACAACACCGTTATCATTGACTTCCTGATTCAGGACGAGGAAGGCAACTGGACGGTGGACGAGGATTTGGTTCACGCCTGGGTCGATCAGATGGCTGAGGAAACGGACACCTATCAGGACCACACCTTTACCACCCACAGCGGTTCCACCGTGTACCTGCCCAACGGCAACTACGGCTGGTCGCTGTACCGGGATACCACCACCGAGGAGCTGGTGGAGAAAATCAAAGCCGGCAGCGTGGAGTTTATCGAGCCCAACTACTACCACTCCAACGCCAAGACCCGCGCCACCAACGACATCGGGGACGACTATGTGGAGGTAGATCTGACCAACCAGAAGGTGTACCTCTATGTGGACGGCGAGTGCATCCTGACCTCGGACTGCGTCTCCGGTCTGGCTTCGGACAGTGACCGGGCCACCCCCTCCTGGGGCGTGTGGGCGCTGTCCTATAAGAAAAGCCCCGCCACCCTGGGCACCATGGAGGTACAGGGGTATGAATCCGATGTGACCTACTGGATGCCCTTCAACGGCGACGTGGGACTGCATGACGCCTCCTGGCGCAGTACCTTCGGCGGCAGCATCTACAAGACCAACGGCTCCCACGGCTGCATCAATCTGCCTCTGTCGGCGGCAAAAACCATTTACGAGAATATCTCCGCCGGCTGGCCCATCATCGTGTACGGAGAATAACCGGACAAACCAAACGCGCCTTGCATGGAATTTGCAAGGCGCGTTTTGAGAATCCGCAGCTTCGCCCCAAATGCGTGCATTTGGGGCGAGAGCTTGTCACTGTGGAATGGAGGACGAAAACTTCTGATAGCTGTTCTGAATCTGGGCGTTCTGGGCCTGGCTCACCTGATACCAGCCCCGTTCCTGCGCCATCTGGAACAGCTCGCTCTGGGTACGGTGGCCCTGCTCCAGCAGCTTCAGAAAGGAGTCCCGCAGGGACATATTCACACACTCGGAGGCAAAGATATCATAGTTCCCGGACATCTTTTTCTCGCTGCACAAAAAGTCGGTCATTCTCTCCTGGTCAGTCATGCGTTGTCCCTCCTTACTTCAAATAGTCCAGCAGCAGTATATAGTTCTGCCGGTGCTGGTCGGCGTACTCCTGGAAGTGACGCTTTAACTCGGGTTCCATCGTCTCCTGGGCGGCACCCTTGTACTTGCAGTGCAGAGCCTTTTCAAAGCCCAGCTGGTCCTCCAGGGCGGCCAGCTCCTTTGTGGTCAGGTTTGGCATATCAACTGCCTCCTTTTTCAGATTACGGAGGTAGCTTTCCCCTCCCGCCCGGTTATTATTCTTCTCACGAAAAAAAGGAGTTCTGTATGTACACACTCATGGAAGTTCACGACCTCTCCGCCCCGGAGCTTGCCGTTTATACCCGTCTGACCGAGGCTCAACTTCGCAACCGGCGGCACCCCGAACAGGGGCTGTTTATCGCGGAAAGCCCCAAGGTCATCGGTCACGCACTGGACGCAGGACTGGAACCCGTGTCCCTGCTGATGGAGCGGCGGCAGATGGCCCTCCAAACTGAGCTGCTGTCCCGGTGCGGGGATATCCCTGTGTATACGGCGGAACGGGCGGTTTTGGAGCAGCTCACCGGCTTCGCCCTGACCCGCAGCGTGCTGTGCGCCATGCGCCGCCCGTCTCCCCCCACGGCGGAGGGAATCTGCGCCGGGGCAAGGCGCATTGCGGTGCTGGACGGCCTTGTGGACCCCACCAATGTGGGCGCTGTCTTTCGCTCGGCAGCCGGTCTGAACATGGATGCTGTACTCATCAGCCCCACCTGCTGCGACCCGCTGCACCGCCGGGCCGTTCGGGTCAGCATGGGAACCGTGTTTCAGGTTCCCTGGGCGGTTTTGGGGCAAACTGCCGCCGACTGGCCCAATCAAGGATTGGCCCGGCTCCACGCCATGGGCTTTGTCACGGCGGCGCTGGCCCTGGACAGCCGCGCTATCTCCATCTCCGACCCACGGCTCCAGGCCGCGCCCCGTCTGGCGCTCCTGTTGGGAACAGAGGGCGATGGCCTCTCCCCTGCCGCGGTAGCCGGATGTGATTACACAGTACGCATTCCCATGTCTCACGGGGTCGATTCCCTGAACGTAGCCGCAGCCAGTGCCGTAGCCTTCTGGGAGATCAGTGGACGCAGAAGCGAATAATTTCATGGCACAAAGAGCCCCGCCGCTCGGTTGATGGGAGCGGCGGGGCCGTTTTCTGCCTGTTTTGTTTTTCTGCACACTCAGGCCCGCAGATTATCCCCGAACTTCACCTTTGCCGCATTGAGAATGGTTCTGGTGGCGTCGTCATAGTCCATATTGGCGGTGTTCAAGGTCAGGTCGTAGAGCATGGGATCGTTCCATCGCTCCCCGCCCGTGTAATAGGTGTAGTAGTCAGACCGATACCGGTCCACCTTCCCCACCACCTGATTGGCCTCCTCCTGAGAAAGGCCGAACTGCTTCTGCACCGTCTCTACGCAGGCGCTCTCCGGTGCGCCTACATAAACGCTTAAAACATTGCTTCTGGTGCGGAGCAGATAGTTGGCGCACATCCCCACGATCACGCAGGAATCCTTTTTCGCCAGCTCCTGGATGATGGAAGTCTGCGCCTGAAACAGGCTGTCATCCGAGACGAAGGAATCGCAAGCGGTTTCCCGTGCCGGTATGCGATTCAACGCCCTGGTGAGCTTTTTCCCCCGAAAGGCGGCAGGTTCCCCGGAACGAAGCGCGGACGCGACCTCCGGAATCTGATTCTCGTAAAATGGAATCCCCAGCTGAGCGGCCAGCTGCTTCCCGATGGTCTTTCCGCCGGAGCCGTAGCCCCTGGAAATCGTGATAATGAAATTGGACATAGCGCTTTCTCCTCTCGATACCGGGTCAAATCCCAAATAAACAGGAAAAGCAAGGGAACCTGTCAGGCACCCTTGCTTTCTGTTTGTAGTATACACGGTTTCCGCTGCATTTGTCAAGAGGAAATCCTGCATTTTTTCGGAAAATTCAAAATTTTTCACAGGCACGATGCAGGAACCCGCCGCCGGATGGTCACGAAGCGTCCGCCGCCACCAACGCATTCAGCACCGTGGCCGCTACGGTTCCCGCCACGGAGGAGCCATAGCCCCCGGAGTCCTCACACACCACCACAAAGGCGTAGGGATAGTCCTCATCGTCCACAAAGCCCACAAACCAGGTGGTGTTGGCGTCGGAGCCGGTTTCCGCCGTTCCGGACTTGGCACAGACGGTCAGACTGCCGAAGCGATCCTGCCCGTAATTCGTCACCACATTGTTCCGCATCAGGGTCTTTAGCGTCTCGCAGGTGGATGCCGACCAGATGCGATCTCCCGTCTCGGCGGAGAATGCCGTGGTTGTCAATCCGGTCAGCTCGTTCTTCTGGGATTTCAAAATCCGCGGCTCCACCGGAACGCCGCCGTTGGCAATGGCCCCCATCAGCCGCAGCATGGCGCAGGGGTTCACCAAATCCTCATACTGACCGATTCCCGACCAGGCCACGGAATTGTCGTCGCTGCCCTGGGTAAAGCTGCCCGCCGCCGTGGTGATGCCGTTGACGGAGTGGTTGGCAGTCAGGCCCGCCTGCTCTGCATAGGAAGCGATGGTAGAGCCGCCCAGACTGACCGCCAGCTGTCCGAAGGTCACGTTGCAGGAATCCGCAAAGGCCTCCGCAATGGTAAGCCCGCTGCCGTGGGCGGAGGTGCAGGTGACGCTGTTCCCGTTGATTGTCACCGAGCCGGAGCAGTCATAGGTGTCGGTGAACAGCGTGCTGTCATTCTCGATGGCCGCCGCCAGCGTGACGATTTTAAAGGTGGAGCCGGGTGTATAGGTGGAGGAATAGAACCGGTTCAAATACACGCCCTCATACGTCTCGTCATCATCTGAGATGGTGGGCACATTCTCCGGGTCATAGGTCGGCGTACTGACCAGACAGAGTATCTCCCCCGTCTCGTAGTTGTAAACCGCCACGGTGCCCTTATAGCTCCCCATGGCTTCATAGGCCACGGCATTGATCTCCGCGTCGATGGTGAGGTACAGGTCGCTACCCCCGGCGGTGGTGCCGGTGACAAGGTTAAACCCGGAAAGATACCCGCTGAACTTTTGCAGCGCGGAGGTGGCGATCATGCCCGCCTGATCTCCCACCACATGCAGGGTCGCCTTGCGGATGGTGGCGTCGTCGTTGTATGCCCCGGATTCCGCGTCGTACAGCAGAACGCCGTTCCGGTCATAGATGCCGCCCTGGCTGATGGTGCCGCTGGTGTAAACGGACTGGTTCCCGGAGAAGCCCGCCCATTTCCTGCCGTTGACGATGTACCGGAACAGGAGCAGCCCCATCCCCGCAATCAGGGCAAGGGCCAGGATGACCGTGAACCACGTTCTGCGCCGTACCTTTTTCACAGGTCATCATCCTCCTCTCCAAAGTCGTCGTAATCGTCGTCATAAAAGCCCTCCAGCTCGTCGATCTCCACCCGGAAGTTACTGGAATCCTCCGGCTCCTCGCCCCGCCAGGTTCGGGTGGAACTACGCTGCGTCTCCGCCTCGTCCTCGGCCTCCTCCATGGCCCAGTAAGTGGCCTCCTCCTGTTCCTCCATAGCTCGCCGCTCCCTGCGGGACAGCTTCTTCGGCACCCGCACCGCGAACCCGGAGTTCTGCCGGGTGTCCGCCGCCTTGATATAGGCCAGCAGCGCCCAGCAGCTCATCATGGAGCTGCCGCCGGTGGACACAAAGGGCAGGGTCACGCCGGTCAGGGGCAGGATATCCGTGGAGCCGAACACGTTCAGCATCCCCTGGGTCAGGAACATGGCTCCCACGGCGTTGGCCGCAATCACATAAAAGCTGGAACGCGCCCGCCGGGCGCTTTTCACCGCGAACAGCGCGAAAATCACAATGGCTGCCACGGCGCACAGGGCCACGATCAGGCCCAGCTCCTCCGCAATCGCGCCGAATACCAAATCGGTGCTGGACGCGGCCACCTTCTTGAACCAGCCGTTCCCCGCCCCGGTGCCGAACAGTCCGCCGCTGGCGATAGCCGACATGGTGCGGGTTTGCTGATAGCCCAAATCGGAGGTGTCCTCCCAGACATGCCGCCAGATGGAGAAGCGCCGCACGATATAAGGCTTAAAGTTCACGATGATAACACAGCCGAACGCTGCCGCCGCCGTCACCATGGCTACGGAGGGCAGGTCGCCGGTACGCAGGAAGGCCACCACCAGAAAGGCCACGAAAAAGATCAGCGCCGTGCCGAAGTCGCTCATCAGCGCCAGACAGCCCACGCAATAGGCCGAAAATACGATGGTGCCGATCAGGTTCCGCTTGGAGAACAGCCGATCCAGCGTGGCGGCCCCCGCAATCACAAAGACGATTTTCACCAGCTCAGAGGGCTGGAAGGACAGCGGGCCGATGGACACCCAGTTCCTGGCCCCGAACAATCGGGCGCCAAACAGGACATTAAAGGCCAGCATCGCCGCCGCACAGCCCGCCATGGGCCAGCGGAGCTTTTTGGCGAATTCCAAGTCCCGCAGTGCCAGAGACAGGATAAAAAACAGCACCAGACCGATCACCACAGCGAAGGTCTGCTTCAACAAATCGTTGGAGAGCTTACTGGCGGTCTGCTCCAGGCTCAGCGTAGTCAGGAAAAAGGCCAGTGTCTCCACCTCGTAGCCCGTGCGCCGCCGAACCCGGTACAGGAAGTACAGCCCCCACATCAGGCCGCACAGGATACCGAAGGACAGCAGCATCTGCTGCTGATATTCCTCCATGGCGGTCAGAAGCTCAAAGACGATCAGTGCCTGAAACAGCGTGACCAACGTCAGCATCTTGGTGGGCGAAATCTCCCGCCCGGGGCGGGCGCGGTAAGCGGCCTGACGGCGTTCCTCCTCCTCGGTGGAGGGGAAGAAGGACATGCTCACCCCGCCCAGGCTCAGCACGTCGCCCTCGTTCAGTCGGTACTTGCCTGTGACCTCCTCCCCGTTGCAGAACACGGGGTTCTTTTGACTGATGGGGAATACCGACCACTCCCCATCGTCATTCCGGGTGATGACCGCGTGACTGCGGGAAATGGTGGGATAGTTCAGCACCACGTCACAGCCTCTGGCCCGTCCGATGGTGTTCTCCCAGTGTATCAAATCCAGCTGGGTACCGTCCGCCAGGCAGAAAAAGCCCCACACCTCCTGGTCGATCTTCCCCCGGAGAAGGCTCCTGCCGCACCGTATCACAATGAACACGGCAATCAGCGCCGCCAGCACATGACAGACAACCAGCACGATATTCAGCACCATGGCATAGCCTTCGCTGGCGAAAAGCCCGCTGAAAAGCTGACGAATCCCGTCAGACAGATTGCCGAGTATGGTCATTTGCCGCGCCTCCTTTGTCCCTTTCCGATGCCTGGGCAGAATTACAGATTACAGGTATACTCTAACACAGTTTCCCCTTTGTCTCAAGGGGATGATTCTAAAGATTGTATCACGGAAAAGTGAAGATTTTATGAACGGCCCCTTTTGCGGCTTACACCGCGACGCCGTACAGCGTGACCTTGCTCCCGGCGGTCAGCATCACGGAGGAATCCGTGAAATAGACCTCCACCGACTTCAACGTGTCCCGGGTCACGCCGTTGTCCATGGAGGGCATCCCGACGAAGTGGTCGTAGGACAGGGCGGACTCGGAGTACAGGCTGACGCCCCGGCCCTCCACATACAGGCCGTTCCCGTACAGGTGAATCGTCGCGTCCAGCCCGGACTGCAAATAGTTTCCCGCCGAGGTCAACCGCCCCAGGGGAATCCCCGCCTCATCGGAGAGGGTAAATGAGGTTTCCGCTGCGGCGGCGGACAGGTAATAGTACATTCCGGTCGCTGCCGTCCCGTTCAGCGACAGGTACAGAATTCTCCGCCCGGTGGAGCCGCAGGTTCCGTCGATGTGAAGCCGCAGCTCGCTGTAGGCACTGAGGTCATAGCCGCTGAGGTCAAGGGCAACCTTGTTGGCGGCGGCGGTCAGCGTGACCGTCTCCAGCTTCAACAGGGCGCTCTTTCCCACTGCCGCGTCGAGCAGCTGGTTATCCTCGTTGAATTCGTCCATCAGAAAGAGATCCTCCTTCTCCCACTGATGCAGCCCCAGATTGGTGGTTTTTCCGCTTGACATAATCATGTCCTCCTTTTTGATTTTGGGAAAAATCTTTCCCTGCCCATAGGAAAATATGGCCGGGCTGGGGTACATGATATGGAACCTCCTTCGCATTTGGAAGTAAGTTCTCTGTTTTGACGAATTCACCTGCCTGCATCTCCATACATTTCTCCACCAATTTTCGCCGTTTCTCCCCCGTATTCGGTGGTATAATAAGGGTATGAAGAAAGCTTCACAAAATTGTCAGAAAATTTTAAACTCCCCGGTTCCTTCTCATGCTAAAATATGAGCAGTAAGCAGCGAGGGGGCCTGACCATGCAGCAGGAATATATCGGAAGGCGGGAGGCCGCCCGCAGACGAAAGCGCAAACGCCGCCGCCTGATTGCCTCCGGTCTGATTGTGGTGGGGATTCTGGCTGTCCTGCTAATGTTTTGAGGCTCCCAGGTTCGCAGGAGCAACAGCGGAGCCAGTGGCAGCTCCCTGATTCAAAGCCTGTTTTTCGGCAGCCATGAGCCACTTCTGGAGGCAGACTGGGTGACACAGGAGCTGCTCACAGTGAATCCATACTCCCGCCCCGGCATCGCGTTAAACGAAGTTACCGGTATCGTGGTTCACTATGTCGGCAACCCCGGCACCACCGCCGAGCAAAACCGGAACTACTTTGAAAGTCTGGCCGAAAGCGGCGCTACATATGCCAGCAGCCACTTTGTCA
The DNA here is from genome assembly GCA_021203345.1 of Oscillospiraceae bacterium. Lineage (GTDB taxonomy): Bacteria > Bacillota > Clostridia > Oscillospirales > Oscillospiraceae > JAJQBJ01. Next base: position 11,003 of record JAJQBJ010000104.1, read on the forward strand.
TCGGTCTGGAGGGCGAGGTCATCCAGTGTATTCCCCTGGACGAGATTGCCTATGCCTCCAACCAGCGGAACAGCGACACCATTTCCATCGAGTGCTGTCACCCGGACGCGGACGGGCAGTTCAACGAGGCCACCTACAAGTCCCTGATTCGCCTGCTGCGGGTGCTGTGTCAGGAGTACCGTCTGGACGCCGACGACATCATCCGCCACTATGACGTGACCGGGAAGGAGTGCCCTCTGTACTATGTGGAGCATGAGGACGCCTGGGAACAGCTGAAATCGGATGTATTCAACACATCCTATTCTATTGAATAAGGCATCCCCGCAAATTGCAAGGAGGAACCCTGAATGAAACGCGCAATCGTATTGTTAGAGGGCGGGGCCTTTCGCACCCTGTACACTGCCGGCGTTCTGGACGTGTTTATGGAGCATGGCCTGTGGCTGGATATGGCTGGGGTGTCCGGCGGCGCTCTGACCGGGGCGAACTACGTCTCCCGCCAGCCTGACCGTACCCGTACCGTGAACCTGGCGCACCGTCACGATTCCAACTATGTGGGAGCCAGGGCCATCAAACGGGAACACAGCCTGATTGGTTTCCACTATCTCCTGAACAACCTGGCCGAAATCTATCCCTTTGATGAGGACACCTTTTTCCACACCTCCCAGCGGTATGTGGCTGTCGCCACCTGCTGCGAAACGGGACAGGCCACCTACTTTGACCGGGACGATTTGAGCAAGGAGGATGTCTACCGCTCCATGGCGGCCTCCTCCTCCCTGCCGGTGGTTTCTCAGCCGGTGCGAATTGGCAACTTCACCTATCTGGACGGCGGTCTGTCGGACTCCGTGCCCCTGCATTGGGCCATGAAGGAGGGCTACGAGCGCTTCATTGTGGTACGCACCCGGGATCGCAGCTATCGCAAGCCCCCGGAGAGCAAAAAGACGCTGGCGGTCTACAACGCCCGGTTCCCTCTGCGGCCTCTGTTGCGGGAGGATCTGGCTATGATCAGCAGCCGCTACAACGATATGGCGGCGGATTTGGAGCGCATGGAGGCCGACGGAACGATTTTTACCATCGCCCCGGAGGTTCCCGTCACCGCCAGCCGGTTGGAAAATGACCTGACAAAGCTCCAGGCCCTGTACAACGAAGGCCGTCAGGAGACAGAAGCCCGTTGGGACGCGCTGATGGAATATCTGCGCTAAACATCCCTTTCAAAATTACATCAAAACACCCCTCCGCACAGCCCTGCGGTCACTGACCGCAGGAAGATACCGTGCGAAGGGGCTTTTTTCATTTGGAACGGGGGTTCTCTTACAAAAACCCGGTTAAAAAATACCTTGCCAAGGTTGTCTGCGCCAGGGCCTCGTCCCCCGGTATCAGTCCAATCAGAACCAAAAGCTGACCCAGAATCAGCAGCAGGATAGCGCCCCGCAGCAGGCCCAACACGCCGCCGCCCAGACGGTTTAGGCACCCCAGAACAGGCAGCTTTCCCACCTTATTCAAGGCCTTCAGCGCCCAGCCTCCCACCAATCGAACCAGCAGATAGCCGCCAAAAAACAGGATCGCGCTGGACAGAACTGTACTCAGCAGTTGGCTGCTTTCGCTCATGCTCCGCTCCAGCACCTCGGCCAGCTGGGGGCCATATGCTCCCGCGGCCCAATAGCCTGCCGCAAAGCCCAGCACCGTCACACAGAGGCTCCCCAGGGTCAGAATCAACCCCCGCCTTGCCCCCTGTACCAGAAATACCAGCAGCCAGATCAATGCAAGAATATCCCAAATCAAAGTGTCCAAATCGACCTCCATCCTATGGCACATACAGCGTGGCGCTTTCGGAGCCAAGCAAAAGCGCGGAACCGTCGCTTCGCATAATCACCTGCCGCGCACCGGCGGTATCCACCAGCGAGGCGTACTGCGTCAGCCCCTCGTCATAGGTGTAGATAATCAGCTGGTTGGTGAACAGCAGAGCGATATAATTCCCCGCCGTTGAGACGGAGTATACCTCCTGAGAAACGCTGATTTCCGCCAGCAGCGCACCGGTCTGGTTCACCAGCTCCAGATTGCCCTGATAGCCGGTCTGGTACTTGCTCCAGATCATCACCTGATAGCCCGGCTCGCTGAACGCATAGCCCCTCAGATAACCCTCGTCGTTCACCCAGCTCCCTGTCACCCCCGCGTCGGGCGTGACATACTGAATCCCATTGTCCATCTGGAGCAGAACGCCCTCATCCTGCCATTGGAGATCCACCGCAAGACCGCCGGAAATGGTGTAGGGAGACGGGTCAACCAGCTCGCCGGTGGAAACGTCATAGAAGGAAACCAGGGTGGCAAAAGCGTTGTCCTCCGCCCCGATGGTCAGCACCGCCAGGGTCTTTCCGTCGTCGGACACCAGCGCATCCATCACATAGGCGCTGGAGATGCTGACCTGCACCTTGGCGCGATACTTGCTGTCATAGACCGTAATCACGCCCTTATAGCCCGTCTGCTTAGTAATCAGGGTCAAATAGCCGTTGGCGTTCATCCGGGCGTTGAGAATCGTGCCGTCCGCTGTCTGCGTATAGGCCAGCTGCTTGCCCGCAATGCCATACAGCTCCGTCCCGCCCAAGTCATAGACCACCGCATAGGCTCCGTCCGCGCTGATGGTGGGGTTCTCCAGCGTCACCACCTCACTGATATAGGTGTTTCCGCTTTGGCTGAACAGCTGAATGATGCTTTCGGAGCAGACCAGCAGCGCGTTGTCCAGCTGGGCGAAGCAATTGCTGTCGTCGCTGTCATAAAAAATTTCCTCCGCCTGTCCGTCCTCATCCTTTTCCAGGCTCAGGTAGGAAACCATCCGCTTCAGGCCGTCGATGTTCAGCTCATCCCGGTATACCACGGCCAGCACCGCGCCCACGACCAGGATCAGGGTACACAGCGCCACAAGAAACCGGCTCAGGATCCGCTTTGCCTTGCTTTTCGTCTCTTTTTTCCCGGCGCGCTTGGCCTGGGCCAGCATCCGCTGCTCCGCACGGGTCAGCTCTCCCCCGTCCTCATACTCCGCGTCGGAATTAATATCTGTAATTTTAGCCATATCGCTGTTCCACCTTCTTTACATCGGGTCTGTCTCCAGCCCCACCGGTTCATTGTACCAGAGCTTTGTCATATACAGGCCGCCGGGCGGAACCGTCGGCCCCGCCTCTGTCCGGTTGCCCCGCAGCAGAATTCCGTCGATGTCCGCCGGGGTCAGCTTTCCGTCCGCCGCATAGATGACCGTTCCCACCATGACCCGTACCATATTATACAGAAAGCCGTTGGCGCATACCTTCAATTCAATCAAATCTCCCGTCCGCTTCACGTCGAAATAATAGACGGTGCGGACGGTGCTTTTGACCTCCGTTCCCACGGCCCGCACCGCCGCAAAGTCGTGGGTTCCCACAAAGCGCTCCGCCGCGTCCTGCATCACCGCCTCGTCCAGATGCTTCGGGTAGAAATAGGCCCGGTCTACATAAAAGGCGTTGCGGATGCGGGAATTATACACCCGGTAGGTATACTCCTTTTTCAGGCAGGAGCCAATGGCATTGAAGCCCTCGGACACCTCCCGGGCCGACACCACCACGATATCCGCCGGCAGGCGGGCGTTGACCGCCAGGGGGAACCGGTCGGTGGGAATCGAGGAGGTCGTGCGGAAATTAGCAATATAGGTTTCCGCGTGAACGCCTGCGTCGGTGCGCCCCGCGCCCACGCATTTCACCGGATGCCCCGTCACGGTGGAGAGGGCCTTTTCCAGCGTCTCCGCCACGGAAATTGCATTTTTCTGCACCTGCCAGCCGTGGTAGGCCGTGCCCACATACATCAGCCGCAGGGCGATATTTCTCATCTCGCTCATACCACAAAATGCAGGGAGCGCAGCACCACAATGACTGCAATCAACAGCGCCAGCACCAGCAGCGCCACAAAATCCTGCCGGTTGTATTTCAACTGGCGAAGCCGGGTACGGCCCTCGCCGCCGTGATAGCAGCGGCTTTCCATGGCTACAGCCAGCTCCTCCGCCCGGCGGAAGGCGGAGACAAACAGCGGCACCAGCAGCGGCACCAGCGACTTGGCCTTTTCAATCAGGTTGCCGCTTTCAAAGTCCGCACCCCGGGCCTTCTGTGCGCTCATCAGCTTGTCCGTCTCCTCAATCAGGGTGGGGATAAACCGCAGCGCAATGCTCATAATCATCGCCAGCTCGTGAATCGGCACGTGTATCTTTTTCAGCGGCCCGAACAGGCTTTCAATGGCGTCCGTCAGTAAAATGGGCGAGGTGGTATAGGTCAACAGAAAGGTTCCCATAATCAGCATCATGATCCGGGCCACCATATAGATGGCCTTCCAGACGCCCTCCACCGTAATGGTGAGAAAGCCCCACTGAACGATGGGCGTCCCTCCCGTGTACAGCAGGTTCAGGATACCGGTGAAAATCATGATGATCAGCACCGGCCTCAACCCCCGCACAATGGCCTTGACCCCCACCCCGGACACGTGAATCATCCAGGCCAGGAACAGGGCCACAAGGCAGTAGGACAGCAGCTGCTTGCACAAAAACAGCGCAACGATATAGACGATTACGCCAATCAACTTGGTGCGGGGGTCCAGCCGGTGAAGGATGGAATTCCCCGGGAAATATTGGCCCAGTGTGATATCCTTCAGCATGGCGCGGCCTCCAATCTCTGGCGGAGAACCCGCACAGCGTCCTCCACGGTGTATACCGAGGGCAGGTCGATGCCCCGCTCCCGCAGGGCGCGGAACACCTGCGTCACCTGGGGCACGTCCAGCCCCATCTCCCGCAGCTCTCTGTCATGGGCGAACACCTCGGCCGGAGTACCGGTCATGGGAAGAATCCCGTCGTTCACCACCGTAATGCGGTCCACGGTGCGGGCTACCTCCTCCATGGAGTGAGAAACCAGAATGACCGTGGCGTTTTTCGCATTGTGATACTGCCGGATATTATCCAGAATCTCCTCCCGGCCCACCGGGTCCAGGCCCGCCGTCGGCTCGTCCAAAATCAACACGGATGGCTCCATGGCGATGACCCCCGCAATGGCGGCCCGGCGCTTCTGTCCGCCGGACAGCTCAAAGGGCGACACCTGGAGCAAATCATCCGACAGCCCGGCAAACTCCGCCGAGGTACGCACCCGGCGGTCGATCTCCTTCTTATCCAGCTTCATATTGGTGGGGCCAAAGGCGATGTCCTTATACACCGTCTCCTCAAACAGCTGGTACTCCGGGTACTGGAACACCAGCCCCACCTGAAAGCGAACCTGTCTGGCCCGGCCCTTCACCGCCCAGATGTCCTCGCCCTGAAAGCAGACCTCCCCGGCGGTGGGCTTCAACAGTCCGTTTAAATGCTGAATCAGGGTGGATTTCCCCGAACCCGTATGTCCGATCACGCCCAGATATTCCCCGGGATAGGCGCAGAAATCCACCTCCGTCAGAGCGTTATGCTCAAAGGGGGTGCCCGCGCTGTAGGTATGGGTCAGTTTTTTTGTCTCAATAATGGGCTCCAACGTCGTTTGTCCTCATTTCTTCATCAGTTCATACAGCTCGTCCGCACATTCCTCCACGGACAGCCCCTCCAGCGGAACATCTATACCGGCCTTTCGCAGGCCGTCCAGCAGTTGAATCGTCTCCGGCACGGTCAGGCCCATTTCGGCCATTCCCTCCACGTCCTGAAAAACCTCCCGGGGCGGCGCGTCCTTCCGAATGACGCCATCCTGCATCACCACCAGGCGCTGGGCCTGGGCCGCCTCATCCATATGGTGGGTAATCAGCACCACGGTAATCCCCAGCTCCCGGTTCAGTTGGGTCAGGGTGGACAGCACCTCCCGCCGCCCCACCGGGTCCAGCATGGCGGTGGGCTCGTCCAGCACGATACAGGCGGGCTGCATGGCGATAACCCCCGCAATGGCGATACGCTGCTTCTGTCCGCCGGACAGAAGGTGTGGGGCATGGGTGGTATATTCCGTCATGCCCACCATAGCCAGGGCCTCGTCCACCCGGCGGCGTATCTCCTCCGGCGGCACCCCCAGATTCTCCAGCGCGAAGGCCACATCCTCCTCCACCACATTGGAAACGATCTGGTTATCCGGGTTCTGGAACACCATCCCCACCCGGCGGCGCACCTCCAGCAGCGTATCCTCGTCGGCGGTGTCGATGCCGTCCACCAGAACCTTCCCTTGGGTGGGCACCAGGATACCGTTCATCAGCTTGGCAGCGGTGGATTTTCCGCAGCCATTGTGACCCAAAATTGCCACAAAGCTCCCCGCCGCGATCTCCAAATTGTAATGCTCCAGAACCGTCGCCCCTTCCTCATAGGCGAAGCTGACGTCCTGAAATTCAATCAAATTCTTTGCCATATTCGTTCTCGTTCCCATCCATCCTCAAATCAATCACAGATCCAGCGCCCGGTGGAGCCGCAGGGCAGCGCCAGTCCGGTTTCCGTCACCCGCAGGCCCAGCTCCGCGCACTCGGTATGTCCGCCGTGCTTCGGCGTTACCAGCACGTCCAGCAGATAGCCCAGCACCGACGGGGCCAGCCCCGTGGTATAGGAGTTAATCAGCACAAACAGGGGGCGGTCAGACAGCACCCGGGTGGTCAGCTCCACAAAGGAGTACAAATTTTCCTCCAGCTTCCAGACCTCGCCGCCAGGCCCCCGGCCATAGGAGGGCGGGTCCATGATAATGACGTCGTACCGATGCCCCCGGCGAATCTCCCGCTCCACGAACTTGGCGCAGTCGTCCACAATCCAGCGGACAGGCGCATCCTCCAGCCCGGAGGAGCGGGCATTCTCCTTGCCCCAGGCCACCATGCCCTTTGCCGCATCCACATGACAGACCTTTGCGCCTGCCGCCGCACAGGCCACCGTGCCCCGCCGGTATAGGCGAACAGGTTCAGCACATTGATTTCCCGCCCGGCGTTGCGAATCATCTCGCCGGCAAAGTCCCAGTTCACCGCCTGCTCCGGGAACAGGCCGGTGTGCTTGAAGTTCGTGGGCTTGATATTGAAGGTCAAATTCTTATAGCGTACCTGCCAGCGCTGGGGCAGACGATTCTGCTCCCAGGCTCCGCCGCCGGTTTTCGAGCGGGCATACCGAGCGTCATGCTGCCGCCAGCCCCGGTTGCGCCGGGGCGTTTGCCAGATGGCCTGGGGGTCGGGGCACACCAAAATCTGCTTGCCCCAGCGCTCCAGCTTCTCGCCCCCGCCGCAGTCTATCAGCTCGTAATCCTTCCAGTCGTCTGCAATCCACATAGCCCTGTTACATCCTTTTCAGCGCCGGTCTGCGCCGTTCATATAGTATACCAATTTAACCATGAAGTCCATTATACCATCTGACTTTCCCCGCGTCAACGTCGGGTCAAACGACATTTTTGCTATCTTTGGGGTTATCTTCCGCAATATTGCTCAGAAGGAAGGAAAGGGGGCAGCTTTTCGGACAATTCTTTGCAAATTTTTCTCATCGCTCTTGCATCCGGGAACGGTTTCAGTTATAATGAAATCGAATTTGCAAGTCGGGACACTTGCAGGTGAAAGTGTTCAGGCGAGATTCTGCACGCCTGAATTTTTCAAAGGAGGAAATTCTGATGAACTACCAAACCCCAAATGGCAATGATGCCACCAGAAGCAAAAACCGCTCCTGGAGCGTTGCGCCCCAGTCCGGTCTATGTTCCCGCTGTGTCGATGGCTGCCGGGGAAACTGTGAGGTTTTCCGGGCCACCTTCCGCGGGCGCGAGCTGATTTATCCCGGCCCCTTCGGTTCCGTGACCGCCGGCGGCGACAAGGAGTATCCGGTGGATTACTCCCACCTGAACATTCAGGGCTATGCCTGCGGTGCAAAGGGTCTGCCCGAGGGCGTGGAGGGGAACTCCGACACCGCCCGGTTCCCCGATGTGAACACCTCGGTGGAATACGGCTGGGATAAGAAGGTCAAAATGGCCATCCCCGCCTTCACCGGTGCCCTTGGCTCCACGGAAATCGCCCGGAAGAACTGGGAGCATTTCGCAGTCGGCGCGGCCATCTCCGGTATCACCATCGTCTGCGGCGAGAATGTCTGCGGCATCGACCCCACCCTGGAGCGGAACGCCGCCGGTATGGTCACAAAGGCCCCGGATATGGATCGGCGTATCGAGCTGTATCGCCGCTACCATCAGGGTCTGGGCGAAATCCTGATTCAGATGAACGTCGAGGACACCCGTCTGGGTGTGGCGGAATACATCCTGGACAAGCATGGCATCGAAACGATCGAGCTGAAGTGGGGCCAGGGTGCCAAGTGCATCGGCGGCGAAATCAAAGTCGGCTCTCTGGAGCGGGCGCTGGAGCTGCAAAGCCGGGGCTATATCGTCACCCCCGACCCGTCCGACCCCATCAATCAGGCTGCCTTCCGCAGCGGCGCCATCAAAGAGTTCGAGCGCCACAGCCGTTTGGGCTTTGTGGATCACGACAGCTTCCTGGCCGAGGTGGAGCGCCTGCGTAAGCTGGGCTACAAGCGCATCACCCTGAAAACCGGCGCGTACAGCCTGCGGGAGCTGGCCATGGCTATGAAGTGGTCCAGCGAGGCCCACATTGACCTGCTCACCATCGACGGCTCCGGCGGCGGCACTGGCATGAGCCCCTGGCGCATGATGGAGGAGTGGGGCATCCCCGCCTTCTATCTCCACTCTGCCGCCTATCAGTTCGCGGAGATCCTGACCCAAAAGGGCTATCGGGTGCCTGATTTGGCCTTTGCCGGCGGGTTCTCCTCGGAGGACGGCATTTTCAAGGCGCTGGCGCTGGGCGCTCCCTACGTCAAGGCCGTGTGCATGGGCCGTGCCATGATGATCCCCGGCATGGTGGGCAAGAACATTGAGCAGTGGATGAAGGACGACGATCTGCCCCGGACGGTCAGCGAGTTCGGCAAGACCAAGGAGGAGATCTTCGTGGACTACGAAAAGGTCAAGGCCCTGGTCGGCTCCAGCGAAATCGACAAGATTCCTCTGGGTGCGATCGGCATCTATAGCTATGCGGATAAGCTGAAGGTGGGCCTCCAGCAGCTGATGGCCGGTGCCCGGTGCTTCTCCACCCCGGTCATTACCCGTCGGGAGCTTATGAGCCTGACGAAGGAGTGCGCCGAAGTCAGCGGCATCCCCTATCTGATGGACTGCTATAAGGACGAGGCTCTGGCGATTCTGAACGGCTAAGACCTCCCCGCTCTGGTATACTTCAACAAAACAAAACGGTGCTGTCTCAGATGAGGCGGCACCGTTTTGGTATTTGGGGTGTGCAGACATAAAAAATTCCCTGCCAAACTGACAGGGAATTTTGGAGCGGGCAACGGGACTCGGACCCGCTACCTCCACCTTGGCAAGGTGGCGCTCTACCAGATGAGCTATGCCCGCAAGGAACATATGTTATTATACGCAAAATCCGCCGTTTGTCAAGAGCGGATTTGCATTTTTTTATTTTTTCTTTGGAGAAATCGGAGTGACGCTGCTTTCGCAGCGCCACTCCGCAGGCATTTATTCCCTTCTCAGCGCCTCGATGGGGCTGAGGTTTGCCGCCTTGATGGCGGGAATCAGTCCGAACACCACGCCGATCAGCACGGAGAACGCCACCGCCACCACAATGGCGGGAACGCTGATAGCCGTGGGCGTGGCGGTCAGATTGCTGATGACCTGCGCCACCACAATCCCCGCGACAACGCCCAGAATACCGCCCATGCCGGTCAGCACCGCCGCCTCCGTCAGGAACTGCCACAGGATGCGGCCTTTTTTCGCGCCGATGGCCTTTTTCAGGCCGATCTCCTTGGTGCGCTCTGTGACCGTCACCAGCATGATGTTCATCACGCCGATACCGCCCACCAGCAGGGAGATCCCCGCGATCCACATCAGCTGTACATTGGTGCTGGAGCTAAGCTCCTGCAAATTCTCGGCCTGCTCCAGCAGATCCTGGCTCTGGTAGGAGTAATCCGACCCCTCCCCCACGGACAGGTTGGCATTGAGCAGGTCGGCCACCGTCTGGCCCACCACGGTCATATCGTCAGTGCTGGCGCACCGGACTGCCACGCTCTGCGGCTCGTCATACTGGTACACCGAGGCCCAACAGCTGTAGGGCAGAAAAATCGTGCCGCTGCTGGTGTCCGCATAGGTATAGTATTCGCTGTAGCTGTTGATTACCGGCTCATATTCCGAGGACAGGGCCACCAGTCCGATGACCGTGTACGGCTCCTTGCCGATTTCGATGGTCTGGCCCAGCGGGTTCTCCCCGGCGAACAGGGTGTTGGCCGCTTTCTGATCCATCAGAACCACCCGCTTGTACTGGTCGAAGTCGCTGTCCGAGAAATCCCGGCCCAGATATACGGTGTAGCCGTACACGTCGAAATAGTATCCGTCTACGCCCCGGATATTGCCGTTGAAGGCGGTGTTCCCGTAGTAGACGTTGCTGACATAGGTGCGCTCGGTGTACAGGGTGGCCGCCTCCACCTTATCCATGGACTCGATGCTCTTCCGCACCTGCTCGGTGATGACCGGAATCCCGGCGGGGATGTCCGTGTATTCCATATCCAGGGAGTAATCACCCTCGCAGAGCGTGACCTCCACCGCGTTGGTGCCCGCGCCTATCAGGTTCTGTTTAATTTGCTCATTGGTGCCCTTGATGGTGGACACGATAGAAATGATGGAGGCGATGCCGATAATCACGCCCAGCATGGTCAGCAGGGAGCGCAGCTTATGCCCCCAGATGCCCTGAAAGGACAGCCGTATATTTTCCAGCATAATGGCTCACCTCCCTTAATAGTACATCGAGTCGTACAACTCGCTGATGTCCGCAATCACGGCGGCGGCTCCGTCCTTCACATTGGTTCCGTAGGGGAAGGCAATGTAGTCGTCGATGGTCAGCCCGGATTTGATTTCCGTATAGCTGCCCCACAGGTCTTTTCCGGTGGAGACATACTGCTTTTTCAGCGTCCCGTCCTCCTGGTACAGATAGACATAGCTTTTCCCGTTTTCCGACCGGACGAAGGAGTTATCCACATAGATGCTGTCGGAATCGACCTCCGTCTCCCAGTTGTAATAGATCTCCGCGTAGGCCCACTCCTCCAGATTTTCGGAGCCGTCGATCTCCACGGTAAAGGGATAATAGGAGATGTTGGTGTTGCCGCCGTTGTAATAGTAGGAGACATCGGTGGTGGGATACTCCGAAATCTCGATGATAACGCCGGTGGTGGTGACAACGTTGTTGCCATAGATATAGACATCCACCTGCTGCCCCACGGACACGTTGCCAATGTCCATCTCACCCAGCGCGGCGGTGACGGTATAGCTGCCGTCGGCGGAAACCTTCACCAGCGGCTCCTGGGTGGTGTCAATGGCGTCCGGGTCGTTCAGCAGCACCACAGTCCCATCCAAATTGCTGTAAACGGTGTCGTTGTCGGCCTCCTCCTGGAGCTTTTTCAGGTTCAGCTCCGACTCCCGAATCTCCAGCTCAAGCGCTTTGATCTCCTGCTCCTTTTTGGAAATCATCTGGGCCAGCTCGGCGGCGGTGTATGTAATACCGCCGTCGTAATAGCCCGTGGCGCTGCCGGTGCTTTCGCTTTCCTCCGGCTCCTCCTCGTCCTCCGGGGCGGGGAGCGCATCGCTGAGGCTCACCTCCTGGCCGTTGACCGTGATGGAGAGGATGGTGTAAGTATAGGCTCCGTCCGTGTTCTGAATCTGCATCCGCAGCACACTGGCTCCCGCCGCGTTTTTCGGAACCGCCCGATAAGAGGTGCGGGAGGCGTTGGTTTCCGCAGCGACGGTTTCCGTCTCGTCCGGTTCTGTCTCCGTGGGCTCCGGCTCCTCCGTCTCCGTAGGCTCAGGAGATTCCGAAGGCTCAGTTGTCTCCGTTGGCTCCGGAGTTTCCGTCTCGTCCGGCTCCTCGCTGCCGCCATCAGAGGGCAGCCGCAGCACCACATAGGCGTCGGCAACACCCTGAGCCAGTTCGGCCAGCGTCGCATCGTCAAAGGCCCCGCCGTTGAAGTCGTTCACCGCCGACCAGTCATAGATAAAGGGGTCATCGCTGCAGCCGGTTCCGCTGACAGGCGACAGGGTATAGGTGATTTCCTCATCGTCCGTGGAGGTATCGTCCGCATCGCTCCCGTAGGAAATCCAGGTGCTGCTGCCGGGGATAGCCACGCCCGCCCTATAGGTCTTGATGGTGGCCAGCTCCTTTTGGGCCGTTTCCAGATCCAGCTGCTTTTGCTGCAAGGCCAAATCCGCCCGATCCAAATCCAGCTGGGTCAGGGTGCTGTCATAGGTGAACAGCGGATCGCCCGCCTTGACCTCCTGCCCCTCCGTCACCAGAATCTCGGAAAGCACCTGGGTATCGGAGAGATAGACGGTCTGGAGGTCGTTGGCCGTAACGCTGCCATCGGATTCCGTCTGATCGCCCCAATAGGAGGTCATGGAGATATCCTCCAGGGAATAGACGTTCACCGTGGCCTGGTGGAAGTGCTGATAGGCCGCAACGCCGCCCAGGGAGCCCCCCACCACAATCACAATCACCAGCAGAACGGCAATCTGATATAGTCCCCTTAGAGTAGACACTCGAAAAAGCAAAAATTCGAG
>JAJQBJ010000073.1 GCA_021203345.1 Oscillospiraceae bacterium
TTATGTCTGCTTCTTGCCATAATTATAGCCCCCTTAGTGTAGTCTCGAATTTTTGTTTTTTCGAGTGTCTACTCTAAGGGGACTATATCAAAAGATGCGGGGTTTAAGACAGGCTCACTGACCCAGGCCGTACTTCTTGTTGAAGCGGCTGACACGACCGCCGGTATCGACCATCTTCTGCTTGCCGGTGAAGAAGGGATGGCACTTGGAGCAAACCTCCACGCGGATATCCTTCTTGGTGGAACCGGTAGTGATCACGTTTCCGCACAGGCACCGGATGGTGGTCTGCTGATAGTTGGGATGAATTCCTTCCTTCATTCTATATTCACCTCTTTCACGTCTGAACTTCATGTTAAGTTGAATCGGCACAAAATCGCAGGCTGATTCATTCTATCTCAAATAGCATCGTTTATGATAACACACCCAACGCAGGATTGCAAGGTTTTTTTTCAATTTCCCGCAGAAATGATGCTTGCTCCAAAGCACTTGTATCGCGGAACGCAGTTTTGCATGTTCCGAAAATTGATTCCCCCGCGAAACAAATCCCCCGGTTGACAGAAAGCGAAATTTCTGATACACTGATTCAGAATTCAAAAGCGTTTCTGCGGGCATGATGGAATTGGCAGACATGCAAGATTTAGGTTCTTGTGCTTTGGCGTGTGGGTTCGAGTCCCACTGCCCGCACCAAAACAGCGCCTCCGCAATCCTCGTGATTGCGGAGGCGCTGTTCTATCTTTTCCGTTTTCCTATATCATCACCACCACCCAAATCACGACCGCCGCCGCCCAGGGCACTGTCACGGTATCATAGCCCTTTTTCGTGACCGCCTCCGTCACCGTTGCCGCGACCGCGCTGAGAACCGCCGCCCAAAATGCGGTAATACCCGGAACGCCGCCGACGGTCAGCGAAACAAGCACCGCGAGGAACGAAACGCAGAGCATCCCGCCGCTGCCCTCATAGGACTTTTGGCGGTCGGCAAATCTCCAGCCCAGCTTGTGGCGGCCAAACCGCTTGCCGATCAGCGCGGCGGCCTCGTCCCCCAGGCCCCAGGCCAGGACAGACGAAATCACCGTAAGCTCCGAACCCAGTACGCCCCAGAACAGCGCAATTAAAACCGCCGAGGTTCCGAACAACAGCACCAGACTTTTCCGCACCTCACCGGCGGTGCGCTCCTGAAACAGGCTGGCATAGAAATTCTTCGTTTCGCAGAGCTTCAAAACCGGGTACACAATCGCCACGAACAGGACGGACAACAACGTTGGCACATACCAATGCTCCGAAGCCAGCAGAATCACCAGAATAAGCAGGAACGCAACCGTATGCAGCACCTTGCGCCGGGCCTCTCCGTCAATATGCAGGAATTTAAAGGCCAACAGCGCCGCGCACACCGCAACTGCCAGAAAAGCTAGCAGTACCGCCATCGTATGCAGCAACTCCAGCGCCAGCGGCGGGAGCTGTACGTCCCGGAAATAGTTGAGGTAGATCATGGCCGCGCCCAATATCGTCAAAATCACGCCGGTCACTCTGCCCACAGTCTTGTTGTTCACCCGGTTGGCAAATTGGGCGGAGATAAGGGACGCCGCCGTTGCGGTGACGATACAGACAATCAGCACATTCCAGCGCTCCAGCACAATGGCGGGATGAATCAGAGAATGGCTGATGAATCCAATCAGGGCGGTAAAGGTCATAATAAAGGTGCTGGTGCCCACAGCGGTCTTTAAATCATATCCCAGGAAGGCGGTAAAGACCACCAGCATCATCATTCCGCCGCCGGTGCCCACAAAGCCCGTGCCGAAGCCGATGGTCAGGCCAAAAAACAGAGAGATGACGATTTCCTTCCATCCCAGGCGCACATTGGAAACATCTGCACCCGATTTCGAGGTATCCGGCTTGACCAGAAAGCGAATGCCGATGCAGAAGGTCAAAATCAGGGTGAACCCGCCCAGCACCACGTTCCCCACCAGAAAGGCGGCGTAGCTGCCGACAGCGCTGAGAGCGATGATACAGGCCATCATGACCCAGCCGTGCTTCAGGTCAATGCGCTTGTTTTTCGCATAAACGGACGTTGTCACGGCGGAGCCGAGGATATCCGAGGCCAGTGCAATAGCCGTCGCCTGATATGCGCCGTACTCCCCGCCGAAGGAAGGGCAAAGCACAATCAGAATCGGCACCATCACCGTTGCCGCAGACAGCCCCGCCAATCCGGTGCCGATGCCCGCACCCAACGCCGCAATGATGTACCACATATACTCCATAAAAACCACCTTGTTTTACGCAAAAGAATGTGCTAGTATTATAAACAACATCTGTTGCTTATGCAACCAACAAATCAGTGAAAACTGTGGATTATGGGGGATATGGCATGAAACCACAATATGAACAGCGTATTTTGGAAACAAAGCGAAGGATTTATGATGCGTTTATCCAGCTGATGCAGGAGAAGCCCATTCACCAGATTTCCATATCGGCCCTTTGCCAGCTTGCGGGAATCAACCGCAGCACCTTTTACCATCACTTTGGGAGCCAATATGATGTGCTGACGGAGCTGGAGGACGCTTTTGTGGCTGATTTGGAGGAAAAGCTCCGGGACGTTTCTCCCTACGACCAGGAGGGGGTACAGCGCCGGGTCGAGCTGTGCTTCGACAACGCCATGCAGAACAGGGAGCTAACGCTGCTGCTGATGCGAAACGCAGTGGGCACGGACTTTGCCCAAAGGCTGTTCTCCCTGCCGAAAATCGAAAATCTTTTGAACGAAAAGCTCTCCAATGTGGAAAGCGAAGCGGAACGCCATGCCCGCATTTCCTTTGTGACATATGGCTCCTATCAGCTGCTCCAGGAATGGCTGAATACGCCAAACCCCATCAGCACGCAGGAGGAGGCCGCGCTGATTTTGAGCCTTGCACGGAGGATTTGTTGAACGGCGTATATGACCTATATTTTTCAATCATTCAGGGGCTGTCCCACATCAAAGCGAGACAGCCCCTGAAAGTTTGTTTATTCTTTTGTCATGGTTTCCAGCAGCTCGATGACCCCGTAAATCAGCCCGTCGCAATGGGCCTTTTTATCCGTGTTTCCCCGCTCCCGATCCAGCTTCAACAGCTCAGGACAGTTCAGGGCCGCGTGGGCCGTGCGGAACTGCCGCAGGAAGGTGCGGGCCGCATCGTCCCCGGCATTCATCAGGCCCAGCACCATCAGCCCGCCGGTCACGGCTCCGCAGGTGGATCCAATTTTCATACCGCCGCCAAACTGCGCTCCCAGCGCATACGCCTGTTCCAGCGTCAGACCACATTCCTCCGCAAAGGGAGCCAGCACAGACTGGCAGCAGTTCCAGTGGCGGGAGGTGTCCTCCCGCAGGGTTTTGGCAAATTCCAGCTTTGTCATACTCTTATTTCCTCCATTTCGCCGCAGGGTGCGGCATAATTTGTCAGTGGTTTGCCTAATTAAAAATGTCCGGCGAATCCTCAAACAGTGCAATGACCCGCGCCTTGACAGGCCGGTTTTCCGGCTCCTCCAAATCGGGGTCGCGGGCCAGCAACTCCCGCGCGGCCTGCTGGGCCTCCTGTAACACCCGGGTATCTCCCGCCAAATCCGCCACCTTTAACTGGGGCAGACCGTGTTGCCGGGAGCCAAAGAAGTCGCCCGGCCCCCGGAGCTTCAAATCCTCCTCCGCAATCAAGAAGCCGTCGTTGGTGCTGCACAGGGCCTTTAGGCGGGTCTGCGCCGTTTCTCCCCTGGCGTCCGACACCAGCACACACCAGCTTTTGGCGCTGCCCCGTCCGACCCGGCCCCGCAGCTGGTGCAGCTGGGACAGGCCGAAACGCTCCGCATTTTCCACAATCATCAGCGTGGCGTTGGCGACGTCCACCCCCACCTCAATGACGGTGGTGGACACCAGAATATCCAGCTCTCCTGCGGCAAAGGCCGCCATAACCGCCTCCTTCGCCTTGGGCTTCATTTTACCGTGTACATAGTCCACCCGCAGGTCGGGGAAAACCTTTGTTTGCAGCGTTTTGGCATACTCCGTCACGGACTGCAATTCCGGTGCGCCGGGGAGCTGGGCCTCCTGCTCCGGCGTTTCCTCCACCGAGGGACAGACGATATAGACCTGATGGCCCTCCTCCACCTGCTTTCGCACAAAGCCGTACATCCGCTGGCGCTTATCCGTGTGAACGCGGAAGGTTTCCACAGGCTGCCGACCCGGAGGCAGCTCGTCGATCACGGACACGTCCAAATCGCCGTAAATCATCAGGGCCAGGGTGCGGGGAATGGGGGTGGCCGACATGACCAGCACATGGGGATGCTCCCCCTTGGCGGTCAGCGCCGCCCGCTGGTTGACGCCGAAGCGATGCTGCTCGTCGGTGATGACCAGCCCCAGGTCGGGAATCGTCACCTGCTCGGAGATCAGCGCATGGGTGCCGATCAGCAAGTCCACCATGCCCAGCGCCAGCCGCTCGTTCAAGTCCCGTCTGGCCCGCACCCTGGTGGAGCCAGTGAGCAGCGCGACCCGAATCCCCGCCGGCTCCAGCAGCTCTGACAGAGTGCGGAAGTGCTGCTCGGCCAGAATCTCCGTGGGGGCCATCAGCGCGGACTGATACCCGCTTTTGGCGGTCAGATACACCGCCGCCGCCGCTACCGCCGTTTTTCCGGAGCCAACATCCCCCTGAATCAGCCGGTTCATGGGTACGCCGCTGGCCAAGTCTCTGGCGCAGTCCTCCGCTGCCCGCCGCTGGGCCGCAGTAAAGGAAAACGGCAGATAGGTCAAATAGTCCTCCAGCCGTCCCCCCCTGCACACCGGCCCCTGGGCGCGATCCCGCCGCCCTTTCAACCGGCACAGGCCGATGGACAGGAAGAACAGCTCCTCGAACACCAGCCGCCGCCGGGCCGCCTCCAGCTGCTCCCAGCTCTCTGGGGCGTGAATCCACCGGTAGGCCGTTGCAAGGTCGATCAGTTCATGCTCCGCCCGCAAGGAGTCCGGCAACGGGTCCGGAAGGGCGGTTCCCGGCTCCGGCAGGGCGCGGCGAATACTGTCGGTGAGCAGGTTGTTGGATATCCCCTCTGTCAGCGGATAGATGGGGACGATCCTGCCGGTGACGTGGCCTACGCCCTGAGGCTCAAAGGCCGGGTTCGTCATCCGCTTTCGTCTCCCCTCCCCCTCCGTTCGACCGAAGAAAACGTAGGTTTCGCCCACATGGAGCGCGGTACGCAGATAGGATTGATTGAAAAAGGTGATCTCCAGCACGCCGAGGTCGTCCACCGCCTTTACCTTCACCAAATCCAGACCCTTGCGGATATGGGCCGTATAGGGCTGGGTCGCCACCATGGCGGGGATACACACAGACGCCCCCGGCTCCGCCCCGGCAATGGTGGAATACCGGGTGCGGTCTTCATAATCCCGGGGATACCAGGTCAGCAGGTCGCCCACCGTAGTCAGCCCCAGTCCCGCCAGCTTTTCCGCCCGGGCGGGGCCGATACCGGGGAGAGCCGTCACCGGTTCTTCCGGTAAAAATGACATGATTCAACCTCCTTCCTGCAAAATGCTTTTTCACAGTGTACCACAGAACGGGACAAATGGAAAGAGAAGCACAAAGAAAAAGGTCGATTGTAAAATGAAGTTGAACACCTAAAAAATCCATAGCGATTGAA
>JAJQBJ010000134.1 GCA_021203345.1 Oscillospiraceae bacterium
ATGGAAAGACTTTTTTGTTTTTTCACTGTCTACTTGACAGGGGGCACTTCATTTCAGTTGAAAAATGTGATTTAGTTTCCGCCGTACCCGTAGCTATAGCCATAGCCATAGGGGTAGCTGCCATAGCCGCTGCTGTCGCTGCTTTCGGTGGTATCTTCCGCTTCATCCGTAGCACTTTCAATCTTGCTGCCCAGGGTCACAGTGAGGTCAATCGTTTCGCCATTCCGGTCGATGGTAATGGTGATGGTGTCCCCTGCCGCATGGCTCGAAACCGCGGTGGTTGCCTCGGTGGAGGAGGTGATCGCCTCTCCGTCAATGGCGGTGATCAGGTCGCCGCGCTGGAGGCCAGCTTCCTCCGCAGCGGAACCGGATTCCACGCTGTAAACCATGGCACCGGTGATCGTTTCGCCGCTGATGTTGGTGTAGGAATAGTCCTGGAGATATACACCCAGATAGGGCTTCACCACATAGCCGTTCTCAATGATGGACTCGATGATGGACTTGACGGTGTTGATGGGAATGGCAAAGCCGATGTTATCAATGGAGGCCTCCGAGGAGCTGCTGCTGGAATACTTGGCGTTGGTGATGCCGATGACCTCGCCGTACTCATTGAACAGAGCGCCGCCGGAGTTACCGGAGTTGATGGCGCAGTCCGTCTGAATCAGGTTCATGGTAACGCTGCTGCCGGAGCTGTCGGAAGAAACCGTGACCTCCCGATCCAGAGCGGAAACCACACCGGAGGTCAGGGAGAAGGTCAGCTCGCCCAGGGGGTTGCCGATGGCAACCACGTCGTCGCCCACGGAAAGGCTATCCGAGTCGCCCAGCACCACAGGGGTCAGGTCGGTGGCTTCAATCTTCAAAACGGCCACGTCGTTGCTGGAGTCATAGCCCACCAGCGTGGCCTCATAGGTGGTACCGTCGTACAGGGTGACGGTGATGCCGTCGGAGTCGCCGTCCTCTACCACATGGTAGTTGGTGACGATATATCCGTCAGAGGTGATGATAAAGCCGGAGCCGGAGGCAGCAGACTCAGTGGTGTAGCCGAACACGTTGTAGGTGATGCTGACCGTAATACCCACGCAGGAGTTCACATTGGCCTCGTAAATCTGGGAGGCGGTCATTTCCTCGCCGGTGGTGTCATAGGAGGTATTCTCCAGCGCAGAGGTGCGGGCGCTTTCCACCAGACCTGTGACATTGGAGGAGGCCGCCACCGAGGAGCCGGAGCTGCTCAGGCTGGTTCCCAGCAGGACACCGCCGCCGCCAGCGATACCGCCCACGATGGCGCAGCACAGCCCCAGCGCAACGACCTTACCGGCGGTCATGTTTGCGCCGGACTTGGCCCGCTTTGCCTTCTTGGGCTTTCCGCCCTTGGGGGGCTGCGGCGGCTGCTCTCCGTAAGCGTTCTGGGTGTACCCGGCAGAGCCGTAGCTGTAGCCGGTGTTGGGATTCGGATTAGAGCCGTAAGCGCCGCCGTTGTTGTAGGACTGGCCATAGGAATTCTGGCTGCCGTAGGTGGTCTGCCCGCCGGTGTAGGAGCCGTTATAGGCGCTCTGTCCGCCGTTGCTATATGCGGTGCTGTAGGCGTTCTGCCCATTGCTGTCGGCTGTCGGCTGGCTGTAGTCTGCGCTCTGCTGCGTGGGCTGGGCCTGGAAGGTTCCGTCATTGGCCGGGCCGTGATAGGTGCAGCCGTTGTCGTTCACGTCGTTCACCGGGGTATCGGGTTCCCCGGACTGGTTGCCGGTGGTGGGAATGAATTCTTCTTCGCCGTTGTTGTTCTCATAGTCAAATTCAGACATAATCAAAAGCCTCCTGCTTGTAATCACTTATTTCATGGCCCCGCGGAGGCGTTCCCTCCCGGCGACATGATTAGGATACCCGAAGCTTGTGTCCAAATCATGAAGTTTTTTTTCGCGTTTTTTGAACACTTGTAAACGTTTTATGAATTTGGTTCGGAACTTGTAATGAAGCTGAAAAAACGGGCCTTTCACCGCAGTGAAAGGCCCGCTCGAGGTTGTTCTTACAAAATTCTTACACGAAGCACGTTTTCAATGCTGCGGAGGTCGTCCGCCACATTCTGCCCCAGTTCGGTGTCCACGTCAATCAGCGTGTAGGCCAGATCGCCCTTGGACTTGTTGGTCAGGTTCGCCACGTTGATGCCATCGTTGCCCAGCACCTCTGTGACCTGGGCGATGATGGAGGGAACGTTGCGGTGCAGGACGCACACTCTCATCCGTCCGGAGCGCTCCAGAGAAACAGAGGGGAAGTTCACGGAATTCTTGATGTTGCCGTTTTCCAGATAATCCTGCATCTGCTGGGCGGCCATCACAGCGCAGTTGTCCTCAGACTCCGGGGTGGATGCGCCCAGATGGGGCAGAGAAATGGTGTTCTTCGCCAGCGCGATGCGGTTGGAGGGGAAGTCGGTGACATAGGCGGCCACGCGGCCGGACTCCAGCGCCTCGATGATCGCGTCCTCGTTCACCAGTCCGTCCCGCGCCAGGTTGATGACGCGGACAGAGCCCTTCACCTTGGAGAGCGCGTCAGCGTCGATGGTGTCCACCGTGGAGGAATTCTTCGGCAGATGGAGGGTGATATAGTCGGACTCCCGCAGCAGATCATCCAGATTGGCGACGACCTTGACCTGGGAATTGAGCTGGAGCGCGGTGGTGACAGACAGATAGGGGTCATAACCCACCACGGACATCCCCAGGGTAATGGCGGCGTCCGCTACCTTGACACCGATTGCGCCCAGGCCGATGATACCCAGGGTCTTACCCAGAATCTCCGGGCCGGTGAAGCGGCTTTTGGCCTTTTCCATGGTGGTCAGAACGTCGTTCCCGGCGGCGGCCTCGGCCTTTACCCAATCGGAACCGGCCAGCATATGCCGGGAGGAAGCCAGGATTGCGAAGATAACCTCCTCCTTCACGGCGTTGGCGTTGGCGCCGGGGGTGTTGAATACCACGATACCGGCCTCGCTGCACCGGTCAATGGGAATATTGTTGGTGCCTGCGCCCGCCCGGGCAATGGCCCGCAGCGCTTCGGGGAACACATAGTCGTGCATTTTGGCGGAGCGGACGATGATACCGTCGGGATTTTCGATTTCGTCGCCTACCTGAAAGCGGGAGCGGTCCAGCTGGGCCAGCCCCACATTGGAAATTTTATTCAAAGTCTTAATGCGATACAAGGTAAATTCCTCCTAAAATAGTATGGAAACGGACGTGATTCCTGCGCTACTGCACAGCCACCAGATAGCAGCCGTACTCACACTGGACGACCTCAAAAATCATTTCAACAGAGGAGCCGTCCCGATAGGTGATGGTGGCGTCCACGGTGTACAGCTCGCTGACATCCTCCAGACCCGCGTACCCGGCGATGATGTTCGCCACGTTGGAGGCCTGTTCCCCGGATAAATCTGCAAAGGTGGCGTCGCCCAGCTCTGCCCCGGTGACCTGACTGCCATAGCGGCCTGTCCAGTTATCCTCCTGCTGGAGAATATTCAGCGTGGTCAGGGAATTGTCCGCGTTCTGATAATAGGCCTCGGAATTGGGGAAGAACAGATCCAGCACAGCGCTGGTGTCGTTGGCAGAAGCCTCCTCCAGATAGCTGGTAATCAGGGCGGTATAGGAATCCTGCCCGGTCACGAACACGTCCTCGGTTTCCGTGTTCCTGCTCCGCATCCAGAAGAAAATCGCCACAAATGCCGCCGCAATCAGGACAAGGATGATCGCCAGAATCCAGGGCCATTTCCGGTGCTTTTTGGCTGAGGCCGGTGGAACGGTTCGTCCGGTGTATACGCCCTCCTCGTCCAGCTCGGTTGATTCCTCCATGATTGCCCCGCAGCAGGGACAGAATTGTGCGCCGTCCCTGACATAGGAGCCGCATTGACCACAGTACACAGAAGGTTTCCTCCTTAAAAAAAGTCCGTTCTTAAATCAGTTGTTTTTGTCAAAGGCCTGGATAAAGCTGCACAGCTTTTCCACGCCCTCCACGGGCATGGCGTTGTAGATGGAGGCACGCATACCGCCCACCTTCCGATGGCCCTTCAGGTTGGAGAAGCCGGCCTCCACAGACTCGGCCACGAACTTGGCGTCCAACTCAGGGGTGGCGGAGCGGAAGGTCACGTTCATATCAGACCGGGAGCCGGGCTGCGCCGCGCAGGTGAACAGGCGGGAGTTGTCAATCACATCATAAAGCATCTGTGCCTTGCCGTGCTTGATTTTTTCCATGCCGGGGATGCCGCCCTGCTCCTCCAGCCAGTCCAGCACAAGACCCAGGATATAAATGCACCAGCAGGGAGGCGTGTTGTACATGGAGTCCTTTTCAATCATGGTCTGCCAGGTCAGCATCAGGGGCGTTTTGGGGTCCTGATGTCCGGCCAGCTCCTTTTTGACAATCACGATGGTCAGACCGGCGGGGGCCAAATTCTTCTGTGCCCCGGCGAAAATCACGCCGTATTTGGAGATATCCACCTGACGGGAGCAGATGTTCGAGGACATATCGCACACCAGAGGCACGCCGCCCGTCTCCGGCACATACTGCCACTCCGTACCATACACAGTGTTGTTGGCGCAGTAGTAGAAATAGGAGGCGTCGGGTCGAACGACAATCTGCTCCTGGGTGGGAATGTAGGAGTGGTCCTGATCCTCGGAGGAAACCGCCACGGCGATATCGCCGTACTTCTTGGCCTCCTTATAGGCCAGAGAGGAGAAGTTGCCGGTCACGGCATAGTCCGCCTTGCCGGTAGCGCCGATCAGGTTCAGCGGAATGGCGGAGAACTGGGTGGAGGCGCCGCCCTGAAGGAACAGGATCTCGTAATCGTCCGGTACGTTCATCAGCTTTTTAAACTTGGCTTTCGTGTCGTCAAAAATCTTCTGGAACACCTTAGAGCGATGACTCATCTCCATCACGGACATTCCGGAACCCTGGTAATTGGTGATCTCAGCACCGGCGCGGGTCAAAACCTCCAGCGGAAGCATGGAGGGGCCTGCGGAAAAGTTATAAATACGCTCGTTTCCCATAAGAAAATCCCCTTTTTCATATTACTATATCATATTATTGTATCACGGCCCGCAGATACGAATTCCATCTGCTTCACGGTGCGGGCCGTTATGCAGGTTATTATACTACTTTAGCATGTTAAATTCAAGGCTGGATATACCAAAGATTCTGTCGAAATTCATAGCATTTCACTGTGATTTAGACAAAGGGGCGGAGAAAATCCCCTGACACACCGGCGCACCGGGGCCTGCCGCTGACGGTTTGGCCGGAGTAATTTGCATGAACCGGGCCGAAATCTTTCATAACCTGTTGACAAATCCCAATGATACGGGTAAAATAACGATAGAGGGCAAGGGCGCGGAATCATAACGCCCTTGCCTATATTTTTGAACGGGGGAGGAAGCCCTATGGAAAATCTGATCCGCGACACCGAACGGATCAACAAGCAGCTTGCGCGGTATGGCGTGAAGTTCGGTATCTATAAAAATGGGACGTTCAATGAACGTCTGTTCCCCTTTGACCCTTTGCCCAGGGTGATTACCAAGGCCGGGTTTGACCTTTTGAACCGGGGACTGGTTCAGCGCGTCACGGCGTTGAATCTGTTTCTAAAGGACATCTACGGGGACAAAAAAATCATACGCGACGGGATCGTTCCTCCGGACTTTGCCTTTGCGGGAACGGGATATCTGGCCCCCTGCGAGGGAATCGTGCCGCCCAAGGGCATCTACAGCCACATTTCCGGCATCGACCTGGTGCAGGCCCAGGACGGGAGCTGGGTGATTCTGGAGGATAATCTGCGGATTCCCTCCGGTGCGTCCTACCCCCTGATTGCCCGGGATCTGTGCCGCAAGGCGTCCCCCGATACGTTCCGTCACCACGCCGTGGTGGACAACCGCAGCTACGGCAAAATGCTGAAAGACGTGATGGACTATGTGAACTGCGGCGGCATCAACGTGATTTTCACCCCGGGACGGTATAACGCCGCCTATTTTGAACACTCCTATCTGGCGGAAAAGACCGGCGCTGTTCTGGCCGAGGCCGGAGATTTGTATGTGGAGGACGGCGTGGTCTATTACGAGGGCAGCGGTAGCCGGCAGCGAGTCGGCGCGATTTATCGCCGCCTCAGCGACGAATACTTAGACCCGGTGACCTTCCTGCCGGAATCCGTTATCGGCGTTCCGAACCTGATGAGCGCATACCGGGCCGGGAACGTGGCAATCCTCAACGCCCCCGGCAACGGCGTAGCGGATGACAAGGGCATCTATTACTTTGTCCCCAAGATGATTCGCTACTATCTGAGGGAGGAGCCGATTCTGCACAATGCGCCCACCTATCTCCCCTTCTACGAGGAGGATCGGAAATACGTTCTGGAAAACCTGTCCAAGCTGGTGATCAAGGACGTGGCCGAGGCCGGCGGCTACGGCGTGGTCTTTGGCCGGGACATGACAAAGGAGCAGCTGGAATCCTTCGCGGACACCATCCGCCGGGAGCCTCGCCGCTTTATCGCCCAGGAGGTCATCGACTTCCAGGATCTTCCCGTCATCGACAACGGCGAACATTCTTATCGCAAGGCTGACCTGCGGGCCTTTGTACTGGCAGGAAAGACCGTTCAGGTCTGGCCCTCCGGCCTGACCCGTTTCTCCAGCACCCCGGAATCTTTCGTGGTAAATTCTTCTCAGGGAGGAGGCTTTAAAGACACATGGGTACTCTCTCGATAAACAAGGTCAACCATCTGTTCTGGCTGGGCCGCTATACGGAGCGGGTCAGCACCACCCTGCGCTTTATGATCGAGGTGGGGGATCAGATGATCGACGGCGACCCGGTGGACTATCACGCCATTTGCCGTCATTTGATTATTCCGGATATCTATCAGGATGCGGAGGATTTCTGCACCCAGTTCCTGTTCAGCCGGGACAATCCGGACTCCATCATGTCCGCCATGTACCGGGCCTATGACAACGTCATCGTGCTGCGGGAGACGCTCAGCACCGATGCGCTGTCCTACATCTTTATGGCCCTGGACAGCTTACAGCGGGCTGCGGCCAGTGATGCGCCTGCCCTGGATATGCAGGCTGTAATTGACTATATTCTGGCCTTCCGGGGCAGTCTGTCGGACTATATTCTGGACGACGAAACCCGGCGTATCATTGAGCTGGGCCGCAACGTGGAGCGCATTGATCTGTATGTCCGGCTGGACTTCAACAAGCATCTGGTACGGCGGGAAGTGTCTCGTCTGGTGGATCGGATGTACAAGACTACGATCCCCTGTGACAGCGCCCGGATGAAGAAGCTGGCGGATGTGCTGCTGCTCCCGGAGCAGTCCCATCCCAGCGCCAAGGAATTTTTGGATTGGGTGGATAACGTATTTATTGTGTAAGGCTTGTCGCCTTCGACCCAAATGCAAGCATTTGGGTCGATTATGCGGCTCCTCTCCGCACTCGCTTTGCTCGCACAGTCGTCGCCTCCCTGTGTCTTTTTGCCGGTACACGCCCGGCTAAAAAGACAGGCTTGACTTTATTTTGTTGCTGACGCAACAAAACTCCTGCGGAGTGCTTCCGTATATCTTCACCTTACTTTTGTTTTTCAGATTGTCTTTTTGGCAACCTTCGCCCCTGTATTCACAGGCTCTTTCAAACCTTAATTTTATCATCTTTACAGTGTAACGGCCCAAAGGAGGACTGTGGCGTGAAACGCTTGACCTATCATTTCCGCACAAATATTTCATTCGACCAGGATGTTACAGACCATTATTTCACGCTGCGGTGCCTGCTGCGGGACACGCCCTTTCAGCACATTCTGTCCCAGACCCTGACACTGGAGCCGGAAACGTACTGGCTGCTCCAGCGGGACGGGTTTGGGAACCTGCTGGAGGTGGGCTGTCACCGGGCCGCCCACCGTGTTTTCGGCTTTACCGTGGCGGGCGAAGCAGAGGTTGATATCTCCCAGCCCCAGCCGGATCGCTGCAACCCGCTGTTCTCCTATGCTTCGCCGCTGACTGCGGTGGGGCCTGGTCTGACGGCGCTGTTCGAGGCCCAGGGCCGGGGGAAGTCCCCGGAGGAGCTGATGCACCTGGTTCACCGGGTCATTGCGTATACGCCCGGCGTCACCGGGATTCACACCACCGCAGAAGAAGCCCTGGCGCTGGGGCAGGGCGTCTGTCAGGACGAGGCGCACATTTTGATTGCGCTGCTGCGGATGGCGGGCTATCCCGCTCGGTATGTCTGCGGCTTGTTTGTAGGCGAGGGTGCGACCCACGCCTGGGTAGAGTATTACGACCAGGGCTGCTGGTATGGGCTGGACCCTACCCGCGACTGCCTGCCGGTGGAAAACTATCTGGTGATCTCCTATGGCCGGGATTATTCGGACTGCCCCGTGGAGCGGGGCGTGTTCCGGGGGGATTCCTGCCAGCTGCAAACCGTGTTTATGCAGGTGCGAGAAAAGGCACAGTGAAGGATAAAATGGACAGGCGGATAAACCCGGTTCCGTCGCTGGATTGCGTTTCCATATAGTATATGCTATAATGGGCGCACAAAAACAAAGGAATCGGGATGGTCGTGTGACGTTTTCTAGCTTTACATTTTTGTTTCTGTTTCTGCCGATTTTGCTGGCCTGTTATTTTGCGGTGCCAAGGCGCTTTCGGCAGGCCCGGAATGTGATTCTGCTGGTTTTCAGCCTGATATTCTATTCGTTCGGCGGCGTAAAATTCCTGCTCCTGTTGCTGGCGTCTGTCTGTATCAACTATACAGGCGGTATTCTGATCGCACGGGAGCGCTGGAAAAAAACAAGTCTTGTTCTGGCCCTGTCCGCAAATCTGGCGTTGCTGGTGTGGTTTAAATATATCGGTTTTCTGGCCGAAACCATATCCGCGCTGGGATTCAGTATTCCCATTCCATCCGTAACGCTCCCGGTTGGCATTTCCTTTTTTACGTTTCAGGGTATGAGCTATGTCATAGACGTATATCGCGGAAATACTGCCTGTCAGCGAAACCCCCTGAAGCTGGCGCTTTATGTAGCGCTGTTTCCCCAGTTGGTTGCAGGGCCGATTGTGCGTTATACGGACATTGCAGAAAAAATTGATGCAGACCGGGAAAGCCCGTCGGACTTTACCGACGGATTGGTGCGCTTCTGCTTTGGCCTGGCAAAGAAGATGCTGCTCGCCAACGCCTTTGGCGAGGTCGCGGATGGCATTTTTGGCACAGAGGCGGCTATCCTGTCCACCTCTGCCGCCTGGCTGGGCGGGCTTGCCTATACCTTTCAAATTTATTTTGACTTCTCGGCCTATTCAGATATGGCTATCGGCTTGGGACAGGTGTTTGGGTTCCATTTTAACGAGAACTTTAACTATCCCTATATTTCCCGTTCGGTCACGGAGTTTTGGCGCAGGTGGCATATCTCCCTGTCATCCTGGTTCCGCGACTATGTGTATATTCCTTTGGGCGGCAATCGAGTCACGACCTGGAAGCATATTCGCAACATTTTAATTGTCTGGATGCTTACCGGCCTGTGGCATGGCGCAAGCTGGAATTTTGTGCTGTGGGGCCTTTGGTATGGCCTGCTTCTGCTGGGGGAGAAATATCTCTGGAACCGCCTGCTGGACAAAGGGCCTGCCGTCCTCCATTGGCTGGTGACCATGGTAATTGTGGTTCTGGGATGGGTGCTGTTCCGCGCAGAGACATTGGATGTTGTCGTAAAGATGTTTCAGTCTCTGTTTGGCTTCGGCGCAGGATTGACCAGCGGGCAAACGATCTATTATCTTCTGGAATACTGGCCTGTCTGGATTTGTGGTATCCTTGCCTGCCTCCCCATCAAAAAATGGCTGGAGGGAATTTTCAGGGAGGACGGATTTTTCCGTGTGTGGGGTGTAAAAATCCTGGCACTGGCTCTGTTTGCTTTCTCCTATGTCCAGTTGGTCACCGGAACCTTTAACCCGTTTCTCTATTATCGGTTCTGAGAAATGGAGGAGCATGTCATGACGAAACAAAAGAAAATTGCTTCTATTCTGTTTTCCGTTGCATTGATTGCTGTGCTTGTGGGCGTTTTAGCCGTTACAATCTGGAGGCCAAAGGAGACGTTCTCCTATTTCGAGAACAGGGACTATGCGGAATGGCCTTCCGCAACCGTAGAAAACACGGCGAACGGCGAATATTTCACCGATTTGGAAACGGCACTGTGCGACTATGCGGCCTTCCGCACAACCCTTTTGAAGGTAAAAACCTGGGCGGATATGGAGCTGTTTCAAAAGCCGGTGGTCAACGACGTTGTGGTAACGGACGATGAGGTTCTGTTATCCTATCAGGAATATGAAGTCGTGGACGAATCTGCAATCCAACAGCAGGCGGAGGAGATGGCGCAGTCTCTCCAGCTCTTGTCGGAAACGGTAGAGGAATACGGCGGTACATTTTTGTATGTGGCGGTGCCCAGCCAGTATGCCTACTTTGAGGATCGGTATCCCTCCTACCTGAACAACCGGGCAGAATATACCGAGGCAGAAACCACTGCTTTTTTCCCGGCGCTGGAGAAGTACGATGTGCATTATCTGGACATTGGGGCTGTTTGGGAATCGGAGGGCAGTCCCGTGGAATATATGTCCTCAGTAGACCATCATTACACCTGGGCCGGTTGCTATTCCGCATATCGGGCGGTCATGGCGGAGTTAAACGCCCTGACCGGGGAGGATTTAATCGTTCTGACAGATGATGATTTGGAGCTGAACGCGCTACCAAATCCATACCTCGGTTCCTATGCCCGGAAGTTATGCGGCTTGTGGAAAAGCAGCGAGTCGCTGGTTTATGCTACTCTGAAAGAGGAAATTTCCTTTACCCGCTATGACTGGGGGAACGATACCCCCGGAGCCTCCTCAACTCTGGCGTTTCCGGCTACGAACGGAGAGGATGAATTTTACACCTTCTACATGGGAGGGGACGTCAGCGAAACCATCATAGAAACAGAGCGGGAAGGCTTGCCAAATTTATTGGTTTACGGAGACAGCTTTACCAACGAGATGGAAACCATTCTGTACGCCAGCTTTGACAAAACCGTTTCTCTGGATTTACGTAGCTATGATGAGATGTCCCTGTTGGATTATGTTTCGGACTATCAGCCGGAGATTGTAATATGTATCCGGGACTATGAGCAGCTATTGAGTCAGGAGGGAAATGGAGCTGTACAGTGAGCATAAACGGCAGCATTTTCGCATACCTCCCATCTCCCCACCCCTCCAGCAGAAAAGGAAAGGAATGATACTATGCTAATGACTGTAGCCTCTGTCACCCTGCCTGTGGGCGAGACGGAGCGCATCATCAAAAACCGGATTGCGCCGCCCAAGGCGCAGGACGGAGGCAAGCGTGTTTGTATTGTCACCGGCACCCACGGCGACGAGCTGGAGGGCCAGTATGTGGCCTGGAAGCTGAACCGCCGCCTCCAGGAGAATCTGGAGCATCTTCACGGCACGGTGGACATCTACCCGGCGCTGAACCCCATGGGGGTCAGCACCATCACCCGGGGCGTGCCGGGGTTTGATTTGGATATGAACCGCATTTTCCCCGGCGACCCCAACGGCACCACCACCCGCTATCTGGCCCATGAGATCATTCAGGATATCGCCGGGGCGGATCTGTGCATCGACATCCACGCCTCCAACATTTATTTAAAGGAGCTGCCCCAGGCGCGGGTGAATGTGAATACGGCGAAGGAGCTGCTGCCCCTGGCAAAGGAGCTGAACCTGGATTTCATTTGGGTTCACGCGGCCTCCACGGTGCTGGAATCCACGCTGGCCTGCTCCCTGAACAATATAAAAACCCCCACCATTGTGGTGGAAATGGGCGTGGGAATGCGGATCACCGAGGAATATGGCCGTCAGCTCATCACGGGTCTGCTGAACCTGTTCCATAAGATGGGCATTTGGGACGAGCCGGTGGGCGACGTTCGCGCCCCCATCGTCAGCAGCGACGGCTCGGTTTCCTTCATCAACGCCAACGCCGCAGGGATTTTTCTGCCCCATGTGCTGCACGACGCGCAGGTGACGGAGGGGCAGGAGCTGGGCGTGATTGCCGACCCCGCCACCGGCGAGGTAAAAGAGGTTCTGAACAGTCCGGTGGACGGGCTGCTGTTTACGCTGCGGGAGTATCCGGTGGTGGCCTCCGGTTCTCTGATTGCCCGGATTTTAGGAGGTGCCGCCAAATGAAGGAAGAAGTTCTGTTTACCATCGACACCCTGTACCGCCCTGAGCTGGAGGTAAAGGGCTTCCGCTTTGGCGCGGGGAAAAAGGCCCTGTGCGTGGTCGGCTCCACCCGCGGCAACGAGATTCAGCAAACCTATGTCTGCGCCCTGCTGGTCAAAACCCTGAAATCTCTGGAGCAGATGAACGCATTGCGCCCCGGCTTCGAGGTTCTGGTGATCCCCACGGTGAACCAGAACTCCATCAACGTGGGGCGGCGCTTCTGGCCGCTGGACAACTCCGATATCAACCGGATGTTCCCCGGCTATGACAAGGGCGAAACGACCCAGCGCATTGCAGCCGATTTGTTTGAGCTGGTAAAGGATTTTGAAAGCGGCGTGCAGTTGGCCTCCTTTAGTCTGCTGGGGGACTTCCTGCCCCATGTGCGGGTGATGCATACTGGCTACCAGCGCACCGACCTGGCGGCCCAGTTCGGCATGGCGTATATTGTTGACCGCACCCCGGAGCCGGTGGACTCCACCACGTTAAATTACAACTGGCAGATTTGGGGCACCAACGCCTTTTCCCTGTACACCAAGGAGACAGACCGCATCGACGACGAAAGTGCTCATGAGGCAGTCATGGCGATTCTGCGGTTCATGAACCGGCAGGGCTGGCTACGGTATCCGGTTCACAGCGGCTATCTGTCCTCCACCATCCGGGACGAGGATATGGTGTCCGTGCTGATTCCCACCGGCGGAATTTTCCATCGGTTCCGGAATCCCGGCGACCTGGTGCGGGCCGGGGAGCCGATGGCGGAGATTCTGTCCCCCTATGACGCGTCTCCGCTGGGTCAGGTAATCTCACCCGTGTCCGGCACGGTGTTCTTCGCCCACCGGGGGCCGCTGGTCATCGAGCATGAGGTGGCCTTTGACGTGATTCGGCAGGATCGCATGACAATGGTGATGGTCTGACCGCACCACAAGAAAAAACTGTATTCGACTGCAATGGGAGGGCGGAACGCGATGGAACCGTGCATCAGCATCATCATTCCGCTCTGCAATGCGGAGCAATACCTGTCCCGCTGCTTGGATTGTGTGCTAAACCAAACCTACCGCAATCTGGAGGTTATTCTGGTGGACGATGGCTCGTCCGACGGGAGCGGAGACATCTGTGACCGATACGCCGAACAGGACGGGCGGATTCACGTTCTCCATCAGGCGAACGCAGGCGCTGCCGCCGCCCGAAATGCGGGATTGGACGCTGCACGCGGGGAATATATCGCCTTTGTGGATGTGGACGACCTGATTCAGAGGGATTATATCGAGGTGCTCTACGGGCTGATTGTCCGCGAACAGGCGGACATCGCCTGCTGTGACGGGGTGGAAACCGCCTGGGGATATGACGGCTCTCCCACCGGCCGCCGGGTGCGGGTCAAAAGGAACCGCGTGATACAGCGCCGCACGGAATTTCTGCGGGATTACGTTTGTAACGAGGCGGAATTTTACACGGATACGATTTGGGGCAAGCTCATCAAAACGGAGCTTGCCCGGTTGGAGCGCTTTCCGGATTTGCGCTATGGCGAGGACGCCCAATATATGCTGCACTTGTTCTGCCACAAGCCGAAAACAGTTCTGGACACCTATCCGGGCTACTGCTATGTTCAGTGGAAATCCAGCGTCCTGGGAACCATGGGAAGCTGGCTACGTCAGGCCACTCACGACCACATTACCGGCTATCGGGAGGTGCTACACCTGTGCCGCAGCACCGGAGATCGTTCTCTGACAAGAGCGGCGGAACGGGGCTTTGCCCTGACGGTGTATGCCGCCCTGTCGCGGTGGGTACAGAGCGGGGATTTCTGCGGGTATCAACAGAGCCGGTCATGCTTGCTGAGCGCCGCGAAAGAGGCCCTCGGCTACCCCGCTATCTCAATGAAACACCGGCTGATGCTGTCCCTGTATGGCATCAGCCCTTCTTTTTACTGGCATCTTGTTTCGTTCATTTTGAAACGAATGGGGAAAGCAGGAGAAACGGCATGAAAATCGGACTGGTCACCATCGTCTCGCCGGGGACGAATTACGGAAACGCCCTGCAAAACTACGCCGCCGAACAGGTTCTGCAACGGCTGGGCGCAGAGGTCTGCACTCTGCGCGTTCAGTGGAACCCCAGCTTATCGGGCCTGTACTGCAAACGGGCCATAAACCGCCTGACGGGATGCAAATTATCGCCCAAACAGGCCCAGTGGAGGCAAACCTGCCGGTTTCTCTGGTTCCGGAAGAAGCATCTGCACCTCCGGGACGACCTTCTGCGCGGCAAAAATCCTGCGGCGGAATTTGACTTCTTTGCCGTGGGGAGCGATCAGGTCTGGAATCCCCTGTGGTGGGATACGCCGGGGAAACGGAATCATTTTCTCCTGCAATTTGCGCCGCCGGAGAAGCGAATCTGTATGGCTCCCAGCTTCGGCATAGAGGAACTGCCGGAGACATGGAAGCCCGTGTTCGCCCGGGAGCTGCGCCAATTTGAATTTCTGTCCTGCCGGGAGCGCTCCGGCGTTCCCATCCTCCGGGAACTGACCGGACGGGAGGCGGAGGTCGTATTAGACCCTACCCTGATGCTCGATGCAGCGGAATGGAGGACATTAGCACGGCCCGTCAGAGTTCCAACGGGTCAGCGATATCTATTGACCTGTTTCCTGGGCGACGTTTCGCCGGAACGCAGGAACGGCATACAGCGCCTTGCGAATGAGCGACACTTAACCGTCTTGGAGCTGCAAAATGAGGCGTTCCCCGCCCTGTACCCCTCCGGGCCACAGGAATTTCTGTATCTCATCGACCATGCGGCGCTTGTCTGTACTGACAGCTTTCATGCGGCGGCGTTTTCCATTCTGTTTCAACGGCCCCTTTGGGTCATGAGGCGCGAGCAGCGGGATATGCCGGAGATGTTCTCCCGCATCACGTCGCTGCTCACGCTGCTGCATCTGGACGGCTGCGCCGTGGAAATGGCCCCGGATGGGCTTTTTCTGGCGGGCAACTATCCCGAAGCGCATACCGTACTGAACGCGGAAAGGGAAAAATCCATGGACTTCCTGAGAAAATCCCTGCATCTGACACAACCATGAGGACAGAGCGAACCAAAAATGCCGTCCGAAATCTGACGGTGGGCCTGCTGCTGAAGGCGATTCAGCTATTGATGCCCTTCGTCATGCGAACGGCGATAATTTCTCTGCTGGGCGTAGCGTATTTGGGGCTGAACAGCCTGTTCACCTCCATTCTACAGGTGTTGAACCTGGCCGAGCTGGGCGTTGGCAGCGCCATGGTCTACGCCATGTATCACCCCGTTGCGGAGAACGACACCCGGACGCTCTGCGCCCTGATGCGGCTGTATCGCTTGTATTATCGGGTGATTGGCGGTGTGGTGCTAGCGCTGGGGCTGCTTCTGCTGCCCTTTTTGCCCCGGCTGATTCACGGAGAGGTTCCCGGTGCGCTGAACCTCTATCTGCTTTATCTAATGAATCTGGCCGCAACGGTAGCGTCCTACTGGCTGTTTGCGTACAGGAACAGCATTTTGCAGGCCCATCAGCGGGTCGATCTGGTCAGCAAGGCGACGCTGCTGACCGATGGGCTGAAATACGCCGCGCAGCTGGCTGTGCTGTTCTTCCTGCGGGATTACTACGCCTATGTGCTGGCGCTGTTGCTTTCCCAAGCGCTGAATAACCTTCTGATTGCCGCCATCTCCTACCGGAAATACCCCGACTGCCGCCCCGCCGGGACGCTGCCAAAGGCGGAGGTGCAGGCAATCAACCGGAATATCCGGGATTTGTTCACCGCCAAAATTGGCAGCGTGGTGGTGAATTCCGCAGATACCCTTGTGATTTCCGCGTTCCTGGGCCTGTCCGTTCTGGCAGTTTATCAGAACTACTATATGCTGCTGACTGCGGTCACCGGGGTCATCTCCGTTTTTCTGTCCGCCTGTACAGCGGGAATCGGAAACAGCCTGATTCTGGAAAGCCGGGAGAAAAATTTTGTGGACTTTCAGACCCTGACGTTCGTAATTGCGTGGCTGGCTGGGTTCTGTACCTGCTGCTTTGCCGGTCTGTATCAGCCGTTTATGGAACTGTGGATGGGGAAATCGCTGATGCTGGAGTATCCAATCGTCCTCTGTCTGTGCGGATATTTCTTTGTGTACCAGCTCAACCGGCTCCTGAATCTGTACAAGGACGCCTCCGGGATGTGGCATGAGGATCGGTTCCGTCCGCTGGTCACGGCGGGAACAAATCTGGCGCTGAATCTGATTCTGGTGCGGGTCTGGGGCCTTTACGGGGTCGTGCTGTCAACGGTGCTGTCGATGCTGCTGGTCGGAATGCCCTGGCTGCTCTGGCATCTGTTTCATGTGGTTTTTGATACCGGGAACGCAAAACGATATGTCGGCGGTCTGCTTTACGATGTGGCTGTGACAGGGCTGGTGTGCGGGACGACGACGCTTTTGAACGGCAGAATTCAATGCTCGCCACCGGTGACAATCGCGCTTCGCCTCTTGGTGTGCGTATTCTTCTCCAATGGGCTGTTCCTGCTCTTTTATCACAAACAGCCGGAATTCCGGAAAAGCCTGCGTTTGCTGCGTTCCGTGGTCAGCGGGAAACGCTCAATACGGAAAAGAGAATCAGACAGGAGGGAACCGCTGTGACCAGAGCGTTTGCGTGTTATAATAAAAATCCGGAGGGTCGCAAAAGCGGCTCCTCCGGTGGTGTTTATGGTCTGTTGGCCGGGAAAGTTTTAAACGAGGGCGGGTGCGTTTTCGCCGCCTGTTATAAGGAATCCCTGACGGTTCGCCACAGGGAAATCACATCCATAGAACAGCTTGCCGAAAGTCAGGGCGCAAAATATGTGGAGTCCGCGCTGGGAGATACGTTCCGGCAGGTGCGGGAACGGCTCATTGCCAGAACTCCGACGCTGTTTGTGGGAACACCATGTCAATGCGCGGGCCTGCTGCGCTTTCTGGGAAAGCCGTATGAGAATTTGCTTTGCGTCGATTTGATTTGTCATGGGGTGCCCTCCCCTCTCGTCTGGCGTTCGTATCTTCACAGTGAAGCAGCCAACGGCGACCCGGTGCGAGCAATCCACATGCGGGACAAGACCTCCGGCTGGAAGAATTATTCCTGGAGAATCGAGCGTCAAAGTGGACAGTGCGAGGTGATTCGCGCGGAAAACCATCCCTATGAGAAGGGCTTTCTCTCCAACCTCTATTTGCGCCCCTCCTGCTATTTTTGCCAATGGAAGGGAGAACGGCGCAAGGCTGATATAACGCTGGGGGACTACTGGGGCGTTTCCGCCCATCACCCGGAGCTGGACGACGACGCCGGAATCTCCCTGGTGCTGTGCCATACCCAAAAGGGAGAAAACGCACTCCGGGCGATTCGTTCAGAGCTGTACTGCAAGGAAACCGATTTGGAGAAAGCGACCGCCGCCAACAGGCACTACAGCCAATCGGCCTACCTCAGCCAAAACCGGCAGCTGTTCTTTTTCCTGTTGCAGCGGAACCGTGATTTTTTCCAATCCATGCGGATGGTCACGGCAAAAGGGGTACTTCCCGGTGCGGAGCGAAGGCTCGTCAAGCGTTTAATTCCCGGTGCCAGGGTGAACACAGAAGCGTTAAAGGCGAAGGGCCGCTGCTGCGGCTGTACCGCCTGCGCCACTCTCTGCCCGACAAACGCCATTCGGATGCAGGAGGATGAGGAAGGCTTTGCGTATCCGTCAGTCGATGCGGCGCTGTGCCTGTCCTGTGGAAGGTGCCGGGAGGGGTGTCCGGCGGATGCTCGGCTTCTGCCGGAATGTACAAAATAACCCAACAAATGCGGCGCAAAACAGCCCGGACTTGCACCAAGTCCGGGCTGTTCCCTTCAAATTTTCACTTCTGAGCCGTTGTTACGCTCCGCCCCAGCTCCAGCCAGACGGAGGTTTTGAACTGTCCGCCGTTCTGCTCCGCCTTTACCGCCCCATTGTGGCGCTGCGCCAGCTCCCGGAGGATATTCAGGCCCAGACCGTGGCCCTTTTCCGGGGCGGGCTGCGGCCCCTGGGCGGTGGGATTGGTACAGGTGAGAATGAAATAGTTCCGGCTGATTCCGGCGGTCAGCGTCACCGCTGTCCGCTCCTCCGCCGGCAGCGCCAGGGCAGCGCGATAGGCGTTATCCAGCACGTTGGAGAACAGGCTGCACAGCTCCACGCCCTCCAGCGGCAGCTGTGCCGGTACGTCGCAGCGTATCTCAAAGGGAATCCCGTCCTGGGCAAAGCGCTCCTCCTTCACGGTCAGCAGGGCGTTCACCACCCGATTGGCGCAATGGGACGGGGCAGCCTCCAGCCGCAAAGAGATACCGTCCAGCTGGTCTTTCGCCGCCTCGATATTCCCCTCCGCCATCAGGGTATAGGCCACCTGTAGCTGGTTCCGAATATCGTGGCGGATGCGGGAGGCGTCCTCGGTGTCGGCCAGCACCTGGGTATAATAGACCTCCTGCTGATGGAGCAGATTCTCTGACCAGGCGGCGCGTTCCTCCGCCACGGCCTGCTCCGTTGACCGCCGCATAACCCGGAACAGCAGCACATCGGCGGCAAAACAGACCAGCATCAGTACGCTCATCTGCAAGTAATAGGGATCGATTTCCTGATCCATTGTGGTGATGCGGGCAATCAAGGTAAAGCACTCCCAGAGGATGATGCACTGGGACAGGGGAAACAGGACGAAATAGAGCAGCGTTTTGTTTGACGTTTTCAAAATCAGCCGATCCCACAGGCCGAAGAGCGAAATGGCAAGCAGCGAGGTAGTGAGCAGATTGACCACCTCGCACAGGCAGAACGCCAGCGGCTGTTCTGCGGCCAGCGCTTCAAACTGAGCGTTGGCCTGACCGCCCATCGTCAGGTAGATTGATACGCTCACCGCCTCCCCTGCCATCATGACCAGCATCACCAGGGCAAACACCAGCCCCCGCCGCAGCCAGCTCTCCTTGGAAAAGGCCAGCGAAAAAAAGATCAAAATTGCAAATTGGGAAACCAGCCGGAACGTCTGCGCCCCCGGAAGCCCGGAACAAAAGGCGTAAACCACATAGAGGACAGCCTGTGACAGATTCAGCGCCACCACATATTGGACGGGGCGGCGCACCCGCAGCATATACGCCATCATCAGGGACAGGACGACACTGCACGGCAGATAGGCCACCGTCTTCAGGATATGATTCCAAATCATATCAGCGCTCCTCCATCCGCGCCGCCAGATAGTCCAGGTATTCCCGGCGGCTTCTTGTCCGGTTCGAGCGGCTGACGGAAATCTCCCGGCCATTGTCCATGACGCATTGCTCGCCGGTGAAGGTTCTGACATGCTCCGGGTTGATCAGATAGCTCTTGTGGCATTGAATCATCCGGCCTCTGACCTCCGCAGGCAGGCCGGCAATGGAGCCGGTTGTCTCGTATATCTCATTGCCCAGGCAAATGCGGAGCTTGCGGTAAGAGCTTTCGATATAGAACACATCAGACAGCACGATCCGTTTTGACTCCCCGTTCACCCGAATGGCAAAGGACATCTGCGTGGACTTCAATGCTCCAACCGCTTTGTGCAGCGCCCGCTCCAGCTGCTCCGTCTTGATGGGCTTGAGCAGAAAATAGATATGCTCCGCCTCGTATACGTCGGTGCAGTATTCGATAAAGCCGGTGATGAAAATCACCATGGTATGATGCTGTGTGGGGAACAGCTCCTTGGCGAGCTTGATGCCGCTTTCCTCCCCCAGCTCGATATCCAGCAGCGCGATATTGGCGTTGCCTTCGCCCTCGTCCATGGCCTGCCGCAGCTCGTCGGCGGACTGATATTGCTGAATGGCGCAGTCCCCCTGAAAATGGTCGTTGACCCGGTTTGCAAGATCCTGTGCAATGTCGGCGTCGTCGTCACAGATCACAATTTTCCACATAAGTTCCTCTCCCCTGTTCTCATCAATGCGAAAAATGTTGAAATTTTGGAATAACAATTTATTATACACCGGGGCAATCCCGGAACGCAAGCAGAAATTTCCGGTTATTCCGGTGAAACAGGCATTTTTCAAAACTTTTCGTTGACAGTGGGCGGGAGTTGTGCTAGCATAATTTCAAACAATACCCGAAGCGTTTTCACGCGCCGGGAAATGCTGTGCATCTGTAAGTCCAGGCATTTACAGATGCTTTTTCTTTTAAGGAGGAGATCATTATGCGCCCTGATTCGTCTCAATGGATTCCAAAGCAAGAGGCTTTGGCCCGTCTGTTTGACAAATGGAACCCGGCTCCGGAGGTGGAGACGGTTCCCCTGATAAACGCCGCCGGGCGGGTGCTGGCCGAGAACCAGTACGCCCAGTACAATCTGCCGGTGGTTCGGGCCTCCACCATGGACGGCATCGCTGTTCGTTCGGCGGACTTTGCGGAGGGCTTTCCGGACACCAGCGGTTGGAAGCTGGGCGAGGACTATGTGCGGGCGGATACCGGCGACGACTTTGACGACCGGTTCGACACGGTAATCATGATTGAGGAGGTCACCTTCCCGGAATCGGGCGGCGTGGTGCTTGCAAAGGATTGTCGGGTCGCCAAAGGAACCAACGTCAAGCCCTGCGGGGCGGACGTGCAGGCCGGTACGCTTCTGGCGCAGGCCGGGGTGGTTCTGCGTCCCCAGGACGTGGCGGCCATTGCCACGGGGGGCTGTGCCTCCGTGCCGGTGCGGAAAAAGCCCCGGGTGGCCTTCCTGCCCACGGGCAGCGAGCTGGTCGCGGCGGGAGAACCACTGCACCGGGGGCAGAACTTCGACACCAACAGCATCATGGCGGCCCAGCTTCTGACCGAAATGGGGGCGGAGCCGGTGCTGCATCCCATCTGTAAGGACGACCCGGCGGCGCTGCGGCAGGCAGTGGATGAGCTGCTGCCCCAGGCGGATATTCTGCTGATCAACGCGGGCACCTCCAAGGGCGGCGAGGACTTCTGCGCCGGCCTGTTGGCGGAATATGGCGAGGTGCTGTTCCACGGCGTGCGGGCCGTCCCCGGCCGCCCCATGAGCATGGCGGTCGTTCAGGGCAAGCCGGTGGTGAATCTGTCCGGCCCCTCCTTTGCAGCGTTTTACAGCATGGACTGGGCGGTACGCGCACTGGTCTGTCGGTATCTGGGGATTCCCGTCCCGGTGCGGGAGACGGTTTCCGCCGTGCTAACCCAGCGGTTCCAGACGCCGCCGGATCTTTCCCTGATGTCCGCATTCCGGGTGGAGCGTCAGGCCGACGGCAGCTACAGCGCCGCACCGGTGGCTTTGCGCGGCCCCGGCTCCAAGGGCAGCGCAGCGGCTCTGACCGCAAATGCGGTCTATATCTCCACGCCGGGGGAAAGGCCCCACGAGGCCGGGGAGGAAATCACGCTGGATCTGACCACAAACCGGGCGTGGCTGAGCTAAACAAATAAAAATGCAACGGGGCCGTGATACACTTTGCAGCGTACCACGGCCCCATTGCTATATAAAGAGGGGGCAACTTATTCAGGTTGGGCGGTTCGGGAGGAACCGGCCTCGATGCGTTTCAGCGCGGGCACCAATGGCTTTGCCAGAACAGCCGTAGCCACAATTTTCATCGCGTCAAAGGGCAGGAAGGGAATCATCCCCGCCCACAGGAGATTCCACAGGGAGTAGCCCTTCCCCAGATAAACATTCAGAATCAGGGCCATATAGGGCATCCCGATGACGTAAATCACCGCCAGGCCCACCACACAGGCCCCGACGACCCGGGGGATACTGCTGTTCCTTTCCGTCAGCTTCCCCACCACCCAGGCGGCGGGGATGTAGCTCAACAGGAACCCGAAGGTGGTTTGGAAGATATAGCCGAACCCGCCGCCGTTGGTGAAAATCGGCAGGCCGATTAAGCCCAGCAAAACATAGGCCAGCTGAGACAGCATCCCATACCGCGGCCCCAGGCACACCCCCGCCATAAAGACGAAGAACACCTGTAGCGTAAAGGACGACCAGGGCATTTGGATTTTGATAAACGCGCCCACACAGGTCAGGGCGGCAAACATGGCGGTCAGCACCAGCTTTTGGGTCGGGATTTTGGATTTCATGGGAATACCTCCGGGGATAATTGTAAACCTAAATTGAAGTTCAGTTTACAATATGATACCGTAACTCCGGCAAATTGTCAACCATTATTGCGAAATCAGGTTTACAATTTTGCAGGTCGGGTGTATAATCTCTTTAGACAATGTGCCAAGGTATCAAGGAGGGCTGACAATGGGAAAGGAACAGGTTTTGGCGCTGCTGCGTCAGGCAGGCCAGCAGTATATCAGCGGGGAGCGGATGAGCGAAGCGCTGGGGGTCAGCCGCACCGCCGTTTGGAAGGACATTGACAGTCTGCGCCAGGAGGGATATCAAATCAACTCCGTGACCCGGAAGGGCTATCGGCTGGTGTCCGGGCCAAACCGCCTGACCAAGGGGGAGATTCTGCCCTATCTGCACAGCCGGGAGGCCGGGGAAAAGCTGATCGTGTTGGAAACCGTGGACTCCACCAACACTTATGCCAAGCGTCTGGCGCTGGAGGGCGGACAGGATGGTTCCGCAGTCGTCGCCAATGAACAGACCGGCGGGCGCGGGCGGCTGGGCCGCAGCTTTTTGTCCCCCCGGGACAACGGAATCTATCTGACGATGCTGTACCGCCCGCCGGTTGCGCCGATGGAGGCGGTGAACCTGACCGCTTATGTGGCGGTGGCCGTCTGTGACGGAATCGAGGCCGCCTGTGGGATTCGCCCCGGCATCAAGTGGACAAATGATATTGTGCTGGGCGGCAAAAAGGTGGCCGGAATCCTGACGGAAATGGCCGTAGAGGGCGAAACCGGTGCGCTGCAATACCTGGTGACGGGAATCGGCGTGAACGTCCTCCAGCAGCAGGCGGATTTTCCCCCGGAGCTTTGGCCGGTAGCGACCTCCCTTGCCATGGAGGGCTGCA
Organism: Oscillospiraceae bacterium; assembly: GCA_021203345.1. GTDB lineage: Bacteria > Bacillota > Clostridia > Oscillospirales > Oscillospiraceae > JAJQBJ01. Next base: position 23,127 of record JAJQBJ010000134.1, read on the forward strand.
CCGTCAGCCGGGGACGGCTGACCGCCGAGATAATCAACGCCCTGGAGGAGATGTACCGGGTCTGGCTGAACGGCGGCGGGGATTACTGGCAGCGCTACCATGACAGCTGCCTGACCCTGGGGAAGGAGGTTCGCCTGCTTCGACAGGGACGGGAGCGAACGGCCTTTGCGGAGGGGCTGGACGAAACGTTTGGCCTGATCGTCCGCTATCCCGACGGCACCCGGGAGACGGTCAACGCCGGGGAAGTCTCCGTCCGGGGGCTGTTCGGCTATCTGGACAACTAAAAAACAGGCTCTCGCCCCAAATGCGTGATGAAGTGCCCCCTGTCAAGTAGACAGTGAAAAAACAAAAAAGTCTTTCCATG
>JAJQBJ010000120.1 GCA_021203345.1 Oscillospiraceae bacterium
GATTCAATCGCTATGGATTTTTTAGGTGTTCAACTTCATTTTACAATCGACCACTGTTTTTGTGATTTTCACCAATGCCAAAAAGCGCCGCTTATTTCTTGTGGGTTATAAGGTAATATGGAGATGGTAATTGGACTAAAGCACTCCAAGTCTGTACAATAAGGGGCATAACTTCCGGAAGAAATCAGGTCTTGTAAAAAGGGTATATTTAGGAGGTAAAATCAAATGTCAGTTACTATATCGGCAATTGCAATCATTGTCGCTCTGATTCTGTTTTTTATACTTTGTTATAATGGAATCGGAGTTATTCCCTGTTCCATTTTATGTGCGGCCGTTGTGGCCTTAACAACGGAGGAAGGACTCTTTGGAACATTGCTCGGAACGTTTATGGGAACAACCGGAAATTATGTCGCCAATATGTTTTTACCGTTTGTTTTTGGTGGAATGTTCGCAGCCTTAATGACAGCCACTGGATCCAGTGAAATAATTGGGAGATTCCTGGTCGATCACTTCGGAACTCGCTTCGCTCCATATGCTATCATGGTAGCTGTCATGCTATTAGCGTTGGGTGGCGTATCTGCATTTCCATTTATCATTGCACCGCTAGCCTTTTCTGTACTTAAGGCTGCAGATCTCCCGCGTCAAATTGGCGCCGTTATTATGGTGGGCACCTATTCCCTTGTTGGTTACCTGATTCCTGGTGCCACCAATACTGCCAATGTAATCGCTAGCAACAATTATGGAACAACACTGTACGCAGGTGCTCCCATGGGAATAGTTTGTTTTCTTATTGGTGTGACATTGGTTGTTATTTATATCGAATTCATGATTCGTACTTATAGAAAAAATGGTATAGGTTACACACCATCTCCTACAGAAATTAAAACTGAGGAGCGGGGCGAAAATGAATATCCCCATTTTGTCATGGCTGTCCTGCCAATCTTTATCGTATTTGTGTTGACAATGATTTTACAGTTAGGCTTCGGATGGGCGTCTACTCAGGCTGTTATTACTTCGCTGTTTGTTGGCACAGTATTTCTTTATGTATTCAACTGGAAACGGATTCATGAGAAAAATAAATTCGATCCCATAACAAAGGGCATGATGAATGCTATGGTCCCGTTGGCAAATACTGCCATCATCGTTGGGTTTGCTGGAGTTGTGACCGCTACCAGTGCTTATGAGGCCATGGTTAATAAATTGCTTTCCATTAACGCCAACCCTTACGTTACAGTGGTAATCTCTGTGGCTGTTATCTGTGCCTTGTGCGCTGACGCCATCGGTGGCGTATCTACTTTTGCCGCAACTTTGGGACAAACTTTCTTGGGCATGGGCGTAAATCCCCAGGCACTTCACAGACTTACGCTGGCTACTGCTACGACATTTGACTCCATGCCGCACAACGGTTCCCTTAATGTCACCATGCAGGTCATGGGATTGACGCACAAAGAGGTTTACAAGCATGTATGTGTAGTACAAATTGTTATCCCGTTGATTTACACCATAGTTGCATTAATTATGGCAATTGCTTTCTATTGATTATTTACGCCACACTAAATTGGCTACAGATTGTACTGAGTGTAAAAGCAATTACGGCCTGCATTAGCTCTGAAGCAAACGCGCTGTAATTACCTTAGAAAGAAGTGATCTTTAATGTCTCTGAAATATCAAAACCTGCTTTCCCCCATTGAAATTAACGGCGTTTTGCTTCGCAACCGCCTGATCGCCACACCTTCCAACCCCCACTTTATCCAGGCCACGGAGAAATGGCCCACCGAGGCGCTGATTTCCCACTACGCCAACAAGGCCAAGGCTGGCGCTGCCGTCGTCACGGTGAAGGGGAATAATCCGGTGAAAACCACCGACCCCCACTCCCTGACGCTGGATATCCACCGCGGCGAGCATCAGCATATGTTCGCTCAGGTGGCGGATATGGTACACTATTACGGAGCCAAGGCCAGCTATCTGGTTCTTCCGGATATGAACATCGTCAAGGGCTATGACGCCTCCGACGGCGTGTTGTCGGAGTTTGTGGCCGGTGACGGCTCCAAGGCCGAGTACGGCAAGGCCGCGCCGAAGGAGCTGCTGCTGAAAATGGTGGAAACCTATGCAGCGGAGGCCAAGCTGGCGCAGTCCCTGGGCTTTGACATGTGCTTCATGCACATGGCCTATCGGCTGATGTTCCCCGGTCGGTTCCTGTCCCCTCTGTCGAACCAGCGCACCGATGAATTTGGCGGCTCCATCGAAAACCGCGCCCGGTTCCCCCTGATGATCTGCGAGGCCATTAAAAAGGCCTGCGGGCCGAAGTCCCTGATTGAGATCTCCATTTCCGGCCGGGAGGATGATCTGTTCGAGGGTGGCGCGACCCTGGAGGATCAAATCGAGCTGGCAAAGCTCTGCGCCGGAAAGGTGGATATTCTCCAGATTCGCGGCGGCTCCATCGACCCGTCCCAGCCCACCTATCTGGATTTGCGGGAGATCCCCCAGCGGGACAACGCCGCCGCCATCCGGAAGGGCCTGCGGGATGCGGGCATCAACAACGTGTACATCGACGTAGTTGGCGGCTGTCAGGATCTGAACCACTGCGAGGACATCATCGCCTCCGGTGACGCGGACTTCATCGGCGCGGCCCGTGCCTTTATCGCCGACCCCCAGTGGGGCAACAAGGCCTATGAAGGCCGCAACGAGGATGTGGTGCCCTGCCTGCGCTGCAACAAGTGCCATGTGGCCGGGCCGGGCAACTGGAACACTGTCTGCTCCGTCAACCCGGAGTGGGGCCTGGAGCACAAGGTAAACCGGCTGGTTTCCCCGCCTGTTGCAAAGAAGAAAATCGCCGTGGTAGGCGGCGGCCCCGCCGGTATGGAGGCGGCGATTCTGGCCTCCCGGCGCGGTCATACCGTGACCCTGTACGAAAAGAACGCGTGTCTGGGCGGCTTGATCAATTACACCGACGGCATTGACATCAAATGGACGCTGGGGAATTACCGGGACTATATGGTGCGCCAGGTGGAAAAGAGCGCCGTGAACGTGAAGCTGAATACCGCCGCCACCCCGGAGCTGCTGAAGGCGGAGGGGTATGACGAGGTGATTCTTGCCATCGGCTCGGAGCCGATTGTCCTGCCGATTCCCGGCGTAGACCGTGAGAATGTCTGCTTTGCCATCGACACCGTAGCGAAGGAGCCGGAAATGGGCGAAAACGTGGTGGTCATTGGCGGCGGCGAGATCGGCGTGGAGATGGGCCTCCATCTGGCTAAGAAGGGACATCAGGTTCACCTGATCGAGATGCAGGGCATCCTGTCCCCGGAGAGCGTCCCCGTTCACTTCCGCTCCCTGTTTGAGGCTGCCTGGGAGAACCAGGAGGGCTTTACCTACACCCTGAACGCCCGTTGCACCGGCATTACGGATGAGGGCGTGACCTATCTGGATCAGGAGGGCGTGGAGCATCTGCTCCCGGCAGACAACGTGGTGCTGGCCGCCGGTATGCGTGCCAAGCACGCGGAGGCTATGAGCTTCTTTGACGGAACCTGCCGGGTTCACACCATCGGCGACTGCAACAAGGTCGGCTGCGTCCAGACCGCCATGCGCTCCGCCTATGCGCTGGCAAACAATATTTAATACCAAGGAGGCTATTTTCATGGCTGAAACTTATACTGTACTTTCCCCCTGGGCGGCCACAGACCATGTGGAAAAGCTGCCCATCAACCCCCGGCTGGACACGCTGGAGGGCAAGACCATTGGCCTGTACGCCTCCTTCAAGGAGTATCACCCCTTCTTTATGCAGGAGGTGGAGCGTCAGCTGGCAGTCAAGTATCCCACTGCGAAATTCTCCCACTACACCTACATCGTGGACACGCAGGAGATCGACCAGGACCCGGAGAACTTCCCGGCGTTCCAGGCGTGGCTCTCCGGTGTGGACTGCGTCATTGGCGTAGGTGCGGACATGGGCTCCTGCGCCCTGTATATGGGCTACATCTTTGCTCAAATCGAGCGGCTGGGCAAGCCCGCCTGCCTGCTGAGCAAATATCAGTACGTCCCCTCTGCCTCCAAGGGAGCCTCCGCCCGGAGCTTCCCCGGCCTGCGGATCGTCACCTATGACGGCCCCGGCTTTGTCCCCAACGGGGTGGACTGCAACGAGTGGACGATTCATGAGTACCGGGATAAAATCGCCGCCATGCTGCCGCAGATGGTGGAGGCGCTGACTGCGCCTCTGACTGAGGCGGAGCTGCACCCCGCCACGCCGTATGACTACTCCGGCGAAACGTATACCGGCACCCTGGACGAGCTGAACGACCTGTTCTACGCCCACGGCTGGACAAACGGAACGCCCATCGTTCCCCCCACCGAGGAGGCGGTAGCCGAAATGTGCCGGGGGACCGATCTGCCCCGGGACTATGTGGTGGCGACCCTGGCTCCGCTGAACGGAAAGGCCACCGTGGAGAAAATTGCCATCAACGGCGTTATGGCCGGCTGTACGCCCACCATGATGCCCATCCTGATTGCCATTGCCGAGGGCATGGGCGACCATGATGTCATCAAGCTGGAGGGATGGACCTGCTCCAATGCGGGCTGGCTGCCCACCATCGTCATCAGCGGCCCCATCCGCAAGGCCATCGGCATCAACTGCGGGCGGAACCTGCTCAGCGCCTATACCAAGCCCCAGGCGTGCATCGCCAGGGCCATGGCCTACATGATTATGAACATCTCCGGCGTCCGCAGCCAGACGGAGGATATGAGCGGCCCCGGCAGCGATTCTCGCTTTGGCCTCTGCGTGGCGGAGGACGAGGAAAACCTGCCGGAGAGCTGGGGCAGTCTCCCCGGCGATTTGGGCCTGGAGGACGGCGAGAATGCGGTGACGCTGTTCTGGCCCAGTGAACACACCCAGGTTCCCACTGCAAACATCAGCGCGGCCCTGGACAAGCTCTGCTCCGTCTGGCACGGCGGCTTTGACGTGGGCGCGATGGTCATTCTGCCGCCGGAGCTGGCGCAGCAGTTTGCCGATGCGGGCTGGTCGAAGCAGGATATCCTGACCTACATGAAGGAGTACAACCGTCGCCCGTCCAGCGAAATTCCCCGTGCCGCCATCGGCAACAACCACCCCCGGAAGGGCCTGGTTTTCCCGGCCCCCGGACTGGTTCATTCGGCTCCGCTGTTCTGGAATATGGATCACAGCTTTGTGATCGTCGGTGGCCGGGATTGGGCCATGTGCTATCTGGGCGGCGGCGACCACGGTGGCCCCATCTGCAAGAAGGCTGCGCTCCCCAAGGAATGGGACGCTCTGTGTGAAAAATATCCCGGCAAGCTGCCGCAGTATGTGGAATATTGAGCCTTTTCTTTGATTTTTCCGATTCCTCCCGTATAGTTCAGGTACAGCCCTCCAGCACGGAGGGCTGTACCGCCATTCCCGGAAAGGAGCGTTTTTATGGAAACAAAATACCCTCTTTTGACAAGCCCCATCCAGATCGGCCGGGTGACCTTCCGCCACCGGATGTTCTCCGCGCCCATGGGGGCCACAGATATCACCGCCGACTGTGTTCCCGGCCCCAGAACGCAGGGCTTTTATGAGCTGCGGG
>JAJQBJ010000108.1 GCA_021203345.1 Oscillospiraceae bacterium
AAGATGTCCTTTCTTCTTTTCCGGAGTGTAAAGTATGATTGACAAACCTACATATCCGAATGAAGTATAAAGCTGTTTGCTGTTGAAATCGTCCCGTGCTAGAATACATGATGGATATTGTTGTATCCATTTCCCAGGCATACAGATTTTTTAACCTGAAACAAAAATCAAAATGAAACGAGGAAATTTACAATGAAAAAGTTACTTGCACTGATGCTCTCCCTGATGATGGTGATGAGCCTGGCCTCCTGCGGCAGCTCCAGCTCTGGCAGCACCGAGGAGTCTACATCCGCTGAGACCTCCGCCGCTGTGGAGGAAAGCGAAGCCGCCGAGACGGAGGAGGCTGAAGCCGAGGAGACTACCGAGGCCGAAGCTGAAACCGAAACCGCTGAGGCTGAGGAATCCGATGACCTGCTGGCCGAGACTACGGTTTACCTCTACGCCGCCGCCTCTATGGAGAACGCCTTCCAGGAGATCATCGCCCTGTACGCCGAGTACCAGCCCAACGTGACCATCGTGGGCAGCTATGATTCCTCCGGAACGCTGCTGACCCAGATCGAGGAGGCCAACGGCATGGGCATCGACATCTTCTTCTCCGCCGGTAAGAAGCAGGTCACCACGCTGGACGAGACGGTCGGCCTGGCCGTAGAGGGCACCGTCGTTGATCTGCTGAGCAACGCCCTGTGCCTGGTCACCTACAACGGCTCCGAGACTGCTGTCACCGGCTGGGAGGACATGGATCAGGCAACCTCCATGGCGCTGTGCGACGGCACCGTGCCTGTGGGCAAGTACACCCGCGAGCTGCTGGTGAGCTTGGGCCTGCTGGAGGATACGGACGACAACTCCGCCTACACCACCGATGATGTCTCTGCCGCTCTGGGCGGACTGGAGATCAACGAGTGCGCCAACGTCTCCGCCGCTGCTGCCGCCGTTGTGGAGCAGTCCAACGAGATCGCCACCATCTATTACACCGATTACTACGCCTATCAGGACGACCTGACCATTCTGGCCATCGACGAGGACGGCGAGCTGACCGGCGCTATCACCTACCCCGTGTGCCAGGTCGCCAACTCCGAGGCTGACGAGGCCGAGCTGGCCGCCACTGAGGACTTCCTGGCCTTCATCCAGTCTGAGGGAGTGCTTCAGATCTTCGAGGATTACTGCTTTATCGTCAACAGCTAATCCCCACCTCATACAGCTTTATGCTGATTCAGGGCCACCCGCCCAGGCTCCCGCCTTGGCAGGTGGCCTTCCCATTGGAGCTTTTAGCATCCCGCCTTGCCAGCGGGAGCAAAACGGAATATAATATGAGAAGAATAATTTGAAAAAGAGAGGCGAACTTCCATGGCCGAAATTTGGGAAATCATAAAATCCTTTGACTGGAGCCCCTTCTGGATCTCCTTTAAAACCGGCGTTGTGGCCACCATCATCTGCTTTTTCCTGGGTATTTATGCCGCCCGGCAGGTCATCCGGCTCCCCCACAGGGTCAAGGCCGTGGTGGACGGGATTCTCAACCTGCCCATGATTCTGGCCCCCACGGTGGCGGGCTTCTTTCTCCTGCTGCTGTTCTCCCTCAAGCGTCCGCTGGGCAGGTGGATGTACGAGACGCTGGGAATCAAGGTGGTACAGACCTGGCTGGGCTGCGTCGTCGCCGCCTGTGTCATTGCCTTCCCCCTGATGTACCGCAACGCCCGGGCCGCCTTTGAGCAGGTGGACATCAACCTGATTTACGCCGCCCGTACCCTGGGCATGAGCGATGCGGAGCTGTTCTGGCGTGTGGTCATGCCCGCCGCCGGCCCCGGCGTGGCCTCCGGCACGGTGCTGACCTTTGCCCGGGCCCTGGGTGAGTACGGCGCTACCTCCATGCTGGCGGGCAACATCTCCGGCAAAACGGGAACGATCTCCCAGCGAATCGCCTATGTTATCAAGGACGGAGACTACTTAACGGCGGGGATCTGGTGTCTGATTATGATGGCGATTTCTCTGGTCATCATCACCGCCATGAACCTGATCTCCGGAAGCAAGATGAAAGACACCCGCCGTTGGTAAAGGAGGCCCCCTATGTCCATCGAAGTCAATATTCAAAAGACGCTGGGCCAGTTTCATCTGGATGTGGCCTTTTCCGCCGAGAACGAGGTCCTCGCCCTGCTGGGCGGCTCCGGCTGCGGCAAGAGCATGACCCTGCGGTGCATTGCCGGTATCGAAAAGCCGGATCAGGGCCGCATCGTCGTCAACGGCGTGCCCTATTTTGATTCGGAAAAGCGCATCAACCTGCCGCCCCAAAAGCGGCGGGTGGGAATGTTGTTTCAAAACTATGCGCTGTTCCCCAACATGACCGTGGAGCAGAACATCCTGACCGGCCTGAAACGGGTGAAAAGCCGGGCTGCCCGGCAGGAACGGCTCCACGCGGCCATCGAGACATTTCACCTTCAGGGACTGGAGAAGCACCTGCCCCATGAGCTGTCCGGCGGACAGCAGCAACGGGTGGCGCTGGCCCGTATTCTGGTGGGGGAGCCGACCATTCTGATGCTGGACGAGCCGTTCTCCGCACTGGACAGCTATCTCCGCTGGGAAATGGAGCATGAGCTGAACGAGCGCTTACAGGCGTTCACCGGCACGACCCTGTTCGTCTCCCACAGCCGGGACGAGGTATTCCGAATCAGTGACCGGGTGGCGGTGTACGGCCACGGCACCATCGAGGTGGTCGACCGGAAGGAAGAGGTCTTTGCCAATCCGCACACCTGGCAGGCCGCTATGCTGACCGGCTGTCAAAACCTGTCTATGGTTTCGCCGGGAGACGGCTCCACCGTCCACGCGGACAGCTGGGATTTGGACTTGACCCCGCCGGAGGGCGTTGCCTTTGACTGTGTGGGCATCCGCGCCTACGACCTTCGCGCCGCCCAGGGGCCGGGGAAGAACACCTTCGCATACGAGGTCGTGCAGGAGGTTCCGGACACCCTCGACACGGTGCGGATGATCCGCCGGAAGGGGAGCAATCCCACCGAGCTGATTCGCTGGGTCGTGCCCAGAGATTTGGAGGCCAGCATCCCCCTCACCGGGTATGTGCAGCTGCCCGATGAAGGACTGATGTGGCTGAAAAAATAAAAGCCTCACCGAAGAAAATACCCGGACACTTCACGGTGTCCGGGTTCTTTGTCGTTGAACTGTTCCAGTTTATTTGATATAATCATCTCAACAACAGCCGCGATGCTGCGGCTGAATTGAGGTGATATAATCATGACTGACCAGGAATTGATTGACCTGGCCCGCGCCATGCAGGAGCGCTCCTACGCCCCCTACTCCGGCTTTCCGGTAGGGGCCGCGCTGGAGGCGGAGGACGGCCGCATCTTCACCGGCTGTAACGTGGAGAACGCCGCCTACGGCGAGACGATTTGCGCCGAGCGCACCGCGCTGGTGAAGGCGGTCAGCGAGGGGGTACGCGCCTTTCGCCGCATCGCCGTGGCGGGAAACGGCGACGATTACTGCTGGCCCTGTGGTTCCTGTCGGCAGGCGCTGAACGAGTTCTCCCCGAATCTGACCGTTTTGGCGGCCAACGGCACAGGCTCCTTCCTGTCCGTTCCCCTGTCAGAGCTGCTGCCCCACAGCTTTGGCCCCCGCAACCTGAAAAAGTGAGGGGCTTGCGCTGGTTCAGCCGAAAAAATCCCCGTCCACCACAACATCCCGCTTGCTGACCCGCTCCCAGGAGAATTCCGGGAGCAGCTCTGCCGGGCGTACCGGCCTGGGCCGCTCCAAAAGCCCGATCAGCGCCGCCAAGCGGCCGATCAGTTCCTCCGGGGACATCCGCCGTCCCAGTCGGCCCAAATCCAAATCCCGATCCCGCTTGGACAGCCGCCGCCCGTCCGGGGCCAGCAGCAGGGGCAGATGATAATACCGGGGCGTGGGCAGCCCCAACTGCTGTTGGAGACAAATCTGCCGGGGCGTGGAGTCCAGCAGGTCGCTGCCCCGCACCACCTCCGTCACGCCCATGCGCCCATCGTCCACCACCACCGCCAACTGGTAAGCATGAATTCCGTCCGAACGGCGTACAATATAGTCGCCGCAATGCTCCGCCAGATTCTCGGCATACGGCCCCAGATTTCCGTCTGTAAAGGAAATCACCTGATTCGGGACCCGGATACGGAGTGCCGGTCGGCGGAGCTTCGCCCTTTCCCGGCGCTGTTCCTCCGTCAGATTCCGGCAGGTTCCCGCGTACAGAAACCCTCCATCGGAACGGTGGGGCGCGGAGGCGGCGTGCAGCTCCCCTCGGGTACAGAAGCAGGGGTAGAGCAATCCCTGTCCCTCCAGGGTGTGCAGCGCCTCCTCGTAAAAGGCCCCGCAGTTGGACTGCTGAAATTCCGGCGCGTCCTCCGGACCGCCCCGATCCCAATCCAGGCCCAGCCAGCGGAGATCCTCCTCCAGCTGTTGGCTGTATTCCCGTTTACACCGCTCCGGGTCTAAATCCTCCAGGCGGAGAATGATTTCTCCCCCCTTGGAGCGGGCGGAGAGCCAGGCCAGCAGGCAGGAGCAGGCATTGCCCAGGTGCATCCGTCCGCTGGGGCTGGGGGCAAAGCGCCCCACGACTTTTTGTTCATCCATCTTTTGATTCCTTTGTGTGACTGACTATGAAAATGAAACGAAATTGTATCCTTGCCATACTGCTTTGCAGCCTCCTGCTGTCCGGGTGCAGCGGCGTGACCGCCGTGTTTTCGCCCTCCCTGACCCAGGAGGAGGCCGCGGTCTGCGCCGCCGATTTGGAAATCTGCCTGGGCGACCTGTCCGCAGAGCTGACCCAGTCGGAGTATGAGGCGATTTATGACGAGTTTGTCTCCCTGTGGGTGCTGCGTCAGGCGCGGCTGGAGCAGGGCAAGACCACCATGGGCTACCGGGAGGAAAAGGAATTCCTCCAGTTCAGCAAAACCCTGGACGCCTACACCGACCTGATTTACGGCGCGGCGGACTACTACTACACCGACGAGCCGGAGTATGATCTGGTGGACTACGCCGTAAACAGCGACGGCAGTCTGGGCGAGGCCACCTATTTTGACGATTGGGGCTCCTTTGACTATAGCGAGGCGGAGCTGATTACCCTGTGGAATCAGGCGGCAAATTTGCTGCCCGACGGGGCGCTGAGCATCTTTGACACCTATTCTGTGTTCACGGATGGAGAATACGGCACCGTGGGCTATATCTACTGGGACTTCACCGGCGACGGGATGGTCTGGGGCCTGGCGCTGGACCCGGAGGACTCCGGTGATACGGAATACCTCCAGGAGACGATTCTCCACGAATACTTCCACTATCTCAGCCTGAATGAGAGTCAGGTGGAGTATGGCGGAACGGACGATGGCTCCACCTACGCCGAGGCGGAGCTGGACTTCACCAGCTACGAGGACTCCTATCTGAACCAGTTCTATCAGGCGTTCTGGCCGGAGATTTTGGAGGATGAGCGTCTGGCCAACCCGGACTCCACCTCCTTCTTCCTGCGGCACTATTACGAATTCTACGATGATTACGCCACCACCAGCCCGTCAGAGGACATTGCGGAGTGCTTTGCCTGCTATGTCCTGTGGGAGGATGGCTGGTATGATGCGGCGGACTTGGAGATCTGGGAGCAGAAAATCGCCTGGTTCGACCAATTTGAGTATTTCCGCAATTTCCGGGCCGCTGTGCAGGAAAAGCTGGCAACGGACAGCGACGAGGTCATTGTCGCGGCCTGACAGCAGTAAACCCCTCGCCTGAGTCATTTTCGGCTCGTGCGAGGGGTCTTTCATTATGCGTTGTTCCAGCGGCCATAGCTGCGGAACCGCTGATACCGGCGCTCCAGCAACACCTCCATGGGCAGTTGCTCCGCCTGCGCGAACGCCTCTATCGCGGCGGTTTTGATTTCCGGCCAGACGGAATCAAAGCCCTCCTCCGGCTCCAGGAACACGCGCTCCGCCGTGCCCAGCTCCAGCATATCCGCCGCCGTGAGCTTCAGGCAGTCGCACGCCTCCTTCACCCGCTTGGAGTCCTTCCAGAGAATCGAGGCGCAGCCCTCCGGGGAAATCACGGAGTAATAGGCGTTTTCCATCATCCAGACCTGGTCGGCCACCGCCAGCGCCAACGCGCCGCCGGAACCGCCCTCCCCGGCGAACAGAGAAATCACCGGCGTTTTCAGGGTCATCATTTCCATCAGGTTCTCCGCAATGGCCTGACCCTGGCCCCGCTCCTCGGCACCCATGTCACAGCCGGCGCCGGAGGTGTCCACAATGCAGAACACCGGACGGTGAAATTTCTCCGCCTGCTTCATCAGCCGCAGCGCCTTACGATAGCCCTCCGGGGCGGGAGAGCCGAAGTTCCGCCGAATCTTGTCCATGGTATCGACGCCTTTTTCCACACCGATCACCGTCACAGGTTTCCCGTCCAGCAGGGCGATTCCGCCCACAATGGCGGCGTCGTCGGCATACCGCCGATCTCCGTGCAGCTCCACAAAATCCTCAAACAGATTTTGGATATACGCCGAGGCGGTGGGGCGGCCCTTGAGCCGGGAGAGCTTTACCTTATCATAAGCGTCCATTATGCTTCTCCCCCTCACTGTGCCAGGCCAACAGCCTGCTGATGGTTTCCTTCTGCTGCTCCCGGGCTACAATCAAATCCACAAAGCCATGCTCCAGCTGGAACTCCGCCCGCTGGAAGCCCTCCGGGAGCTTTTTCCGGATGGTCTGCTCGATAACCCGCTGCCCGGCAAAGCCAATCAGCGCCCCCGGCTCCGCCAGAATGATGTCCCCCTCCATGGCGAAGGAGGCGGTCACGCCGCCGGTGGTGGGGTCGGTCAGCACGGAGAGGAAAAACAGCCCCGCGTCGCTGTGGCGCTTGACTGCGCCGCTGGTCTTGGCCATCTGCATCAGGGACAAAATGCCCTCCTGCATTCTGGCTCCGCCCGAAACGGAGAAGCCCACCACGGGTAGCCGATGCTCCGTGGCGTATTCAAAGGCCAGGGTGATGCGCTCGCCCACGGCGGTTCCCATGGAACCCATCATGTAATAGGCGTCCATCACGAACAGCATACAGGGCACGCCGTCCACCTGCGCCGTTCCGCAGACCACGGCCTCGTTCTCTCCGCTGGACAAGGCCGCGCTCTTGCGCTTTTTGTCATAGCCGGGGAAGTCGATCACATCCCGGCCCTCTACCTCCCGGAACATCTCCTGAAAGGTATCCTCGTCCGCAATAAAGGCAATGCGTTGGCGGGCGTTCATGCGGAAATGATAGCCGCATTTGCACACGTTCCGATTCTCCCACAGCTCGCTGATGGGAAGGCTCCAGCCGCATTTGGGACAGGTACGGGTTACCTCCTGGTGATTGTCCTCCGGAACGGTGCGTCCGCCCTTTTCCAGTTCATTATGTGGTTTTTTAAACAGACCGTTCAGCTGCATGGCTTCCGTCCTCCGGTTCCAACTTTCTTTTATCTTATTCTCTTACGGTTATTTCAGGCCCCTGCTGTGCTTCAGCATAAAGCCCGTATCATAATTCCCGGCCCGGAAATCCGGGTCGTCCAGAATCTCAATCTGCTGGTCGATGTTGTTCGGCACCCCGTAAACCACCAGCTCGCACAGGGCGGACTGCATCTTCCGAATGGCCTCCGCTCTTGTTCCCGCGCCCACAATCAGCTTGCCCACCATGGAGTCATAGTAGGGGGTGATGTCATAGCCCTGATACAGGGCGGAGTCAAACCGCACCCAGGGGCCGCCCGGCACATGCAGGAACTCCACCTGGCCGCAGCCGTTGGCGTTGATACGGCACTCGATGGCCGCGCCCTTCAGGGTCACATCCTCCTTGCTGAAGTCCAGAGGAACCCCGGCGGCGATCCGGATCTGCCATTTCACGATGTCCACGCCCGTCAGCTGCTCTGTGACGGCGTGTTCCACCTGGAGGCGGGTATTCATCTCCATAAAGTAGAAGTTCCGGTCCTGATCCAGCAGGAACTCCACGGTTCCCGCATTGGTATAACCGGCGGCTTTGGCGGCCTTCACCGCCGCCTCGCTCATTTTCTCCCGCAGCGCCTCGTCCAGCGCCGGGGAGGGTGCTTCCTCCAGGAGCTTCTGGTTGTTCCGCTGAATGGAACACTCCCGCTCGCCCAGGCACACCACATTTCCAGCCTCATCGGCCAAAAGCTGTATCTCCACGTGCTTCACATGGGTCAGGAACCGCTCCATATAGCAGCTGCCGTCCCCGAAAGCGTGCTCCGCCTCAGAGGAGGCGGTACGGAACGCCGTCTCCAGCTGGTCGGGGTTGTTCACCTGACGGATGCCCTTTCCGCCGCCGCCTGCACGGGCCTTGATTAAGAGGGGATATCCGATGCGCTCCGCCTCCCGGCGGGCCTCCTCCATGCTCCCGATCAGGTCGGATCCGGGAACCGTGGGAACCCCCGCCTCCTTCATCATGTAGCGGGCGGCGTCCTTGTCTCCCAGCTCGGAGATCACCTCCGGGGTGGGGCCGATAAAGGTCAGGCCGTTTTCCCGGCACAGCCGGGCAAAGTCCGCGTTCTCCGCCAGAAAGCCATAGCCCGGATGAACAGCCTGGGCATGGGTGCCCAGGGCGGCCATCAGGATATTCTGTTGATTCAGATAGCTGTCCGCCGCCATGGGGCCGCCCACACAGACGGATTCGTCCGCCATGGAGACGTGAAGTGCGTCCCGATCCGCCTCAGAGCAAATCGCAACGGTGGCAATGCCCATCTCCTTACAGGCGCGAATCACGCGGATGGCGATTTCGCCTCGGTTGGCCACTAAAATCTTTGAAAACATCGCCCCAGCCTCACTTTACCAGCGCGAAGGAGAACTCCGCGCTACAGCAGAGCTTTCCGTTCACATAGCCCTTTGCGGCGCAGAAGTAAAAGGGGCCCTTGGACTTGGTGATTTCACTGACAGACTCGAACAGGTCGCCGGGAACCACCGGATTTTTAAACCGCACGTTGTTCATGCTGGTGAACATGGGGGTTGTGCCCTCCGATGCGCCTCCGGCCAGCAGAACGCAGGCTCCCTGGGCCATCATCTCGCAGAGGATCACGCCGGGAACCACCGGATTGCCGGGAAAATGTCCTTGTAAAAAGAATTCGTCTCCCCGAATCCGAATCTGGGCGTGGGCCTTGCCATCGACGATCTCCGCCTGCTCCACCAGCAGCATATTGTCACGATGGGGCAGAATCTTTTTGATCTCCTCCTGGTTCACGGTCACGCCTCCTCTGCTACCTTCATGCGGAACAGCTCCTGGCCGAACTCGACCGTCTGTCCGTTGGTGCAGCTGATCTTATTGATAACGCCGTCCTGCTCGGCGGTGATCTCGTTCATCAGCTTCATCGCCTCCACGATGCACAGCACATCGCCCTTCTTCACATGATGTCCCAGGGAGACATAGGGCTCCGTGCCGGGGTCGGGGGCGGCGTAGAATACGCCCACCATGGGCGATTTGATGGGAACGCCCTCCTCAGGGGGCTTCTCCACCTCGGCCACCGGGCCGGAGGGCGTGGTCTGTACATGGGTCGCCACATTGATGGGGGCGGGAGCCGCCACATCATGCTTCCGCTCCAGCTTCAGGGAAAAGTCCCCATCACAGACCTCCAGCGCGGACAGCTCGTTATCCTTCATCAGCTCTGCCATAGATTTGGCAAGCGTCTTGATTGTATCTAATTCCATACCGATTTACTCCTCTGCCTTCTTGAACGCGACACACGCATTGTGACCGCCGAAGCCCATGGAGTCGGACAGCGCCAGCTCCACCCGGGCCTCCCTCTTCACGTTGGGCGTATAGTCCAAATCGCAGGCAGGGTCAGGCTCCTTATAGTTGATGGTGGGCGGAACCACATCGTCCCGCACGGCCAGAATCGCCGCGATTGCCTCCACAGCGCCCGCCGCGCCCAGCATATGGCCGGTCATGGACTTGGTGGAGGAAATCATCAGCTTCCGGGCCAGCTCCTCGCCAAAGGCCAGCTTATAGGCCTGCGTCTCCGTAGAGTCGTTCATCTTGGTGGAGGTGCCGTGAGCGTTCACATAGATATGCTCGGTGGGAGAACCAGCCTGCTCCCAGGCCATCCGAACCGCCCGGGCGGACTCCGTCGCCTTGGGGTCGGGCGCGGTCACATGGTAGGCGTCGCAGGTGTTGCCATAGCCCACCATCTCGGCATAGATTTTGGCTCCTCTGGCCTTGGCGTGCTCGTATTCCTCCAGAATCACGATACCCGCGCCCTCGCCCATGACAAAGCCGTTGTGCCGGGCGTCAAAGGGCTTGCAGGCGTCCAGAGGGTCTTCCGTGATGGACAGGGCCATGGCAGCGGTAAAGCCCGCCACCGCCACAGGGGTAATCACAGCCTCTGCGCCGCCCGCCACGATTGCGTCCGCATAGCCGTGGGCAATGGCCCGGTATGCCTCGCCGATCTCATTGGTGCCGGTGGCACAGGCGGTCATCATGGGCAGCGTGGGGCCGTGGAATCCGTTCCGGATGGCGATTGTCCCCGCCGCGATGTTGCCAATCAGCTTGGGAATGGTGTGGGGGCTGACTCTCCGGGGGCCTTTGTTCAGAACAATGTCGATCTGCTCGTGGAGGGTGGTCATACCGCCGATGCCCGTACCCACATAAACGCCGATGCGCTCGTCGTCCATCGTCCCCTTGATGCCGGAGTCCTCAATGGCCTGCTCCGCCGCCGCGACTGCGAACTGGCAGTACAGATCCGTTTTCCGGGCCTCTGCCTTGTCAAACCAGGGGGAGGGGTCAAAATCCCGCACCTGGGCCGCCACCTTGGCCTTGTAGGCCTCCGCGTCGATTCTGTCCAGTCGGCCAATGCCACAGACACCCGCCAGCATATTGTTCCACATGGTAGGTACATCCAGCCCGATGGGGGTGATGGCCCCTACGCCGGTCACTACAACTCGTCTCATATCCTTTACACCTCATCTGTTAGACCGGGGCAAGTGTCCCCGGAATACGCTTCCTCACATTCCGATTCCGCCGTCTACACGGATAACCTCGCCGGTAATATACTTAGCCCGGTCAGAGGCCAGGAACGCCACACACTCCGCGATGTCCTCCGGCTTTCCCATACGGCCCATTGGAACCGTTTTCAGCAGGGCGTCCAATGCGCCCTGATCCATCTTGGCTGTCATTTCCGTCTCGATGGTGCCGGGGGCAATGGCGTTGCAGTTGATGCCTCTGGAGGCAAGCTCCCGCGCCACCGTCTTGGTCAGAGCGATCACGCCGCCCTTTGCGGCGGTGTAGTTGGCCTGGGCCGAATTGCCCATCAGACCGGAAACGGAGGAAATATTGATGATCTTTCCCGCCTTTTTCTTCATAAAGTTCCGATAGCAGGCATGAATCGTGTTGAACATACTCTTTAGGTTGGTGTCCAGCACCTGATCCCAGTCCTGTTCGCTCATGGCTAACAGCACCTTATCGCGGGTGATGCCCGCGTTGTTCACCAGAATATCAATGCCGCCCAGCTCTTTGATGACCGCCTTAACCATCTGGTCAACGGCGGAAAAGTCCGACACGTCGCACTGTCTGTAGACAGCCGTGCCGCCGTGAGCCTCCGCGATTTTTGCAGCGAGGGCGTCGCCGGTTTCCTGTGCGCTCCGCCCAGTCAGAACCACCGTGGCCCCGTCCCGGGCCAGCGTGTCCGCAATGGCGTAGCCGATCCCTCTGGTGGCGCCCGTTACCAGAGCCACCTTTCCCTGTAATTCAGACATATTGTATTTGAATCCTTTCATTTGTTCGGTCACTCCGCCCCGTTCAGCGCCGCCACCGTCTCGTTCAGGCTGTCCTCGTCCTCCACACGAAGGGTAAGGACCTCCTTGTTGATTTTCTTGATGAGGCCGCACAGGGTCTTGCCCGGGCCAGCCTCGATAAAGGTGTCCACGCCGGCGGCAATCATGTTCTCCACAATGGTCTGCCAACGGACGGGATTCACCACCTGACGGCTGAGCAGCTCCGCGAACGCGCCCCCGTTGGGGTCACCCTCGTAGGGCGTGGCGGTATAGTTGGAGTACAGCGGCATACGGGGCGCCTGGAAGGTCTGGCCCTTCAGATATTCCGCCAGTCCCTCCGCCGCGGTAGCCATAAAGGGCGAGTGGAACGCGCCCCGCACCGCCAGCGGCACCGCGCGGCCCTTGGCGGCCTTGACCGCCGCTTTCACGGCCTCCATCTCCGCCGCCGCGCCGGAAACCACGATCTGCCCCGGGCAGTTGTAGTTCACCGGATAGACCTGCTGAAAACCCCGGCAAAGCTCCTCCACCTGCTCCGGTGAGAGCTTCATGACGGCCACCATGCCGGACTCCGCCTCCTCCGAGGCCTTCTGCATCAGCTCGCCCCGCCGTGCCACCAGCCGGAAACCATCCTCCAGACTGACCGCGCCGGACCAGGCAAGCGCAGAGATCTCGCCCAGGGAGAAGCCCGCCAGGGCGTCCGCCTCCACGCCCCGTTCCCGCAGGGCGGCGGCAGCCGCCACCTCCACGCAGTACATACAGGGCTGTGTGTTCCTTGTCTCCGTCAATTCTTCCTTAGAGCCGGTGAAGCACTGCTCCGCCGTGCCGGGCCGGATCGTCTCGGCCATATCAAAAATTGCCTTTGCCGCCGGGCTGCACTGGCACAGGGATTTTCCCATGCCGGAATACTGTGCGCCCTGACCGGAAAATACCAATCCAATCATGGTCTGTTCTCCTCCTTGCCGCTGAATAAACCGATTGCCCCGCCTCCCCCGAAAATTCAGGGGAGGCACAGGGCGTTGATAATAAGATTAGCCGTTCAGCTTGCTTTCTACAAAGTCTACCAGAGCGCCGACGGTCTCGACCTTCTCCTCCAGCTCCAGCTCGGTGTCCAGCTCTTCCTCCAGCTGCATCACCATCTCCACGGTATCCAGGGAGTCGATGCCCAGGCTCTCGAACGTCGTCTCGCGGGTGATCTCGGACACGTCACAATCGATATGCTCTGCCAGCATGGCTGCAATTTTCTCAAACATAGTATGATTACTCCTTTTTTTCGGGGAAGCTCCCCTGATTTTCGTTTTTTGCTTTCGCAGGCGCAGAGAATGCCCCTACGACCGCGCTCACGCTATATTGTATCACAAATCCCCGGAAGATACAATTTGATTCCCGATATTTGTGTAAATTTTTCCTGTTTCCTGCGTGAGTTTATCTATTATATCACCCATGGAACAAGATTGCAACACCAAACAAAGGCGTTGCGGAAATCAATTTCGGGCAATCAGATGTAGATGTAAATAAAAATCCCCCACACCCAAAAAACCGCCGGTCACACCTGACCGACGGTTTTTCAGAGAAAATAAGGAAGAAAAGAGAGGGGTTCATGAAAAACGAAAAAGCTATATATAAACGGAAACACTTCCGGTTTTAGCCTGTTCCGCACCGGCGGGGGGTCACCCCGTCGATGCGACAAACAAAGAGAAAAAGAGAAGAAAAGAGGATTTTTGATGTTGTGCTTGTTTCCCTGTCACGAGTATATCTTACCACAACCCGGCGGAAAAAGGTGGACAATTTGCAAACAGTTTGTGAAGGAATTGTGAATCCCACCGGAGAATTTGCCGCATCTTCCGCTAAAATCGGAACCTATTCCACGCTTTTCAAGCTTTCCACCATGTCGATCTTCCGCAGGGAGCGCCCGGCGAGGATATTCACGGCCACGGAGAACAGCGCCGTCAGAAGCGCCGCCATCAGATAGCTGACCGGCTTTGCGCTGCGGCCAAACATGACCATCTCGATCTCCACCGTCTTGACCAGGAAGGCGTGCAGTCCCTTCCCCATCAGAAGGCCCAACAGAATCCCCAGCACCGTCAGAATCACATTCTCCCGCAGCACATAGTCGTTCATCTCCCGGTCGTTGAAGCCCAAAACCTTCAGCGTTGCCAGCTCCCGTTTCCGCTCGGTGATGTTGATATTGCTCAGGTTGAACAGAACCACAAAGGCCAGCGCCGCCGCCGAGATGATGATAACCAGCACGGCATAGTTGATGGTGTGGAAGGAATCGTCCAGAGACGAGCGCACAGCGGAAACCTGGGTAATGGACGAGATCACCCCCGCCTCCAGCAGCTCCTGGGCCACGGCGTTCTCTGTCTCCTCAGTGTCCTCCACATAGGAGATCATCACCTCGTTATGCTCCGCCGCCTCCCCGTACAGGGCCTCGTAGTAGCTTTGGGTCATATAGACGTAGTTGTATACATAGTTCTCCACGATACCTGCCACGGTGGCGGTCACCCGCTGATCTCCGCTGAGAACCAGCGTGTCGCCCACCTCCAGGTCCAGCAGCTCGCTGAGCTTTTCGCAGATGTACAGTCCGTCGTCCGTCAGCTCCACCGCCTCGTGGTTCAGCCGGTGGCGGAACACCATATAGCCCTCCACGGACTCCGGGCTGTCAACCACCATGTAATAGCCGCTGATGGTGGAGCTGCCCTCAAAGTCAATGCTGTTCTGGTGAACCACCGCATAGCCGCTGACCAGCTCGTTTTCGTCCAGCAGAGCCTCCAGTTCCTCCAGGTCGTCCTCCTCAATGACGGCGGTAGCGTTATAAAGGCTCAGCTGGTCATACTGGATCCCCAGAATGTCGTTGATGGAGTCCCGCAGGCCGAAGCCGGTGACAATCAGGGCGGTACACCCGCCGATGCCGATCACCGTCATCCAGAAGCGCTTTTTGTACCGGAACAGGTTCCGCACCGTCACCTTTTGGGTGAAGGTCAGCCGTTTCCACAGGGGCGTGACCCGCTCCAGCAGCACCCGTTTCCCCGCCTTGGGGGTCTTGGGCCGCATCAGCGTGGCGGGCGTAGCCCGCAGCGCCGACAGTGTAGCGGACAGCACCGTTCCCACGATGACCAGCACCGCCGCACCGGCGCTGAACAGATAAATCACCGGGCAGAACGCAAACTTCACCGTCGGGATGGAGTACATGATTTTCCAGCAGGTGATAATGATCCACGGAATCAGCGAACAGCCCACCAGCAGGCCCACAATGCTCCCGCCCAGCGAGGCGATCAGGCCGTAGCCCACATACTTCCGGGCGATATCCCCCCGGGAATAGCCCAGCGCTTTCAGCCCGCCGATGGTGACCCGCTGTTCCTCCACCATCCGGGTCATGGTGGTCAGGCACACCAGCGCCGCCACCAGGAAGAAAATCAGAGGGAACATGGTCGCCAGGTTGCCCATATTCTCCGCGTCGCTCTCGTAGCTGGCAAAGCCCAAATTGGAGCTTCGATCCAGCACATACCAGGTGCAGTCCTCCAGGTCGTCGATTTCCGCCTGTCCGTCGTCAATCTCCTGCTGTGCGTCGGCCAGCTCCTGCTCTGCGTCCAACCGGGCCTCCTCGTATTCCGCCAGACCGTCCGCGTACTCCGTCTCTCCGTCGCTCAGCTCGGTCAGCGCATCGGCCAGCTCCTGCTCTGCATCGGCAGTTTCGGACTCCAGCTCCGCTTCGGCCTCCGCCACCTCCTCTAATCCGTCGTAATACTCCGCCCAGCCCTCATCCAGCTCTGTCCGGGCGGCAGCAAGGGTCGCTTTCGAGCTGGCAAGGGTGGCAGCGGTGCTGTCCAGCGTGGCCTTCGCCGTGTCCAGCTCCGCTTTCGCGGCGGCAAGGGTGGCCGCTGTCTCGTCCAGCGTGGCTTTCGCGGCGGCAAGCTGTGCCTCCGTCTCATCCAGCGTGGCTTTTGCGGCGGCAAGCTGCGCCTCCGTCGCGTCCAAAACGGCCTTTGACTGCTCCAATGTGGCCGCTGTTGCATCCAGTGTGGCCTTTATCTCGTCCAGCGCGGCCTTTTGCGCCAAAAGCGCCTGACCCTCCGCGGAATCCTCCAATCCCGCCGCTGCAATGGCCGCCCACGCCGCCTGCCATTGGGCATAGCCGGATTCATAGGCCGCCAGGCCCGCCTGATACTGGGCGTAGCCCGCCTCGTACTCCGTCAGGCCCGCCTGATATTGGGCGTAGCCGGACTCATACTCCGCCAGACCCGCCTGATATTGGGCGTAGCCCGCTTCATATTCCGCAAGCCCGTCCTCATATTGGGCATAGCCGGACTCGTATTCCGCCAGACCGGCCCGGTACTCCGCCAGACCCGCATTATACTGGCTCAGGCCGTCCTCGTATTGGGCGTAGCCATCCTCATACTCCGTTTCGCTCTCCGTCAGGGTCGTATAGGCGTCGGCCAGCTCCGCCTTGGCGTCGTCGATCTGCGTTTGTGCGTCGGCAGTCTCGGTATCCAGCGTTTCCAGCCCGTCATTATACTCTGTCCAGCCGTCGTCCAGCTCCGTCCGGGCGTCTGCCAGCTCCTGCGCTGCATCGTCCAACTCCTGCTCCGCCTCTGCCTTGGCCTCGTCATAATCCGCCTGAGCCTCGTCCAGCTCCTCCTGGGCCTCGGCCCGTATTTCCTCGGTGCGAAGCTCCGCCCGCTGATCCGCAAAGTCCTCGATGGAGTCGGTGAACGCCTCCACCAGCTCCGTATAGCTGTCGGAGTATGCGTTCAGCTCCAGCGCACCCTCCAGCGTCAGGTAAATCGTCGTGTAATAGTCCAGCGTGTACGCCTCCCGGGGCAGATACACAATGGCAGAGATGGAGCCGGAGCCCAGCGTAGAGGTGCCCCGCTGAGTGGAAATGTACAGGGGCGAGTTACAGGTTCCCACCACCGTATAGGTGGTGCGGGCCAAAGCGTCCGCATAGTCCCCGTCCCCGGTGTCAAAGGTCAGGGTGTCCCCGATCCCCTTCCCCAGCGATTCCAGCAGGCTTTCCTCCACAATGCACTCGTCCTCGGCCTCCGGCATCCGCCCCTCCAGCAGGTAGGGCTGGTTGATGTCGTTCTCCGGCAGAGAGATGGTCTTGACCACCAGCGTCACGTCGTCGCTGGTTACCAGGGCGTCCACCTCCCAGTCCGCCTGGGCGGAGGCCACCCCCTCCAGGCTTGACGCGGCCTCCAAATCGTCCTCCGTCAGTCCCAACGTAGACAGCAAGCGCACGTCCATCAGGTTTGTGCTGTCCAAGTAGTCGTCCGCCGACTTCGTCATATCCGGTTCCGTGGTACGCAGGCCGGCCAGAAAGGCCACCGCCAGCGCCACCAGCAGAAAGATGGACAGAAAACGGGCGCGGGTGTTTTTGATTTCCCGCAGCAAATCCTTATGTAAGGCTTTTTTCGCCATGCGCTCACCTCCGTTCCGGGAGAATTCAAGAAATTACCACTCGATCTGCTCAACGGGCGTAGGCGTTCGGTTCAGCTCCACCTTGGACACCAGCCCGCTTTTGATGTGAATCACCCGATCCGCCATGGACGTCAGGGCCGTGTTGTGGGTGATAACCACCACCGTGACCCCCCGCTCCCGGCAGGTATCCTGTAACAGCTTCAAAATGGCCTTGCCGGTCACATAGTCCAATGCGCCGGTGGGCTCGTCGCACAGCAGGAGCTTGGGGCGCTTTGCCAGCGCCCGGGCGATGGCGACCCGCTGCTGCTCGCCGCCGGAGAGCTGACCGGGGAAGTTGTCCATCCGCTCCGACAGCCCCACCTGCCGCAAAACCTCTTCCGCGTCCATGGGGTCGCGGCAGATTTGAGCCGCCAGCTCCACATTCTCCAGGGCGGTCAGGTTCTGCACCAGATTGTAGAACTGAAAGACAAAGCCGATGTCATGCCGCCGGTATTCCGTCAGCTGCTTCGGGCTGAACTTACCCACGTCCGTTCCGTCCACCACAATGGAGCCGGAGGTACAGGAGTCCATCCCGCCCAGCAGGTTCAGCACCGTGGTCTTGCCCGCGCCGGAGGGGCCGACGATGATGGCGAACTCGCCCTTTTTTATCTCAAAGGAGATATCCGCCGCCGCGGTGATGGTCACCTCGCCCATGCGATATTCCTTGACAACGTGTTCCAGTGTGATAAATTCCATGGGATGCGCTCCCCTTTCAAATCTATTTCGTATTGTCGATTTTTATAGTGATAAAGTATTTCCTGGCTTTATGATATCTGTCCCGTATCCGGGATTCTACCGGCAATTTTGACGGAATTGTAAATTATCTGTGAATGTTTTTCGTATTTGGAGACAAAGAGGGCCGCCCGGTCATAACACACCGGGCAACCCTCTTTTATTTCCTCATCGGTTCGGTCAATAGTCCTCCAGCAGCTTGTCGATCATCTCCCACTCGGCGCGGGTCTTGATTTCCCGCAGGGAGAGATCCTTCCCCTCCGGGTCATAGATGGAGGCATAGACCTTCAGCTCCCCGTTCTGGTCGCGGGTGTTGTCGGTATAGACCACATAGCTCTTGCCCGTGTCGTCACTGTCGAAGGTGAATAAAATCTCGCAGTCGATATGCTCCCCTTGGGGGTTGATAACCACGAATTTTCCGTCGCTGCCGTTCTGCTTCTCCCTTGCCATAGCGGGTTCCTCCTGTCCGTTTTGCGGGTCTTACGCCCGTTTCCGATAGTCCAATGGGCCGGTTTGATACAGATTGCCTCCCTGACAGTCAATCGCCACGGTCAGGGGCAGCTCCTCCACCGTCATGCGCTTGACGGATTCACAGCCCAGCTCGTCAAAGGCGATGACCTCCGCCGTGCGGATGCACCGGGCTATCAGCGCCCCCGCGCCGCCCACGGCGGCAAAGTAACAGGCCCCGTTCCGCACAATGGCGTCACAGACCTCCGGGCTGCGCTGGCCCTTGCCGATCATGGCTCCCAGCCCCAAATCCAGCAACCGGGGCGCAAAACCGTCCATCCGGCTGGAGGTGGTGGGGCCGCAGGCTCCCACGGCCATTCCCTGCTGGGCGGGCGTCGGCCCGGCGTAATAAATCACTGCATCCTGCAGAGGAAAGGGCAGTTCCTCCCCCCGATCCAGCAGCTCAAACAGCCGCTTGTGGGCGGCGTCCCGGGCGGTGTAAATCGTGCCGGACAGCACCACCCGATCCCCGGCCCGCAGCCGGGGGTACATCTCCCGCAGCTGGTCTGTTGTCAGGCGATATGTCTCACTCATGAGAGGCTCCCCCTTCCCCGGCGGGATTTTCCACATGGAGGGCAGCCAGCGCCGCGCCGTCCTGATCCAGCGCATCGCTCAGGGCGGAAAGCTCCCCCTGAATCCGCTCCAGCTCGGTGGTCAGATGGGCCAGCGTCGCGTCCGCATTGCCCTGTACCTGCCGGAACTGCTGTTCCGTCCGGCGCAATGTGGCCTCCGCCCGGCTGTAAAGAGCCTGCTCCTGCTGCTCCGCCTGGCGAAGCAGCGCGGCGGAACGGGCGCGGGCGTCCAGCTCGATCTCCCCCACCTGATTCCGGAGGATGCCATAGGAGTTCACATTCGGCTCCCATGCGGCCAGCTGCTCCCGCAGGCGGCGGTTCTCCTCGGTCAGGCTGTCCTTCTCCCGGCGCAGGACAGCGTTCTCCGCCTCCAGCGTCTCCGCCTGGCGCTCCAGCGCACCGATTCTGTCGTCGGCCGGGACTGCCTCATTGACCTGCTGGAGCTTCTGCTCCGCCGCAGCCAGCTCATCCCGCGCCTCCTCCAGCTCTTCCTGATAACGGCTGGTCATGTTCCGAATATAGTCCAGCACCTCGCCCCGGTGAAAGCCGCCGAAGGCCACGGTGCGGAATTGCATTTCCTCTGCGTTCATGGGAATATCCTCCCTTTTTTTTAGGGAACCACTGAATAAACCGCCTGCGGCATCCAGCGGCCCTTTTGCGCCGTAAATGCGTTGCAGAAACTTGAAATACACAAAGTATTCCTGCGTTCCTGCGCCTTTTTACGACACAAAATTCCTCGCTGCCTGCTCTTGTCGATTTATTCAGAGCTTCCCTTGCTCTATTTCTATTATTTTATCATATTTTCGCGCCGTCCGCAACGGGTTCATTCCCATCCTGGGGCACATCCCAAAGATAAAGCCGCATCTGACCGCCGCAGGCCATCCCCTCTAACGCGGCGGAAACGTCGTTCAGCTCCACGGCCATCTGTCGATGCTGCCCCGTGCCAACCAGCCAGTAAGCCGCCCGCGCCGCCTGATGCTCCCAACAGCCGCCGCCAATGGTTCCCGTCACCTGTCCGCTCAGATTCACCGCCATCATGGCCCCGGACTTGGCCGGGGTGGAGCCGCTGGCATCGTACACCAGCACCACCGCCTTGGGGGAGGTATCCTCCGCCAGAAAGGACAGCAGCGCCATATCCACATCCTCGTTCAGCATCGTCAGGCTATGGGAGCGGCGGGCCAGCCCTTCCCGGCGGCACTGAATCAGCTCTGCGGCAATGGCTACGGCGATTTCACGGGGCGTTTGGGCGTTGATGG
Source organism: Oscillospiraceae bacterium (assembly GCA_021203345.1). Classification (GTDB taxonomy): domain Bacteria; phylum Bacillota; class Clostridia; order Oscillospirales; family Oscillospiraceae; genus JAJQBJ01. Next base: position 20,257 of record JAJQBJ010000108.1, read on the forward strand.
ACAGGCCGATGGGCGCATGGATACGGGCCAGACGTTCCCGGTCAAACCCTTCCTCCTCCAGCGCCCGCATCAGCATTGCCACCCGGCTGCGGGAGCCGATCATGCCCACATACTTCGGCTCTGTCCCGGCCTGAACCGCCCACAGGCACTCCGCGTCAAAGCGGTGGCCCCTTGTGAGGATCGCCACATAATCCCGCCCGGTCAGGTGCAGCTTTTCCAGCGCGGCGGCGTAATCATCGCACAGCACCTCCGCCGCCTGGGGAAACCGGGTAGGGCTTACAAAGGCGGGCCGGTCGTCGATCACCGTCACGGCAAAGTCCAGCGCGGCCCCGATCTCGCACAGGGCCGCCGCGATATGGCCCCCGCCCAGAAGGATCAGCCGCTCCCTGGGGAGGAACCGCCGGGTGTAGACCCCCTCCTCCACGGATATTTGCAGCTGGGCCGGTTGCCCCCGGCGAACCTGATTTAAAATTTCGGCAAAGCAGCGGTTCACAGTTGACTCTCCTTCCGCAGGCACACATCTTTCTGTAGACAGAATATCACAGATTCCCGCCGGATTCAACCCCGGTCAAATCAAAGCCGGGAATAAAGCCCTCCGATGCGGACGCGCCCTCCTGGACAAAGCCCTCCAGCCCCAGATTCTCCATATATGCGTGGGCGGAACGAATCTCCGCCCGGCGGAGTCTGCGGTTGATTTCCGGGTACTGGCTTGCCCGGCCCCAGGGCAGATATTGGCTCATCAGGGAGAACAGCACCGTCCCCGGCGGAAAGCGCTCCGCCACCCAGTCCATCACCCGCCGGGCCGCGTCCAGCTGTCCCGGCAGAATCAGGTGGCGGATGATAACGCCCCGCCGCAGCAGGCCGTTTTCCAGCACCACCGGGCCGGTCTGCCGAACCACCTCACAGATGGCGGCCTGAGCCTTCTCCGGGTAGTCCGCCGCGCCGGAATACCGCTTTGCGGTATCGGCGTCCAAATATTTCAGGTCGGGGAGGTAGATGTCCACCTTGCCCTCCAGCCGGGCCAACGTCTCCACGCTGTCATAGCCCCCTGTGTTCCAGACCACCGGGATACCGTAGTCCTCCTCTGTCACCGCAGCAATCACATGGGCGTAGTGGGTGGGATTCACAAAGTTCAGGTTGTGCGCCCCCTGGGCCGCCAGCTCCCGGCAAATCTCTTTCAGCCGTTCCACCGTAACGGCCTTCCCGTAGTTCTGATGGCTGATCTCCTCGTTCTGGCAGAACACACAGCCCAGCGGACAGCCCGAAAAGAAAATCGCGCCGCTGCCCCGGCTCCCGGAGATGGGCGGCTCCTCCCAGTGGTGGAGGGCGGCCCGGGCCAGCACGGGAACCTCCGGCATACGGCAGACGCCCAGGCCGGTTTGCTCATCCCGCAGCGCCCCGCACTGTCGGGGACATTGCGTACATATCATACCGTTTCCCCCTTGTTCATCTCCGTCTCCACCCGTTCCCGGAAGGAATCAAAGGCGCTGGGAATGGGATAGCGCTCCGCCAGCTCCCGGTCTGTAGCCCAGACCCAGTCCTCAGGCAGCGCATCCGTGACCGCACGGACGACCACGCCGGTCATGTGCCATTCGATATGGGTGAAGATGTGCGTTCCCTTTCCCCCATCCTCCAGTGTTTGGGGGGTAATTCCCCACTGATCCAGCGGCAGCGTGTCCCCCAGCTCATTGGGCAGCTCCCACAGGGAGGCCAGCAGCCCCCGGGCGGGCCGCCGCCGCAGGGCTACCCGGCCTTCGTGGAAAATCAGGAACACCGTGCGCTGCTCCACCCGCCGGGCCTTTTTCGGCGGCTTTACCGGAATCACGTCCGTCAGCTCCCGCGCCCGGGCCAGACACAGCCCCTCCCAGGGGCAACTTTGACACTGGGGCTCACCGTTGGGCAGACAGACCAGCGCCCCCAGCTCCATCAACGCCTGATTAAAGGTGCCTGGCTCCTCCAGCGGCATGACCTCCGCCAACAGCGCACGGATGCGCCCTTTCGTGGCCGGGATCGTGATGTCCGATTCGTCCGCCAGCAGGCGGGTCACGACCCGAAGCACATTGCCGTCCACCGCAGGCTCCGGCAGGCCGAAGGCGATGGAGGCGATGGCCCCCGCCGTATAGTCCCCCACGCCGGGGAGCTTTCGCAGGCCCTCCCAGGTGCAGGGGAACTCGCCCCCCAAATCATTGCAGATCATCCGGGCCGCCTTTTGCAGATTCCGGGCGCGGCTGTAGTACCCCAGTCCCTGCCAGAGCTTCAAAAGCTGTTCCTCCGGGCAGTTTGCCAGGGCCGCCACGTCGGGGAGCGCCTCCATAAAGCGCCGAAAATAGTCCAGCACAGCGGCTACCCGGGTCTGCTGGAGCATGATCTCGCTGACCCACACCCGGTAGGGCGTCGGCTCGCTGCGCCAGGGCAGACTGCGGGCGTTCTCCCGATACCAGTCCAGCAGCGGAACCACTCCCGCGAACAGACGGGCTTCTTCCTTCATGACGGGCCTCCCCCTTTCTCAATCCATGTCCTGTTATTATAAGGCTTTTGGCGCGGGGCCGCAAGTGCGGAGTCGGTCATTTGCACGGAAATCAAGTTCCGTGCAAAAAGCTCTGCAAACCTTGAGATGATTACCTCTCCCATGCCCTGGTGAGAACGGGGCATGGGGATGCAACGGTGTAGCAAGTAACATCGTAACCAGATTCGCACGAAACAAGGCAAAATGAGCGAACAAGCAACCACGTTCGCAAGCGTGGTCATATGAAGCAAAAACATTCTACGTTACCTGCGTGTCTGGTTACGAGGTAAATTTGAAAGCATGTTACGTCCCCTTGCCGCATTCTTCCTGCGGCAAGGGAAACAGGGGTTTTTCTTT